>CAZMFM010000115.1:0-15239 GCA_964565565.1 uncultured Spirochaetaceae bacterium | reverse complement strand
ACGCCCATCTCGAACACCTTCGTCTCGCCCGGCAGGCCGAAGCCCATCGAAACGAACAGGGCCGCCTGGTCTACGACCTCTAGCGCGAGCGCCTAACGCGCTTCGATCGGTCAGATCGATCGAAATCGAGGTCGAGTGGCCGTTGCTCAGAGATTGGTCGCCGGGTCGAGCCGAATCAATCCGATTCGTATTCGTTCTCGGACCCGGGAACACGCCGCGTCAGGCCACGATAGGCGTCGTCGGCCGTATGCCCTTCGTAGAGCACGCCGTAGACTTCCTGTGCGATCGGCAATTCAACCGAATAACGCTCCGCGAGCTCGATTGCCACGGCCGTCGTCTTCACACCTTCGGCCACCTGATTCATCGCCTCGCTGATCTCTTCGATCGTTCGCCCCCGACCGAGCTCTTCTCCTACATGCCGGTTACGGCTCTGGCGGCTGGTGCAGGTCGCGACCAGATCACCGATTCCCGCGAGCCCGGCAAAAGTCGCCGGCTCACCCCCCATCGCAACACCGAGTCGCGTCAGCTCCGCCAACCCCCGCGTGATCACTGCGGAACGTGTGTTGTCGCCGACACCCAATCCGTCTCCCATCCCGGTCGCAATCGCGATGACGTTCTTCAGTGCGCCGCCCAACTCGCAACCGATGACGTCTCGATTCGTGTAGACCCGGAAGACGCCACCATGAAACAGGCCTTGTAATTGCTTGCCTAGCTCGGCGTCTTCGCAGGCGATGACGCTGGCGGCCGCGAATCCCGCCATGATCTCACGGGCCAGATTCGGACCCGAGAGCGCGGCCGCTCGATGTTCGGGCAATACGTCGCGGATGACTTCGGTCATCCGCAGATGCGATCCGGGCTCGAGCCCCTTGGCCAGGCTCACGACGGGGACCCAGGGGCGAATATATTTCGCCACTTCTTCGAGGGAAGTCCGCATCCCGACCGTGGGGACGCCCATCACCAATACGTCCGCCTCGCAGACGGCCTCTTCGAAAGAAGACGTGGCGCGCAATTCGGGGGCGATGTCATGGCCGGGGAGGTAGGACTCGTTTCGATGATCCCGATTGATCTCGTCGGCGATCTCCGGGCGGCGACACCACAGCAGTGTCGGCGTATTCTGGGTGAAGAGATGCGCCATCGTCGTCCCGAAGGAACCGGCGCCGAGTACCGTGACACGAAGATTCATCGCCTGGCCTTTCGATGCAGAATTCGATCAGGACTGATGCAGGATTTCCAGATAGCCCTCGCGAACACGGGCGATATTCTCGTCGAGGTCTTCCAGCGCCCAATCCGCCGTGTCGATCGGCGGGAGAACGACCGCTTCGATCGTGGCCGGGCGTACGATCCTGGCGTCTTTCGGAAATGCGTCGAGCACGTTGCGAAAGACGACGGGAACGATCGGCACGCCGGCCTGCATCGCGAGATGAAAGGCGCCCTTCTTGAATCGACCCAAGCGAGGCGTCGGCGACCGGGTGCCCTCCGGTGCGATCACCAGGGAACGCCCCTCCTTGAGGGCATCGACCGCCGGCTTCAAGGCCTCGATCGCACGCGCCGAATTGGCACGATCGACGAACACGACGCCGGCTGCCGTGAAGATCGGACCAAAAATCGGATTCTTCTTCAGCTCCATCTTCCCGATCCCGGTCATATCGCGACGAATCAGCTTCATCATCAAAATCGCATCGAGGGCGCTCTGATGATTGAAGATGAACACCGCCGGGCGGTGGGACCAGAGATGCTCTTCGCCTTCGACGCGCAGGTCGATGCCGGCGAGTGAAGTCGCCACATCGCCCCAAACGGCGCCGGAAACATTGATCGCTTCGCGATAGGAGCCGTTGACGAGGCCGGCGGCAGCGCCGGCCCAGGCGGCGGGAATCAGACTCGCATAGGTGAGTCCCGTCCGAACCAGATCTCCGATCCCCGGTCGGCCGCGACTCGTGAAGCGCCGGACGGGCCATTGTCGCTCTTTGGCGATTTGCGCCAGTTGGCGATTCGGATTGAGCGGCCGTGGTCGGCCGACGGCCTCGAGAAGTGGTAGATCCTCGTGGCTATCCGTATAGAAATAACTCTCTTCGAGATCGAGGCCTTCACGCGCGGCGAGCACGCGGCCGGCGACCGCCTTGCCCTCGCCATAACAAGTCGGCCGAACGACTTCACCGGTGAAAACACCCTCTTCGACTTCGAGCTCGGTACAGAGCACATGCTCGATGCCCATGTCTCGTGCCAAGGGCTCGGCCTGATAGCGGGTTGCCGAAGAAATGATCGCGACCGTGTGGCCGGCTTCTTGATGGGCTTGAACGAGCGCCCGTGCCTCGGGATAGACCTGCTTGGCCAGATGCTTGACGAAGACCTCTTCCCCGACCTCCTCGAGCATCGACTCGGCGAGTCCGCGATAGGCGGCGGTCGTCGCTGACATCAAGGCGGAGAAACCAGTTCGACCCAAGGCGAAGGAAAGCGCGCCGTAGAAGGTCGTTCCCAACTCCTGCGGGCTCATCCGACCGGTCACGAGTCTTTCCCGGACGAAGGACGTCGCCGAGAATCCGGCCAGGAGCGTCTGGTCGAGATCGAAGAACGCGCCGATCTTCGAACCCGTCGGCCCTTCCCTGATCTCTCTGGTAATCCGGTCGTGAAGACTCATTGCATCTCACTATGCACGGCGAGCGGCCCGATGCCAAGTCGGCTTGCGAGATCGCGCTTCGAGCAAAGGGCTCGGGCCGACCGACCGGTCAACGGGATCCACCTCAACTAATTGTTTTCATTCAGTTAAGCGGGGTTCTCGCAAAACGCTGGCCGCGTCCGGAAGGTGATTGATCCCGAGTTGGACTGTTCGATTCGCCGACTCGCGTCGCGTCCGAAAAACAAGCAAAATCGGAACGCCTGGCAGAATCCGGACACGACAAATTGGCCATGAGTGGGGTATCAAGTCAGGCTTCGGGGGACAGGAGAAAACCATGACACGAGCGGCGCGATTCGGTGTAACCCTTCCGCAAATCAAACGATCCTGGCTCGAAACGAGCGAGGCGGCGCGCGAATTCGATGCGCTTGGATTCGACTCGCTCTGGGTCTGCGACCATATGTATGGCGTTCCAAACCCCACCCTCCCGATCATGGAGGGGTGGACACTGCTCGCCGCCATCGCCGCCATCACGGATCGCGCCAAACTCGGCACCCTGGTCACGCCTCCCTTCTTTCGCAACCCAGCCGTCCTCGCCAATCAGATCGCAACGATTGATCAGGTCGCCCCGGGTCGCGTGATCGCTGGCCTCGGCGCCGGCTGGTTCCCACCCGAGTTCGAGCAGATTGGTTGCCCCTTCCCGGGCACCCGCGAACGCTTGCGCGCGCTCGAAGAGATGGTCGAGATCATGAAGCGAATGTGGACCGAAGAAAAAGCCACCTTCAAGGGTCAATATTTCTCCGTGGACAATGCGCTTTGCGAACCCAAGCCGGAGACGCCGCCGGAGATCCTGATCGGTGGGGGCGGCGAGCAGGTCACGATGAGAATTGCGGCCCAGCACGCGGATACCTGGAATAACATGGCCGTCCACCAGGCCGCGCTTCCGAAGAAGATCGAGGCGCTTCGCAAACGCTGCGAAGAAGTCGGGCGAGATCCCGACTCGATCGAGATCTCTCAGCAGACGGTGGTCGTCATTGCCGAAAACGACGAGGCCGCGCGCCTCGCCCTCGAAAAGGCCAAGAAGGTCTACGGCGGCCATATGGGCGGGGCGATCGAGGAACATGGAATCTGGGGCACCCCCGACGGCGTCATCGAAGGCATCGAACGCCATCGCGCCCTCGGCGTCAGCCTCTTCGTGATCGAATTCTTCGGTCGTGACACCCGCGAGCCGGCTCGTCTCTTCGCAGAAAAGGTCGCGCCGGCCTTCGCTTGAGCGGGCCCCTTCGCATAGCCCAAACCCAGATAGAGGAAACACCATGAGAGTGCTCGTCATGGGAGGAACCCAATTCAACGGCCTCGCATTGGTCCGGGAATTGGCACAGACCGGCCACGAGGTCGTGATCCTCAACCGAGGGAAGAGCCAGGCGAAGTTGCCGAGTGGGATCGAACGCGTCTTCGCCGACCGAACCGATGAGGCCCAGATGCGCGACGTCCTCGGCTCCGTCGACGTCGATGCCGTAATCGACGTCTCGGCCTACCGCGCCGAAGACGTCCGGTTGATGGTCGACATCTTCCGAGGCCGGATCGCCCACTATATTTTCATCAGCTCGACCGTAATCTACAAAGCCAGCGACCATTTCCCGATCACCGAAGATCATCCGATCGAACGCGGCGAACGCCAAAACGAGTACGGCAACAACAAACTCGAATGCGAAGACATCCTGATTCGGGAATGGCGCGAGAACCGCTTTCCCGCCTCGATCGCCGCCTTCTCGATGGTCATGGGCGCACACAATTTCCTGCCCGATCGAGAACAACGGATGTTCCAGCGGCTCCTGCGCGACCGACCGATCTTGATCCCCGGCAACGGCCGGACGCTTCAGCAGATCGGCCACGCCGAAGATCAGGCCCGCGCCCTCCGCATGCTGCTAGGCGTGCCGCGCAGTTTCGGCGAACGATATAATCTGACTGGTGCGGACTACTTCAGTCAGGAGGGCTACGTCGACACCTTCGGACGGATCGTCGGCCACGAACCCGAAAAGGTTTTCATTCCCTCGTCCCTGATGGAAGATCTATGGCAGGGTCGGGTCGAAATCAAATTGCCCGTTGCCCAGGCCAAGGTCGACATTCGCACCAAGATCAAGATCAGTCCGATGATGATCAATCGATTCATGCTCTCGATGCTGGTTCAACAGATCGCCCCCCACATCCACCACTGGAATCGCAGCGCCCTCTTCTCCGTCGACAAGCTTCGGCGACACTGCGGTTGGGAACCCGAGTTGAATTTCGCTGGGGCGGTCGAACGGACCTGGGTCTGGTACGAATCCGAAGGACTCGTCGACTCGCAGCAATTCGACTTCTCCTTCGAGGACGATCTCGTCGATCTCGTCCGCGAGCGAATGGCCTGACCAACCTTTGCCGAGACTACTCATTCCGAATTTCGCAAAAAGGAAATCGTCTGCCATGAACATCCGACGCACGGAGACGAAAACAAGAAGCACACCCGCCACCTCGTGCCCTGGATTGAATCAGCTGCGGCTTTTGGCCATGGCCTTGCTGATTCTGACGCTCCTCGTCACGACGGGCTGCGGGGCCCTTCGGCGAGATCTCCCAGATTCGACCGCCATCGCACCGACCACGCCTCTACCCATCGATGGCATCTGGCGGGACAAACAAGCGGCCAGGCGTTTTCGCATCGAAGCCGGCCGCATGTGGCTCCTCGATACCTGGGTCGTTGGGCCGGTTCGGATCGACCCTGGCCAGGTCGTGGTGACCGAGCTCCACCAGACCGCGCCGCACCAATTTGCGGGGGTCGACATTGGCGCAGGCTCCGGGTCCTGGTCCGCGGTCGCTGCCGGCCAGGAGTTGTCTGTCATTTCCTGGACGGCCCTGGCCCCGGTTCGTTCCACCCTGGTCGCGGTCCAACTCGACGACCGCCAGTGGTTCGAGGCACAGGCGGCCAGCGAAGAAATGCTCATCCGCCACAGCCTGGCTTCGGCCGCGACGACAGGCTCGCCGGCCCAATCCTCGACCCAGTCGCTCCTGGAAGCCAAGCCACCCGAAACGGGCCTGATCCCGAACCGCGAACTATTCGGCCGCTATCACGCGCTCGTCATCGGCAACAACGCCTATCAACATCTCCCCCCGCTGGTCACGGCCGCAGGCGACGCCCAATCGGTCAGCGCGCTCCTTCGAGACGAGTACGACTTTCAGGTGACGACACTGGTCGACGCGACGCGTGCTGAAATCCTGACCGCCCTTCGCGAAATGCGAAAAACGCTGACCGAATCGGACAATCTCCTCATCTACTATGCCGGCCATGGTTGGCTCGACAAGGACGCCGACGAGGGATACTGGCTGCCCGTCGATGCTCAGTCGGATAGCGACATCCATTGGATTTCGAACGCAACGGTGACCGGATATTTGCGTTCGATTCGCGCCAAGCACGTGATGATCGTCGCGGACAGTTGCTACTCGGGCACTCTCACCCGTGGCATCAAGCTCGACGTTCGAGGCGACAATTATCTCGAACGGATCGCTCGGCTGCGCTCCCGGGTCGTCCTCTCCTCGGGCGGCCTCGAGCCCGTGACCGATAGCGGCGGCGGCCAGAACTCGGCCTTTGCCCGTTATTTCATCGATGAATTGCGCACGAACGGAGGCGTTCTCGATTCGACGACGCTCTATGCGCGCATTCGACACCCGATCATGCTGGCCGCCGACCAGGCCCCGGAGCTCGCCGATATACGCAAGGCCGGTCACGAAGGTGGGGACTTCCTCTTCATTCGCAGCCAAAGTTCGGGCTCTCCCGCGAAGTGACCGAAATCTTCGTCGACGGCGACGCGTGTCCGGTCAAGGATGAGATCTATGCGGTCGCGAGCCGGCTCGGCCTAGCGGTCATCGTAGTGGCCAACCAACGAATCAATGTTCCCCACGACCTCGGTGTTGAAATGATTGTCGTCGAGGCCGGGCCTGACGCTGCGGACGATTGGATCGCGGAAGAGATCCAACCCGCGGACGTCGTCGTCACCGCCGACATTCCGTTGGCGGCACGCTGTCTCGAGGTGGGCGCGTTGGCCCTGGGAACGAGCGGCCGAGAGTTCACGGCCGAATCGATCGGCGGCGCGCTCGCGACACGAGAGATCAAGGCCCAGGTCCGCGAAACCGGTGTGATGACCGGGGGACCGGCGCCGCTGACGAATCGGGATCGATCCCGCTTTTCGAATCAACTCGATCAGATCGTCCATCGCGCGATGCGATCGCAATGATGAAGGATGAATTGACCTCTCGACCGATCGGCCCGATGCTCCGCAAACCATGAGTAGCGAACGATCCAACGACCGCGCTGGTCACGACGGCGACCCCGATGAAATGGCGAATACTGGCGACGGCCACGTGAACGGCGACCGCGCAGCGACGGCTCACAGTGCCGGACTGGTTCACGCGGAGCGAATGCGTGCCGGACGACTTTCGCTTTTGGTCGGCTGTCTCATCTTCGTTGGCAAATTCGCAGCCTATTCCATTACTGGATCGACGGCCGTCTTCGCAGACGCGATGGAATCGACGATCAACATCGTCAGCGCAATCATGCTCATCTTCGCGCTCAAGGTCGCCTCGCGCCCCCCGGACGAGTCCCACCCCTACGGCCACGGCAAGGTCGAATTCCTCTCGGCGGCAATCGAAGGGGCAGCGATCGCCTTTGCAGCGTTGGTAATACTGGCTCAGGGCGTCCGCGAACTGCTCGTAGGTCCCGAACTGCATAGACTCGATCTCGGACTGACGCTGCTCGCCATCTCGGCCGCCGCAAATGCCGCGCTAGGCCTCCACCTATCAAGTGTCGGACGGCGCACTCGATCCGATGCCCTGGTTGCGGACGGGAGACACGTACTCGCCGACGTCTGGACCAGCGTCGGCGTCATCGGCGGACTCGCGGTCGTCTATCTCACGGGCTGGGTCTGGGCCGATCCGCTGATCGCGATCGCCGTCGCGATCAACGTCGCATGGGAAGGCTATCGCGTCGTGCACAACTCACTCGGCGGCTTGATGGACGAAGCCGAGCAAGCCCATATCGAAACCACGACCGCCACCCTCGAAGCCGTGCGGGCGCCCTCTTGGATCGACCTCCATGGACTCCGAAGTTGGCGCTCCGGGGCTCGCCGACACATCGACTTCCACCTGACCGTGCCACGCTATTTCGACGTCGAAGAAATCCACGCCATCCATGACACGATCGAGGAGGCCCTGCTCGACGAAGATCATGGCGGCGACGTCGTCGTCCATTTCGACCCTTGCCTGGACGACGAATGTCGCCATTGCGCAATGAGCGAATGCTCCATTCGGAGCCGCGCGTTCGAGGCGCCCGAGCCCTTCACGCCCGAGCGGGCCATCCGCCTGGACTCCGAGCTTCCGGCCAATCGTCGGTAGGGCGAGTCGGGCGGCCACGCCTTCGGCCAACTTCTCGACTCGATCGGTTCGCTATGGTCTCAAGAGATTCATTGCCACTCGAGAGGCCGACCCGAGCAGCAGAAAGGGCCACCCCGCATGCCAATATTCCACGCCGACATCCGACTTCGATATTTGATCCCCGCCTGGTCCGGCTTGATTGTGCTCGCGACGTTTCTCGCGTGTAGCCAGACAAGCCAAATGGAAGCCTCCGACGACGCCATTGGCCAGACTTCAACCGCACCTCGCCTCTTCGAGGATCTCGGCGACCAGACACATCCCATCTCGACGAAATCGGAACAGGCGCAACGTTATTTCAATCAGGGAATGATCCTCACATTCGGATTCAACCATCACACGGCGATTCGATCCTTCGAAGAAGCAAGCCGACTCGATCCAGAGTGCGGAATGTGTCGATGGGGCATCGCACTCGCCCTGGGGCCGAATATCAATGCCCCGATGGGTCCCCAAGCCGCCGAGCGCGCCTACCAGGAAATCCAACGGGCCCTCAAACTGACATCCACGCAGAGCAATGCCCGCGAGCGCGCCTACGTCGAGGCGCTCGCGACACGATACAGCGAAGTGGTCACCGCGGACCGCTCAGCCCTCGACCGCGCCTACGCCGACGCCATGCGTGAGGTCCATCAGGCCGATCCCAATGACCACGACGCGGCCACCCTCTTCGCCGAATCACTTATGGACCTCTACCCCTGGTCCTACTGGACTGCGGACGGCGAGCCGAAAGAATTCACGACGGAAATCATCGTGACGATCGAGTCCGTACTCGAGGCCGAACCCGATCACGTCGGCGCCAATCACTATTACATCCATGCCGTCGAAGAGTTCTTCCCTGAAAAGGGCGAGGCCGCCGCCGATCGCCTTGGCGAACTCAGCCCCGACGCCGGCCATCTCGTGCACATGCCCTCCCATATCTATTGGCGAGTCGGTCGGTATGAGGATGCGGCGGAAATCAATCAGCGTGCCGCCGCATCCGATGAACGGTTCTTTTCCTGGTGTCGCTCGGGCGCGTTCTATCGCGCCGTCTACTACCCGCATAACCTGCACTTTCTCTGGGCCGCTGCTTCGGCCGAGGGTCGCCGAGACCTCGCCCTGATGACGGCGCGAAAGCTTGCAGCTAAAACGAGCCAGGGACTCGGCGACTTCCCCTTCATGCAGGAATTTGCTGCAACGCCGATGCTGACGATGGCGCGCTTCGGGCTCTGGGATTCAATCCTTGGCGAGAGTCGACCGGACGCGGACTACGTCTACCTCGTCGGAGTCTGGCAATACACGCAGGGTCTTGCCCAGGTTCGCACGGGATCTCCCGGCAACGCGAAGCAATCGCTTTCGGAATTGGTCACGACCAGCCAGAGCGACGCCGCGAATTCGCTCAGCCTCGCCGGCGGAATGGCCACCGCCTCCACACTCCTCCAGATCGCCATCCGGCATCTCGAGAGCGAAATCGCAATCGCAGAGGATCGCAACCAGGATGCGATCGCGAGCCTGGAACTCGCCAGCCAACTCCATGACGCCCTGCCCTATACCGAACCGCCCCCCTGGTATGCGCCGCCCCGACAATTACTCGGCGCAGCACTGCTCGAAGAGGGACGCGCCGCCGAAGCCGAGGCCGTCTACCTCGAAGACCTGCGCCAATACCCGAAGAATGGTTGGTCCCTGCTGGGCCTGGCCCATAGCCTCCGAGCCCAAGGCGCAACGGCCAAGGCCGATTGGGCTCAGAAGGGCTTCGAAGCAGCGTGGGATCGCGCAGACATGCCCCTTGATAGTTCCCGGATCTAATCGCACAACATTCAATTACCCAACAGCGGTTTGCCCAACGGTCTATTGACCAACGGCCCAGGGCGATCGCCCGACGGAAGGATCGAGACATGACGTTCAAGACTCCCATTTGTGACCTTTTGGAGATCGAAGTTCCGATCCTACTCGCTGGCATGGGCGGCGTTGCATACGCCGACGTGTGCGCGGCGGTTTCGAATGCCGGCGGTTTCGGCACGCTCGGCATGGCTTCCAAGAGCCCAGAGGGCATCCGGGAAGAGATGCGTCGAGTTCGCGAATTGACGGACAAGCCCTTTGGTGTCGATCTCCTGGCCGCCCTGCCCGAACAGATGATGGCCTCGATCGACATCATCATCGAAGAGGGTGCCAAGGCCTTCATCGCGGGCCTCGGCGTGCCCGGGCCGCTCGTTCAGAAGTGTCACGACAATGGCGTCCTGGTCATGAGCATGTGCGGAAAAGTCAGCCACGCGATCGCTGCGGAAGAAGCCGGCTGCGATGTCGTCGTCGCCCAGGGCACGGAAGCCGGAGGCCACACGGGAAAGATCGCCGGCATGGCCTTGATCCCCCAGGTGGTCGATGCCGTCGATATTCCGGTGCTCGGTGCTGGCAGCATCGTCGATGGCCGAGGTCTGGCCGCCGTGCTCGCCTTCGGTGCACAGGGCGCCTGGATGGGAACGCGCTTCATCGCGTCACACGAAGCGCGGGCGGGTGAGACCTACAAAAAGCAGATCGGTGCGTCGAGCGCGGAAGACACGATCGTAACCCGATGTTATTCGGGAAAACCCATGCGCGTCATTACCAACAATCACGTCAAGAACAAGGAGAGCTCGCCCGAAGCGATCCAACGATTCCCCGAGCAGATGTACGCCTCGATGGAGGAAGGCGTCATGGACGCGCTCGGCGGCCAGACGGAAGGCATCGACCCCGATCGCCACTGCATGCCCTGCGGACAGGGTGCGGGCGCGATCGACGACATCCTCTCGTGCCAGGAAATCGTCGACAAAACGATGGCCGAGGCAAGGGATGTGCTCGCGAGGCTCTGCCCCTTGATTCAATAGGTTTTGCGATCGGTCCCGCGAGATCCGCATCGCAGGGGCCGTGCGAAAAACCAGCTTTGCCAGGCGTAGAACCGGGCGCAATCGGCCCTCGACGACGCCGGTCCGGCGCGCGATGATGGGGCCATGGAAATCAATCTTGCGACTGCCTGGGAAGCGATCTCCGACGAGATCCCCGAATCCGATGCCCTCCTGTGTGGCGACACGCGCCGCTCCTGGCGCGAGTACGAGGACCGAGCCGCACGTCTCGCCGGCGCACTCGCAGCCGCCGGTCTTCCGGACGCGGCCAACATAGGGCTCGCCCTCTACAACGGATCCGCCTACTCCGAAGTCCAATTCGCGTGCTTCAAGCAACGGCTCACGCCCTTCAATGTCAATTTTCGATATACGGCCAAGGAATTGTTGTCGCTGCTCGAAGGCGCCGACGCACAGGCGCTCTTCTTCGACTCTTCGCTCGCCGAGGCGATCGACGAGATTCGCGGATCACTCCCACAGCTCCGCCTACTGATTCAGGTCGGTGGAGACACGACGCCTGATTGGGCCTCCGATCTCGAAACGCTGATTGCGGAGAACAAACCGGCACCTCGGATCGATCGTTCGCCCGACGACCTCTGGATGCTCTTTACCGGTGGGACGACTGGTAATCCCAAGGGTGTCATGTGGCCCCATGGAAATATGGTCCAAACGATGAAGGGGACTTATGCCGGCGTGAAACAGAAGGTCCCGCAGACGGTTTCAGACGTGATCGAATCCGTTCGCGCCATCGCAGCCAGTGGGCGTGTCACGCGACAGCTTGCGGCGGCACCGCTCATGCACGGTACCTCTGGATTTGCTGCGATCACGACTCATCTGTCGGGCGGCGCGGTGATCACCCTCGATGATCGCTCCTTTTCGGGCGCCGCCCTCTTTGAATGCGTCGAACGTCATCGGGCCACCCACCTCACGATCGTCGGCGACGCCTTCAGCCGCCCGATGCTCGAAGCGCTCGAGACCGCCAAGGAACGCGGCGAGCCCTACGACCTCTCGTCGATCTTCCTGATCCTTTCCTCTGGCGTCATGTGGAGCGCACCGATCAAACAGGGCCTGCTCGAGTACAACCCGCGCATGAGACTGCTCGATTCCCTTGGATCCTCCGAGGGCGTCGGCTTTGCGGCCAAACTCGAATCCAAGGCGAAGAAAGTCACGACCGCGAGCTTCAGCCTCGGCGAATACACGAAGGTGATCACCGACGAGGGCAAGGAGGTCGCTCCCGGCTCCGGCGAACGAGGCCGCCTGGCGTTAGGCGGTCCGCTGCCAATCGGGTACTACAAAGACCCCAAGAAGAGCGAGGAAACCTGGCCGACCATCGACGGTCAGCGCTATTCGATTCCCGGAGACTACGCGACCGTCGAGGCAGACGGGACGATCACGCTGCTCGGCCGCGGATCCGCGTGCATCAACTCGGGTGGCGAAAAAATCTACCCCGAAGAAGTCGAGGAAGCACTCAAGCTCCATCCGGCGGTCGCAGACTGCAATGTCGTCGGCGTGCCCGATGAACGTTGGGGGCAGGCGATCACGGCGGTCGTCCAGCTGAACGACGCCAGTATCGACAACGCGACGCTCGTCCTATTCGTCAAGGAAAACCTGGCTGCCTACAAAGCGCCCAAGCACATCGTTCGCGTCGACGTCCTCAAACGACACGCCAATGGCAAATCAAACTACCGCTGGGCGACGAGCACGGCCATCGAGGCACTCGAGGGCTAGGAGCCTGACGTCAGTCCTGGCCGAAGATCACTGCCCCGGTCGGCACGCCCACGCCACTCGTCACGAGTACATGCTCGACGTCGTCCGGCTGGTTGCAGGATTGGCCGCGTATCAGGCGGACACCTTCGACCAGGTTGTTCACGCCATGCAGGTAGGCCTCCGAGAGCAACCCACCGTGCGTGTTATTCGGCAGAGCGCCTCCGAGCGTCAATGAATCCGCCGTCACGAAATCCTTTGCCTCGCCCCGGCCACAGAACCCGAAGGCCTCGAGTTGCATCAGCACCTCGGGCGTAAAAGCGTCGTAGAGGCAAGCCGCATCGATGTCCTTCGGCCCCAGCCCGCTCATCTCGTAGACGACCTTCGCCGCCAATTCCATTTCCGGAAGCGCCGCGAGGTCTTCACGATAGAAGCTCGTCATCTGCTCCTGGCCTTCGAAGGATGCCTGCGCCACGGCTCGTACGACGGCCGGCTTCTGCAACATATCTCGCGCACGCTCCGGCGTGGTAATCAACAGTGCGCAACCACCGTCGTCTTCCTGACAACAATCGAAGAGACGAAGCGGTTCACAGATCATGCGTGAGTTCATATAGTCGTCCATGGTCATCGGACGCCCCTGCATCGCGGCATTCGGATTGTTATGCGCGTGCATTCTCTGCGTGATCGCCACATGGGCGAAGTGTTCCGCCGTCGCACCGTACTTTTCCATATAGAGCTTGGCCTGCAGCGCGATCCAGGAGGCGGGTGTGAGCAATCCGAATGGCATATACCAGGACCAATGGATCAAGTCGCTCGAGATGACATTGCCTGAAAGCCCCTGTCCCATCCTCTGTCCCGAACGGCCGTTCAGCGCCCGGTAGACCACCACGTTCTTCGCCAGACCTGTCGCCACGGCCATCGCGGCGTGCGCGATCAGCCCGACGGCCGCACCCCCGCCATAGTTGACCTGACTCCAGAAAGTCATGTCGCCGATTCCCACGTTTCGCGCGACTTCGACTTCGTCGCTCGAATCCATGGTGTAGGTGACGAGGCCATCGACCTCGGAAGGCCTGATCCCAGCATCATCGATCGCCTTGCGTACGGCTTCTGCCGCCAGATGAAGTTCGGAGACACCCGAATTTTTCGAATAGGCCGTCTGGCCGATTCCCGCGATTGCAACTTCATTGTGGAGTGTCGTGGGCATTCGTCGCTTTCTCGAATCAGGGTAGTTGGATCGTGAGAACCGCAGTCACGTGATTGCCCCAGGCGTTGTTCCCGACCACTTCGATCTCGACGGCCTGCGCATCGATGGCCAGGATCTTGCCGCGAATCTTGAGCGTATCCCCGGGCATATTGGGGCCGCCGAGTTTCGTGCGAACTCGTTTGACGATCGTATCCGGACCGGCCCAGTCCGTGACATAACGACTACAGATGCCTTGGGTCGTCAGGATATTCATGAAGATGTCCGGCAACCCTTGACTCACAGCGGCCGCCTTGTCGTGATGAACGGGCGTGTAGTCTCGAGAGGCCAATGCGCCTCCGGCGACGAGCGTTGACGTGATTGGCAGGTCTAGATCGGGGAGCAGCTGCCCGACGTCGAGGTCGCGAAAATTGAGCGTCTTCTTCATTCGGTTCTCAATCGCCCGCCGTCGCTCGAACGCCCTTGGCCGGGCGAAAGAACGGAATTTTGAAGCCATCGTCGTCTTCGTGAATCACCAACTCGACCGCCATTCCGATCCGCGCGGCCTCGGGCGCACAATCGATCAAGGTCGAGGCCATCCGCTCGCCCTCTTCGAGATCGACGATGATCGCCACCATCGGGTACTCGTAGCCTGGGACCTGTGGATAGTGGATGACGGTGAAGGTATGGATGGTGGCCTTCCCGCTCGCAACGATCGAGTCGAATTCCAGCGACCCACAATCGTCACACATCGGACGTGGCGGATGACGCAACTTTTCGCAGCCCGCGCAGCGCTGAATCGGAAGGACGCCTTCTTCTGAAACCCGCTCCCACCACCAGGCGTTGTCGTGGCCCATCGGCGGCTTGATCCGCGCTGGCTTGCTGGCGACGCCTTCGTCACGTTCGCCCCCCGCCGAAGAGGAATCCGCCTGGACCGACGGCTTGAAGCGCAACACGCGAAAGACCATCGAGCCGAGGTCTTCTCCATCTTGATTCTCGAATTGAGTCTTCGTGGTGATGAAATATCCGAGACCAACGCCGGTCGCTTTTTCCGGAGAGATCTCATCGATCGTCGTCAACGCCGAAACACGCTCACCCAACCTCAAATACCGTGCGTAGTTCTCTTCCGTGTTGGTCCCGAGCACACCCGTATACCCGTGCTCGGCAAGCAGGTTGTGGAGCCGTTGCTGCTCATTCTTCGGCTCGTCATATCCTTCGTGCATCGCCCAGCCCTCCATGACCCAGGCCTGAAGCATCGTCGGCGGCGCTTTGATTTCGCCGTGCACGGTCGCCTTCGTCGCCTCCGCATCGAGGTAGGGGGGAAGCGTCTCGCCCATCGCGTCACACCATTGACGAATCATGGGCTCATTGACGGGATCACGACCGACGATGGCTGGACCGATCGGCTTCCCGACGAAGCTTCGAATCTTGGCTTCGAGGG
>CAZMFM010000114.1:0-15365 GCA_964565565.1 uncultured Spirochaetaceae bacterium | reverse complement strand
CGTCCCAGTCGGTCAGGGAGAAAAGTCCAACGGCAGAGATGGTCAGCAGGACCCGAGAGGCCATTCGCGAACGATGCCCAAAGCCGGAGCTGAGCAGAACCGCCGCGATGATCTGTGCGACCAACGCGACGCGAAAGACCTGATGAAGGTCGAGCCAGAACAAGAAGGCGTAGCCGCTCAGCAAAGAACCAAATAGTGATCCCAGCGTATTCCAGCTGTAGAGACTTCCCGCGATTTCGCCGAGATCGCTGACCTGGCGTCGCAGGTGATCGAAGAGCAGCGGCAACGTCGCACCGGATAGAATGACCGCGGGCCCGATCAAGACAAGAAGAGAGAGGAAGACGGTGAAGTAGTAGGCGTAGAACGCCTGGTCGATATCACGAAACAGGGTTCTCAAGACATGGGAGGTATAGGGGGCATACGGAATCAAGAAGTAGAGGATGAACAGGACGCCGACGAGTAGCCATTGATTGACCGGCAGCGCGATGCGAGGAATCTTCGTGAGCGCCGAGACGCCGAAGCTGCCCAAGGCGATGCACAAGACGAAGACCGCCACGACCATGGAAAATGTGAATTGCGAGGCGCCGATCGACAGTCCACCGATTCGGATCAGGATGGTTTGCAGGCTCATCATCGAAAAGCCGACCAGAAGCGCGGCCGTCGCGTAACGGGTGAAGCCTTCGACTTCCTTGGGCTCGCACGTCACCTCAGGGCTCGGCTGGGTATCGCGCGTCAGCCCCAGCAAGCCAAAACTCACACCCGCTGAAAGGTTGATGAGGCCCATCATCGTCATCACTTTGACCAGCCCGAACTGGGGGATCAAGATGAAGCCGGCCGCGAGTGCACCAAAGAACGCGCCCACGGTATTGAGCGCATAGATCAATGCATGGAAGCGGGTGGCGTCAGCCGTGCTTCGCGAAAGCGCTTGAGTGAGGATGGGAATCGTGCCGCCCATCAATACGGCGGGTGGGCCGATCAGGATCGCGGCCAGGATGACATCGATCGCAAAGCTGGCGCCGCTGGCTCCGTGGGGCAGTGCGGCGGATATCTTGAGCATGCCGGCAAAGAGCGAGGGGAAGAAGAGTACGTAGACGCCAATACTGCCTTCGACGACTCCGTAGAGGACCAGGAGTCTCGCCCCGCGCCCGGAAGACACCCAGGCCCGGGTGACATGGCCGAAGATCGAATAGCCAAGCGAAAGGCCGCCAAGGAAAATTCCCAATACGGCGGCGGTGGCTTCGCTGTGGGAGCCTAACAACGTGCCGAGATATTTTTCCCAAGCCACTTCATACACGAGTCCACTGAAACCAGTCAGCATCGTCAGTGCCAACGCCACTCCGCGAGTCATCCCTGATCCTATTTTCTGGTCCCGAGAGCGGCGCAACTCGTGGGGCATCCGTTCGCCGACGACTCTAGCAGGCTGCGAAGGTTCGTTTATAGGTGGGTGCGAAATTTCTGCGAAGCAATGGATCGTTCATGGAGTCGCCGCCGAGTCGTGCGAAAGCTGAATCAGTTCTTCATTGAATCCGGCCTCGGCCTGGCTGCGAGCCGAATACCGTAGTCGACAAATCACGATTGCATGATGGTTGCCTACGAAGTGCGTGTTCCTGGAAGTAAAACTAGTCGCTCTTCGGTGGCAGGATTCGCGTGCGTCCGGCTTCGATCTGAACGCGCCCGGATGCAATGAGGCGGATCGCTTTTGGCAAAAGTTTGCGCTCGAGCGCTTGAACGCGAGCGGCGAGCCGTTCGACATCGTCGTCTTCCTCGACCGGCACGGTTGCTTGCAAGAGAATTGGTCCGTCGTCGTACTCGTCGCTGGCGAAGTGTACGGTGGCCCCTGTCAATTTGACGCCGGCTTTCAATACGGCCTCGTGGACATGGTGGCCGTAAAAGCCCTTGCCCGAAAAGGCAGGGATCAGCGCGGGATGAACGTTCAGCGTGCGCCCCGCATACCGCCCGCGAAGTTCGAAGGGCGAAAGGAATCCAAGCAAGCAGACTAGATCCGGTTCATGTCGGTCGAGCACTTCGTGGAGTGCATCGTTGAACGCG
Organism: uncultured Spirochaetaceae bacterium; assembly: GCA_964565565.1. GTDB lineage: Bacteria > Myxococcota_A > UBA9160 > UBA9160 > UBA4427 > UBA4427. The sequence goes on along the minus strand of CAZMFM010000114.1, from coordinate 13,316 downwards.
TGGACATCCGAATAGTCACGCCGTGGAACGGCGATTGCGGGAACGCCATGTTTTTCGGCTCGCTCCAGCCCATAGGCGCTTTTCTTCGAGGCCAGTACGCAGACGACTTCAGCCGACAATCCGGCTTCGATTTCTGTGAAGAGGTTTTCGAGACTGGTCCCACCTCCGGACAGCAGCACGGCTACGCGAAGCTTCTCCGCGGTCGTTGCCACTACGCGAAGAGGCTCTGCGTGATCTCGCGCGTTGCCGGGGAGCGATTGAGTGTATAGAAGTGGATTCCCTCGACGCCTCGGTCGATCAACTCGCGACATTGCATCGTCGCCCAGCGAACGCCGAGCGCATAGGTCGCGTCGTCATCGCCCTCGACGCTCTTGAGTTCGGCTTCGAGTTCGGCGGGAATCTCCGTGCCGTTCATGTCCGCCATGCGTCGGATCCCAGCCACGGTGGCGATCGGCATGATGCCCGGGACGATCGGTATTCCGATTCCAGCTGCACGTGCGCGTTCGAGGAAATCGAAAAATTTACTGTTGTCGAGGAAGAGCTGACTGACCAGGAAATTCGCGCCGCGATCGACCTTGCGCTTCAAATTGGCGAGATCGACTTCGGCATTGGCGGCTTCCGGATGCGTTTCCGGGCAACAAGCGGCACCGATCGAGAAGATTCCTCGGTCGGCGATGTACTCGACGAGTTCATTGGCGTATTTGAAGCCATCGGCGGGGGGCTCGAAGTCGGGGTCGTCGGCAGGCGGATCGCCGCGCAGGGCGAGCACGTTGTGCACGCCACCCTCGTCGAGTTGGTCGAGAATCTTGCCGACTTCGTGTGGACGAAAACCGGTGCACGGGAGATGGCACATCGTTTCGAGGCCGAGGTCCCGCTTGATCTCGATCGTCAGGTCGACCGTCTTCGTTCGTGTACTGCCGCCGGCGCCCATCGTGACGGAGACAAAGCCAGGCGAGAGTGCTTTCAACTCCTCGATCGTACGAAAGAGTGAGCGATAGCCGACATCCGTCTTCGGTGGGAAAAATTCGAAGGAAATGATCGGAGGGGAATGACTGCCTTGTTTGTAGAGGTCTGCGATGCCCATTCGTGGAGTTTAGCGTCTCGATGACAAGTTTTGCAGCGTCATCCCGGATGGTCGAGGGCAGGGCATTCAGTGCGATCGCGGAGGCCGGATTTGCCACGAACCGGAGCCGATGTAGATTTCGAAGATGGAGCGTCGTCTTTACGGAGAATTGAGTTCCTGGTACCGAATGCTGGACCCGGTGGAGGAGCATGCCGAGGAGGCTGCGGTTTTTTGGTCAGGCACTCGTCGAGGCGATCGATGGTGAGGCGACGACACTCTTGGAGTTGGGCGCCGGGGCGGGTCACAACGCCGTGCATCTCAAGGGCACCTTTGTCTGCACATTGTCCGACCTTTCGGAATCCATGTTGGCGCTCAGCCGTGAGTTGAATCCGACCTGCGATCATGTGCTGGGGGATATGCGAACGCTGCGGCTCGGCCGTTCATTCGATGCTGTTCTCGTGCACGATGCGATTTGTCATATGGCGACCGAGTCGGATCTGCGCCCACCGACGCAACTCTTCGTACGGCTGCGGCGCTCCGTACAGCTGCAGCGCCCCGTACAGCTGCGAAGCGCCCTTCAACTACGGAATGACGTTCCAGCCTTCTTCGCTGAGGCCGCATAACAGGCCGACTTCCTTGGGCAGCTTGCGGAGGACTTCGATACCACTGGTCACGAAGTGATTCTCGAGGGGCTGCAACCAGCTCAGGCTGAGCCCGCAATACAGCCCGATTCGGATCTCATCGGTCTCGTTGGATCCGCCGCCGTGTAGGACGTTGCCCGAATAGAGGAGCGCGCTGCCGCGTGTCATGATGGCTTGGGTGGCTTCTTCGGGTTTCGCTTGCCGATCCGGATCCCAGCGATGGCTTCCCGGGACCACCACGGTGGCGCCGTTGTGTGCGGTGAAGTCGGTCAGGGCGACGTTGACGCTGACGAGCACTTCCGGCCGGGGTTGCGGGTAGTAGAGCCAGGAATCCGCGTCACGATGGAGCATCTGGTCGCTTTCCCCCCGGCCGAGTGCCATGAGTTCCCCTGTGCTGAACTGGACGGATCGGCAACGGGGCTTGAGGAAATGATCGCTCAGGGCGTGAAACGTGGGATGGAGCAATATGTCCGAGACGCGTTCGGATCTGGCGGGCAGTCCGTGGAGGCGTTTGGTTTTCAAGCCAAAGAATTCGTCGCCGACTTTGTCGGTCGGCGGGGTATTGCACCATTCGACGGCTTCGAGATGGGGCGTCATGTCGCGGACTAACTCGTCGACGACATCCGAGGGAAGAAAATCTTTTGCGATCGCGCCGCCGTCCTGGTCGACGGCCGCGACGAGTTCTTCGATCTGCGTCGTCGCGTCGAAGGTCGAAAGTGTCTGGCCCATGATTGCCTCCACCGACGATTGTCGGCATTGAGATTCTTCGCTTTCCCGGTCCTGGCTGCTGAAAGTCGTGGCGGACTCGTGTTGGCGTCGAAGCTAGTGAGTGAAACGTCCCCTTAGGTCCGGCGGTAGGATAGGGCACACGTCTTCGGGGCGCGCAAAGAGTCGGTGCCGGATGCGAGCGACGAAATCATAACCAGAATCGAGGACCGCGCTTGGGAGCCAACCAAGGATCGTCGAAGCCGCTCGCCAATAGCCGCCGAGTTGATGGCCGAGTTCGAGGACGCCCGCGGATCGAGCGAGTAGCCGCTCACCCGGCCGTTCGACCAGGACACTGTCCGGGATCGGATCTTCGTCAGCGAATCCGCTTCCGGGTTTTGCGCGCGCGGCGCGAAAGAGATCGCTTTCCAAGGGCGCGAAGCGAAATCGTTGCCCTGCGGCATCTTCCGCCAACAGGATGCGGATCGTCTGGTGGCAAAGCCCGCAGCCGCCATCGTAGAAGACGGTGGTATGTCCCGGCGGATGCCTCGATGGGATCCAGCCGGGGTTGAAGGTCAAGAGATGCAGGAGCAGGAATCCCGGCCAAAGGCCGGGGCCATCAAGGCTTGCCGTATTCATGAAATGAACGGTGCCGAGATAGACGTAGCCGAGGGCCAGAAGGGCCCAGCCAGAAAGGAAGAGGATATTAGGCATGCGCCACCGGCCGTCGGGGTCGAGTCGGCCACGGGCATCCCAGGCGCCGAAGGGTTTCATCGGCATGAGTGCATGGATGAGAAGCAGCCCCTCGAGCAGGACGAAACCGGGGTTCGAGCGAATTGCATCAACGCTCATCAGCAAGACCCAGCCCGTCGCGAGTCCGAGCGCCGCGATTCGATCTCGATATCCGATTGCCAGGGCGATGCTCGTTGCGAAGGCCAAGGCGAGCACTGGGAGGAGAAGGGCGGGCGAATGCGAGCCGGAGGGAAGTTCGAGGCCGAAGGGCGTTCCCTGCGCAAATTGGGAGGCCAGGACTCCGCCGAATAGCCCGCGAAAGAGGCTGTACTGGCCACCCGTCCATGTGTTTTTCAGTGTCGGCATCGTCTGATGGATTCCGCTCGGACTTCCTGTTCGATCTCAGCCACAGCGTACACGGTGACCGGAGAATTGATGTGATGGCTTCTAGAATAGCTGAGCCCGGCGGTTTCGAGGTCGCTGGAAACCACGTAATCCGCGTAGGAGCGTTGACGCGTTCCCACCCACCGGCGAGACTCCAAACCCGCGAAACTCATGCTGGAGAAGCCAAGAAAATGTCAGTGCTCGTCACCGGATCGGTCGCCGTCGATCACATCATGGTCTTTCAGGATCATTTCAAGAATCATTTCGTCAGCGACAAGCTGGAGAAATTGAATGTGGCCTTTCACGTACCCGAGCTATCCAAGCGATTCGGGGGAACCGGGGCGAATATCGCCTTCAATCTCACACGGCTCGGCATCGATCCCATCCTGTTGGCGGCGGTCGGCTCGGATCTTGGTTCCTATGCGACGTGGATGGACAACAGTGGTGTGCGTCGTGACCATCTTCTGCAGCTCGATGATGAGTATACGGCCGCAGCCTTCATCACGACCGATGTCGCTCATAATCAGATCATTTCTTTTCATCCCGGCGCGATGGACCGGGCGCACGAGGCGCGGCTGTCGGATGTGAGTGAGGCATTCTCGGTGGGGATTGTTTCGCCTAATGGTAAGCAGGCGATGATCGACTATGCGCACGACTTGAAGGCGCGCGGCGTCCACTGTGTCATGGATCCGGGGCAGGGTCTTCCGATTCTCGATGGAGAGGAGCTGTTGGAAGCCTTGACCGGCGCATCGGTCTACATCGTGAACGAATACGAATGGGAATTGACCTGCCAGAAGACTGGCCTCGACGAAGATGCAATCGCCGAGCGCGTGGGGGCCTTGATCGTGACCCACGGCGAAGCGGGTTCGATGCTGCGACGCGGCGGTCATGACACGGGGCTGGTCATCGAAGACGAGCGAAACGTCTTGAAATCGGTGCAGGCGGAAGAGGTCGTCGATCCGACGGGCTGCGGGGATTCCTATCGAGCGGGATTGCTCTACGCAATCGCCAACGAACTGCCGCTCGCAGTCGGTGCACGTCTCGGGAGTCTAATGGGAGCGCTCAAGGTTGCGCGCTCAGGCCCACAAAGCATCGATCTCGACCTGAACGCGATCAAAGAGCGCTATGAGAGTGAGTTCGGCGAGTCTCTCTAGGAGGCGCTTCCAAGATGATCGTTCCGAGCAGCCCGTCGAATTCGTCGACAGAGCAAGTTGTGAGCTGGGATCGGCGGGACGATGGGAGTAAGGGCAAGTCTTCCGGAGTCGGGTTTCGAGGTCGTCGTCATCGGCGCGGGCGTGATCGGTCTTGCGGCTGCCGCGGCGTTGTCACGGAGGGGCCGCTCCGTCTTGATCCTTGAACGTGAATCCCAAATTGCCAGCGGTGTGACAAGCCGCAATAGCGAAGTGGTTCACGCGGGTCTCCATTATCCGGCCGACAGTCTCAAGGCAACGTTATGTGTGGCAGGACGCGAACGACTCTATGCCTGGTGTGAAGAGAAGCGCGTAGACGCCCGACGGATCGGCAAGCTGATCGTGGCGACGACCGAGGAAGAGGAATCCACTCTCGACGATTTGCTCGCACGTGGAATCGAAAATGGGGTCGCTGGTCTCGAGTTGATCGATCGCCACGAGGTCAGTCGACTCGAACCCGCCGTCGAGGCCCGGCGTGCGATTCTTTCACACGAAACCGGGATCGTTGACGGGCAGGGATTCTGTCTCTCGTTGCTCGCAGCGGCGGAGTCGGACGGCGCAGTGCTCACGTTCGATCGCTGCGTCGAGTCGCTCGTGCAGCGTCCTTTTGGATGGCAGCTCGAAGTAGCGAACGGCGACGGCCGGCGAGAAACGATCGACGCCGGACTTGTGGTGGATGCGGCCGGGCTCGACGCGGACCGCATTGCCGTGCTCGCCGGATTGGATGTCGAGCGCCTGGGCTGGCGCCAATTCCACTGCAAGGGTGACTATTTTGCGCTCGCACCGGGAGCGAACTTTTCACTTGGACGACTGATCTATCCGGTTCCGGAGCCGGCTGGCCTCGGAATTCACGCGACCCTCGATTGGAAAGGGCGACTGCGCTTCGGGCCCGATGCCGAGTACGTCGAGGTTTGTGAGAACCTTGACTTCGTAGTCGATCCAACCAAAGCAGGTCGATTTTCGGCCTCGATCGCGCGGTACCTTCCCGGCCTGACCGAGGCCAGCCTGGTTCCAGACTACGCGGGCATTCGCCCGAAGCTGGCGGGACCCGGAGATCCATTTCGCGACTTCGTCGTCGAGGAATCTTCGGCGCACGGCGCACCGGGATTCGTGGCCTGCGTCGGGATCGAATCGCCGGGTCTGACCGCGGCCCTCGCGATCGCCGAACGCATTGCGGAGTGTGGATCGGTTTGACTCGGCCTGGGTCGGCCAGAGGGGAAGCCTAATGGGCCGCCCGGCGGCCGCCGTTGAGCCTTTGGACCGATTGGACGGCCTAGTTGCCAAGCCAGACTACGGCGCAACCCATGTTGTCGCCCGCTTTCTGGCGGCGGTGTGCACGCAGTGCTGTCTCGACCACACCGCGACAAGTCTCGACGGCGCGCTGGTCGGGCCGTTCGTCGAGTGCCACCTGGGCCACCCGACTGCAGACTTCTCTCGGCGGATCGGCGACGCCGATTCCGGGCTCGGAGAGTCCATCCGTTGCCAGGACGATCGCCCGCAACGCCGAGAGGCTACGGACGCCAATCATCGAATATTCTTCCATGAGGGGGCGCTGCGCCTCTTCGTAACCCAGAAAGGGCGTGAATTTCCAGTTCGGGTTTCGCCCTCCGAGTTCGTTGGCGAATCCGTGATCGACGGCGAAGAGATGGCTGTCGCCCACCGAAAGAGAAAGAAGAAGATCCTCGTCAGGGCGGATCAAAGCGAGTACGAAGGTCGTCGGGGCCGGTGGGAGTTGATTTCGTCCGGCCACTTCGAGAATGGCGCGATTCGCTCGCAGCAGCGCGTCGAGGCCGAGTTCACGCCACCCCGCTTCGTCGCGCGCGGGCGCCGACGCGGCCGTCCACTCCTCAGCATATTCTTCGAGGATCGTTTGAATGGCCGCTTCGGAACCGAGCTCGCCGTGGTGTCCGTCGGCGGCGACGATCAGCTGGCCACCATCGCCGAGTGCGAAGGCGACGCAATCCTCGTTCGGGTCGGTATAGGAATAGGTCTTGGGTGCGCCGCCGCGGGAGAGGGCGATCGCCGCCGGCCCCAGCCCTTTCAGTTCGAGGCCGCCCACGAATTGATGCTCTCGACCTCGTAGAAAAGCGCTCCGCATCTCCGCCTAACGACCCGCTGTGTTTGTAGCGGGACGATCGCAGACTTCGTTGCGTGCGATCACGAGTTCTTCCACAGGACGCCCGCCGATCAGATGCTCCTGAATGATGCGTTCGAGATTCACTTCATCGCAATGTCGGTACCAGGTCCCGTCTGGGTAGACGACGGCGACTGGTCCCTCCGTACAGACTCGCAGACAATTCGCCTTCGAGCGAAAGATGGCGCCCTCGGTATCGACGAGTTCGAGTTCCTTCAGCCGGCGCTTGAGGAATTGCCAGGCCCGCTCCTGTCCGCTGGCCGACGAGCAATCGCCGCCGACGCAGAGAAAGATATGTCGCTGGTAGTCGCGCAAATGCAACTTTTCCGAGATGCGTTCGAGGCGGTCGGTCGCGGGATCTTCTTTTGACATTGGGTTGGGGGCTCGCGGATCTTTCAGGGGCGCCTATGTTTTTGGCTCTTGCCGGACCGATGATGGCTCGATGTCCCGAGGCGTTTCCAGGAACGTGACTCAGGGTTGTCGAGCATGGTACGGGCATGCTGGCCTGTGGGCCAGAGCGAGGTCAGGCAGATGCCGATGGGAGACGAGACCGTGGACGAGACGACCGAGGCAGACAGGGCTTCTTCGACCAATGATCTAGTCTTTGCGATTGCTCATGAGATCGGTAATCACCTGGGTGCGCTTCGTCTTCAGGCACATCTGCTCGACGAGGATCTCGATCCGCAAGCGCTGGCACTCGCCTCTGTCGAGATCGACGGGCTTGCGGGCCGCTCGGGGGCGTTGCTCGCATTGCTCCGCCCGCTCCTGTCACAAGCGGCAACTTCTTCCGGCGATCGGGAATCGCTTGGAGACGTCCCCGCCTGGCCCTCACTGCTCGCAGGAATCGGCCAACACTACGAGGATGAGGGGACGCGCGGCATTTCCCTGACGATCGAGGAGCCGGCCGCCGTGGATTCGCGGGCACCGAATACAGATTGGCTGCACTCGCTTCTGATCGCACTCCTGGATGCGACGCTCGCCAGCCTGCCCAGGACGGGATCGGTTCAACTCCGTCTCGAAGCCACGGGCGGGGAGATCTGCCTGGCGGTCGAGGATGATGGGCCGGATGAGGATTTGTCCCGCGATGCCGCCCTGCGCGGTCGACCTCTGATCATCGCCCTCGCCCGGGCGCTGCTTGTGCTAGTCGGCGGCCGGGTGGAGACGAGTCGCGTCGAGGGGGGGACACGGGTGGGGATCGTCTTTTCCCGCGGTCCGCAGGGCGATCCGGATTGAACCGGCCTCCAGCGTCGTTAGAGCAGTAAAAATCCAACAAAAACGGGCTTTTGCGCCGGTCTGCGCTAGCCTGCGCGCGCCTTGAGCCGGGGGGCGACGAGGCTCCCGATCACCGCGTGTGTTGCACCCAGCGCTGCGCCCTGAATTTGGTCGGCTGTACGGCCGAGGAGAATCGGGGCAAGCACGGTGTTTGCACAACGCTGACGATACCGGCAACACCGGCAACACCGGCAACGACCGACAACGACCGACGGACCGCGCTCATCGCGTGCTCACGTCGACCTCAAATAAATTGGAACCGAGAACCAGCCATGGCCGAACCCGTAGTCCGTAGAGATTTGCGCAACGTTGCGATCATCGCCCACGTCGATCACGGCAAGACGACTCTCGTCGATGGATTGTTGCGGGCGTGTGGTGCCTTCCGCGAAAGCGCAACCATCGAAGATCGCGTGATGGACTCAGGCGATATCGAACGGGAGCGCGGAATTACGATCCAATCCAAGAGCACCTCGATCGAGTATGAGGGCGTTCGCATCCAGCTCGTCGACACGCCTGGTCACTCCGATTTTGGTGGCGAGGTCGAGCGCGTCCTCGGTATGGCCGAAGCTGCACTCTTGTTATGTGATGCCTACGAAGGCGTGATGCCTCAGACGCGCTTCGTTCTTCGCAAGGCCCTGGCGCACGGACTTCGTCCGATTTTGATCGTGAACAAGATCGATCGAGCCGAGGAACGCGCTGAAGAAGTGGTGACGGAGGTCTTCGATCTGCTCGTGGAGCTCGGTGCCACCGATGAGCAACTCGACTTCCCCGTCATCTACGCCTCGGCAAAGCAGGGCGTCGCCTCGGCGGAGTACGGCGGCGAGATGAAGGATTTGATTCCCGTTCTCGATGCGATCATCGAACACGCGCCGCCACCGATCGTCGACGAAGAAGGGCCTTTGCAATTTCAGGCCGTGACCTTGGGATACGATTCCTTCGTGGGACGACTGGTGATCGGTCGGGTCATGCGGGGGCGAATGAAGCGCGGATCGCAAGTGATTCGCGTACGCGAAGATGGCGCGCACGATTCTTTCCGGATTACCAAGCTCTTCGGCACGCGCGGGATCGACCGAGTCGACCTCGAGGAGGCCCGCGCCGGCGATATCGTGATTGTTGCCGGTGTCGAAACGATCGATGTCGGCGACACGGTCTGTGATCCCGGCACGCCGGAAGCGCTTCCGCGAATCGCGATCGATCCGCCCACGATTCGGATCCATCTCTCGGTGAATAATTCGCCCTTCGCGGGTCGCGATGGGAAATTTGTGACCAGCCGGCAAATCGGTGAGCGGCTCGATCGCGAAGCGATGTCCAATGTGTCGATTCGCATCGATCGTACGGACAAGCTCGATACCTTCTCGATCTCCGGCCGTGGCGAACTGCAACTGGCCGTATTGATCGAAACGCTTCGTCGCGAGGGCTTTGAGTTCGCGGTGTCGCGACCCGAGATCATCGTCAAGGAAATCGACGGTGAAAAGTGCGAGCCGGTCGAAGAGGTCGTCATCGACGTGCCCGAGACTGCTGCCGGTTCGGTCATGGAGAAGTTGGCCCAGCGCAAGGGCCGCATGGATTCCATGGAACACAACGGCGACCGTGTGCAGATGCGCTTCATCGTTCCCAGTCGCGGTCTCTTCGGCTATCGCGGCGAATTCCTCACCGATACCCGAGGCGAGGGCATTCTCTATCGCAGCGTCGAGGGCTTCGCGCCCTACGCCGGCGATCTGCCGGGGCGTGGGGTTGGCCCCGCCGTCTGTACGGATGTGGGGCGTACGACCCCGTTCTCGATCTTCAAGATCCAGGAGCGCGCGATGCTTTTCGTGCCGCCCGGAGTCGACGTCTACGAGGGCCAGATTGTTGGTGAGGCGCGTCGCCCCGGCGATCTGAACGTGAACCTCACCCGCGCCAAGAAGCTCGACAATATGCGCGCCTCTGGGCGAGATGAGAACGTCATCATCACGCCGCACAAGAAGATGTCGATCGAAGAGGCGCTGGCTTGGATCGAAGACGACGAGCTGCTCGAGGTCACGCCGAAGGAACTCCGGCTTCGCAAGCGCCTGTTGGCCAAGTCGCTCCGCAAGCGCTGATCTGGAGCGAGCGGTCGCCGCCGCTCGGGGTTGACCGCCGTACAGGATCGGGTTTCACTCCCTGTCCCCGAGTGCCTGGTTGAATCGGGTAGGCGGGCGATCAGGAGAGCGTCGTGAGTTTACAGATTACTGATACGGAACGACAGCGATACGCCGAGGATGGATTTTTCGTTCGGAAGAACGTCTTCGGCGCCCGAGATCTCGATCGCTTTCGAGCCGCCGCCGAGCGCGTCGTGCAGGCGGCCACTCAGGCTTCGCTCGGAAACGTTGCGCAGCAAGGATCGGCCATGGCGAGCGCCGAGAGCGAATCCGACTATCAGATCGATGGCAATCGCTATGTCGAGACGAGTGATGCGACCGTTCAATTCGAACATCGCGCCGGATCCGAGACGATCCGAGTGATCGAACCCTTCCATCATCTCGACCCCGTCTTCGACGATCTCATCCAGGATCCACGAATCGTGACGCCGATTTGCGGCCTGCTCGGTTTCGACCGGGTCGCACTCTGGACCGACAAGATCAACCTGAAGCGCCCGCATGAGGGCTCTGGTTTCCGCTGGCATCAGGACTCGCCCTATTGGAGTCACGTCTGCGGCCATTGTGATCAATTGCCGAACGTGATGGTGGCCTTCGATGACGCCGACCGAGAGAACGGATGCTTTCGAGTCGTGCCCGGTAGCCACCGTGAGGGCTTCTTGCCGGGATTGGACGATGGAACGCGCCTTGGCCCGCTCTTTACGGATCCCGCGCGCTTCGATGCCGCGACGCAATGGCTGGCGGAAGTTCCGGCCGGAAGCATCGTCGTATTCGATTCACATACGGTTCATGGCAGCGAGCCAAACCACTCGGATCGCTCACGAAGGGCGGTCGTCTTGACCTATCAGCCCGCCGATCATCCCATGTTCAAGACCAAGGGCACTCGAAACTTTTCGGCTTCGGAGATTGGGTCGGAGTCGATCTAGGATTCGCTCATCCGTCCGGCTCAGAGCTCCCGCTCCGAAGCCTTCGCAAATTCCGCTTGCAGCTCCGAGTACTCCCGGGCCACCGGGAATTGCGGAAATTCGTCGATCACATTCTGCGGCGGCCGAAACAAAATCCCCGCGTCCGCCTCCGACAACATCGACGTGTCGTTGTACGAATCGCCGGTCGCGATGATCCGATATCTCAATGAGTGAAAGGCCTGGACCGAAGCGCGTTTCGGATCCGGCTGACGGATCTTGTAGTCGGCGATCATGCCCTTGTCGTCGATTTCCAGGCGATGACAGAGGAGTGTCGGCCAGCCGAGCTTTCGCATGAAGGGTTCGGCGAACTCATAGAATGTGTCGGACAGGATCACGACCTGGAAGCGCTCGCGAAGCCAATCGAGGGCCTCACGTGCGCCGGGCATGGGATCCATGCCGTCGATCACATCCTGGATATCCCGAATGCCGAGGCCTTCGCGATCGAGGATCGCGAGCCGTTGGCGCATGAGCTGGTCATAGTCGGGAATTTCCCGGGTGGTGGCGCGGAGTTCATCGATGCCGGTTCGTTCTGCAAAATTGATCCAGACTTCCGGGATCAAGACGCCTTCGAGGTCGAGACATGCAATTTCCATGAGCCCGGTTTTAGCGCGAGTTCGGTCTTCGAGCGACCCGCAGAGGCCTTGATTCGTTAGGATGGTCCTCCCCCTGCGGTTTTTCTGCGAGCGCGAAATGTTCGGCGTGAGCAGAGAAGAGGAGTTCGACCTTGACCCCGATCGAAGCGGGCCTGCTGGGCGTCGTACAGGGCCTCACTGAATTTTTCCCGGTTTCGAGCTCCGGACATCTCGCGCTCTTTCAAGAGCTCTTTGGCGGGCGAGAGGGCGGCGAGCTGCTTTTTGAAGTTGCGGTCCATGTCGCGACCCTTTTCGCAATTGTCTTCTTCTATCGCCAACGCATCGCCGCCCTCATTCTGGGTTTCTTCGCGCGTGACCGTGCTTCGGTCGAATATGTCGGCAAGCTCGCGGTTGCGACGCTACCGAGTGTCGTCGTTGGTTTGACCGCGAAGGATTTCATCGAGACACAATTCTCCAATCCGATTCTCGTCGGCGGGGCGCTTCTCGTGACCGGGTGCATCGTCTTTACGACGCGTAAGACCGCCAGTCGCGCTCACGACGCGATTCCCAACTGGCGTGCCGCAATCCTGATCGGCCTCGCACAATCCTTCGCAATCCTCCCCGGAATCTCCCGAAGTGGTTCAACCGTCGCGATGGCCCTCGCATTAGGCGTAGCCCCTCTTGCCGCCGCCGAGTTTTCATTCTTGCTCGGCATCATCGCGATTTCTGGTGCGGCCGTGCTGATGTTGCCCGGCCTCTCGGATGCGCAGCCCGAACAGCTTCTCAATCTCGCCGTCGGTGGCGCGACGGCATTGGCTTCGGGGCTGGTTGCGCTCTGGCTCTTCGTCCGGATGCTCGACCGGAGCCTCTTCCATCATTGGGCCTGGTATTGCTGGGTGGTCGGTGGGGCATTCTTGGCTTGGTCGCTTGCCTGACCGGGCTGACCTGTCTAGGCCAAGTTGAGAGCCCCCCCAGCTCTGCTGGGGAGGCAGCCAGTCACGCCGCTTTGAGCGGCGCACATTCCCGAAGCCCCTGGTTTGGACTGGGGAAGGAAGCCACATGCGACCTTGGCCCGGGGTTTCGAGCGCTCGGGCCGACGGTCAGTTGAGGTCGCCGAGCACAGCGACCGAGAATGACGCGGTGTCCTCCTGGCGAGATTCCAATATTCGGATCAGGCTCGGAATCGCTCTCGCTGGGAACGTGGACCGAAGAAGGTCAACTAGCGATGAGGTGTTCTTGCAGGCTCTCCCGCTTCGATCTGTCTCGTCGCGAAATGGCCGCCCCCCTACAGATTGTCCTCCCGCGCCGGCGCGCATGGCTCGTTACCCGAGAATCCCGATGTCGATTGCGCGCACGTGTCGCTTTTGCAATAGTAGTTCAAAATTGTAGGACAATATTGCCAGACCTTAGATCGAAGAGTCGGTTATCGCGACTAACGGATACGATTTTGTCCGCACTGGGTCAGGCGTTCATGGTACTTTGATTGGACTGATCGGTAGATTTGCCGATTCAACTATTGGAGTTTCAACACATGTCTATTC
>CAZMFM010000113.1:0-15936 GCA_964565565.1 uncultured Spirochaetaceae bacterium | reverse complement strand
CCTGTTAGTTCATGAACGGCCGCGACGGCGTCGCCGGCGGTCGCGTCGACACAATCCGTCGCACCGAGGTCGCGGGCGAGATCGAATTTCCAGGCCTGGGCGTCGACCGCGATGATCTTGCCCGCGCCGCCGATCCGTGCACCCTGGAGCGCCGAGAGGCCGACGCCACCACAACCGATGATGACGACACTCGCGCCCGCTGGAATATGGACCGTGTTCAAGGCCGCCCCGAGTCCGGTCGTGACGCCGCAACCGATCAAGGAAGCCCGATCGAGCGGCATGTCCTCTCGAATCTTCACCAGGCTTCGTTCCGGGCAGAGCATCTTCTCGGCGAAGGAGGAGAGATTGGAGAACTGGAAGAGGGGGTTGCCGTCCGCGTCCTTGATGCGCGACTCGGAACCCTCGGGTCGGCCCGCGTATTGAGAAAGGCAGAGATAGGGGCGACCGCCGGTGCAGAATTTACAGACGCCACACCAACTCGTGATGCATCCGATCACGTGATCGCCGGGTGCAAAGTCGGTTACGCCCGCGCCGACCGCTTCGACGATGCCCGCCGGTTCATGTCCCAGGATGCAGGGTGGCGGCATCGGCAGGTCGCCCTCGATCACATGGAGATCGCTATGGCAGATGCCCGACGCGGCGGTCTTCAAGAGCACTTCGCCCGGGCCGGGATCGTCGATCGAGACCTCTTCGATTTCGAGGGGGGTCTTGTAGGTGCGCAGGACGGCGGCTTTCATGATTGTCTCCTTGGAATGCGAGAGGGGTTTGTCGTAGCGGGCTGGCGGTGAATGGACGGTGGGGCGGCGGTGGGTGGACGGTTGATCAGGGCTCGTTCGCCGGTCGTTCGCAAGCGACGCTGCGAACCGAAAGCCTCGCAAACTCGACCGCCCGAATCCAGATCTCCACGACCGGCGCTAGAATTTCAGCCATGACACAACGCCTCATGATCTACGGCGCGACCGGCTATACGGGGAAATTGGTTGCGGCCGAGGCCGTCCGCCACGGCCTCGATGTCGTGTTGGCCGGTCGCAATGCCAAGAAGCTGAAGGCCGTCGCAGAGCGGCTCGGTTGCCGTGCCCAGGCGGTCGCCCTCGAAGATGGGGACGGACTTCGGGACGCGTTGAAAGAGATCACGGCGGTCCTGCATATCGCCGGCCCCTTCTCGCACACCGCGGCGCCGATGGTCGAAGCCTGCCTGGCGACACGGACACATTATCTAGACGTGACGGGTGAGATCGACGTCTTCGAGGCCATCGCGCGGCGCGGACCCGAGGCGAAGGAGGCGGGCGTGGTCTTGCTGCCCGGCGTCGGCTTCGATGTCGTCCCGAGCGATTGCCTGGCCGCCTATACGGCCGCGCGAGTCGAAGAGCCCAGCTCGCTTCGAATCGCCATCGCCGGAGTCGACGGCGCCGCGTCGCGGGGCACAATGAAGTCAGCGATCGAAGGACTCGGCGATGGCTTGCGCGTGCGCGAGAGCGGAATCATTTCCAAACGTCCCGCCGGCAGCCTGGAAAGGCACTTCGATTTTGGCGCCGGACCGGCGCGCGCTTTCGCCGTACCCTGGGGCGACGTCTCGACCGCCTTCTATTCGACCGGCGTTCCCCAGATCGAAGTCTATTTCGTGCTCTCGGGTCGCGCGGCGACAGCACTCAAGCTGGGGCGTTATGCCGCGCCCATTTCGCGCTGGCCATCGGTCCAACAATTCTTGAAGCGTCGCGTCGATCGAATGCCCGAGGGCCCCGACAAGAAAGCCCGCAACGCCACGCGATGCCTGCTTCTGGCCGAAGTCGAAGGCCCCGGCGAACAGTTCGCGCGAACGCTACTCGAAACCCCGAGCGGCTATGCGCTCACGCCGATCACGGCCATCGAGAGTGCCGTCCGCGTGATGGCGGGCGTCGCCGCGCCCGGTTACCACACCCCGGCCACGGCGCTCGGCCCTGACTTCATTCTCGAATTGGCCGATTGCCAGCGAACAGATCTCGACTGATCGTGTTATTCGCCGGTAAATACCGGTGGACGCTTTTCCATGAAGGCCTTCGGCCCCTCGACCGCATCCTTCGACGTCATCACCTTCATGCCGTGCGCCATCTCGATCTTGAAGGCCTCCTCTTCGGGCATCGCCTCGGTCGCACGCAACGTCGCAAGAATTCCCGCGACCGCGAGCGGACCATTGCTGGCAATTCGCTCGGCAATTTCCATCGCCTTGGCCAGCGCCTGTCCATCCGGCACGACGTGATTGACGAGTCCGAGATCGTAGGCGCGCTGTGCAGGGAGGTCTTCGCCCGCAAGCAACATCTCCGCCGCCACCGCGTAGGGAATCTGCCGCCGCAATCGGACCGCCGACCCCGCCATCGGAAAGAGCCCGCGCTGCACCTCGGTCACACCAAACATCGCGCTCTCCCCGGCCACCCGAATGTCGGTGCCCTGGAGAATCTCGGTGCCCCCGGCCCGCGCGAATCCTTCCGCCGCCAGGATCACCGGCTTCGTCGGTCGGTAGGTCTTCAACCAACAGCCCATCATGATCTCGGGCTCGCTCATCACCCGCTTCATCCAGGGACCGTCGGGCTTGCCCGTCCGCAATTTCGGAATCTCGGACAAATCCATCCCGGCGCAGAACGTGTCGCCCTTGCCCGTCAGGATCGCAACGCGCAAGTCCGGATCTTCATCGAGCCGAACCCATGCGTCGTAGAGCCGACACATCACCTCGGAGTTGACGCAATTCTTCTTCTCGGGCCGGTTGAGGGTGACGACCAGGATATGGCCCTTCTTCTCGACAAGGACGGCGTCGGCGACGGCAGCGGACATGAACGGAATTCTCCTGTGTTTGGGCGTAGGGGTGGTGGATGAGCGAACGGGTGAAAAGTGAATCGGTGCCGGAATGTATAATAGAGTCATTCGCCCCGTGGGGCACGCGCTCGAGCAGCCTCCTCAACCGCCCTCAATCACCCGATTCAGCCCCGACATCGCAATCACATCACAAGACATGGCAATCTCGGCCCGATGACCTTGAGGAGCCGCCCGCGTTCCGGTACAAAACGGGCCGACACCGTGATCCCCGATCGTCTAACGGCAGGACAACAGACTCTGAATCTGTGAATTGTGGTTCGAATCCACATCGGGGAACCACGCGGCTTCTTCCGCGCCCAACCAAGACAGCGAATCATCCGTCCCTCCATCTCCAAAAAAGTAGATGCGCAAAACCAACCACGACGGGCGGAATCAAGGCGGCCGCCCGCTCGACCCAGGAGGGACGCGGATTGGCGGCGACCTCGATCGTCATATGACCCGCGCGATTCGGAGGCAGCGACGCGAACTCGCGGCCGAAGCGATCGATGGCCGCGCTCAAGCCGCCATGTGAAACCCGAACCATCGTGAGCCGCTCCTCGATTGCGCGAAAGGCGGCGGCAGCTAGCAGTTGTGCGTCGAGTGTTTCACCCCCGACCCAGCTGTCGTCTGCCAGATTCACGATCGCCACGCTCTCGTCGTCGCGCCGATCCGCCACGACGCGCGGAAAAAGGATCTCGAAGCAGAGCGCGGGCGTGAGTGTGAAGGCGCCCTTCAAAGGGCCGGCGCGAAGGCCTTCGACCACCCGCGGACCGCCGGCACCCCGGGCGATCGCCCAGTCGAGCATCAGCTGGCCCGGAAAGCGGCGGCTCGTCTCGACGACCGGGATCGCGCGAACCTTGTCCTGCGAATCGACGGGCCCGAGGATCGGGCTCCACCAGAGAACCGAATTCACGTATCGGCCGCCGCTCACGGCACGCGGTCCTTGCGCTCCGTTTGTTTCGCCCGTTTCGCGCGGTTCGCGGACGAGACCCAGCACGACGGGTACGTCCCATACATCGATCTTGCGCTGGATCAGGCGACCGAACCGATCGCCGGGCTCGACGGGCAGGGTCAAAATGCTCTCCGGCCACAAAATTGCATCGGGAGGTCGCTCAGCTTCATCAAGCGCGTGATCCGTCTGGGCGACGATCTCTTCGAGAAGCGCTGATTGATCCGCCGACGTCCAACGATCCTGGCCGGCGGTCGGGGGTTGGACGACGAGGAGTCGTCTCGGCTCGCCTCGAGGGGCCGGCGAAGACATCCGCGCCACGGGCATTCCTGCGACCATCGCAAGCAACCAGATCGATCCGATGGCGAGCGCCATTCGCCGACCACCGTGCTCATCGAGAATGGCCGACAGGATCGAAAGATTGAGCGCGAATAACATCGCGGAGATTCCGGGCACGCCGACGATGACCGCGAGCTGCGCGACCCCGGGCACGGAAATCTGGGAATGTCCGAGCAGCAGGAGAGGCAGACCCCAGGACGAGTGGCTGATCCAGTATTCACCGAACCCGAATAACATTGCCGGGACGAGGACCGCGATCGCGGGGCTTCGAGATTTCAGTCCGTGCACGACCCATGCGACGACCGCGAAAAGAAGACCCTTCGCCCAGACGGCGATCAAGATGGCCGCGAGGACGCGCCGGGCGCCCGTCGAGCCCTGCGCCGCCAGGGCATCGAAGATCCAACTCGCTGCCCCGAGCGAAAACAGGACCCCAAAGAGCAGGCCCTTTGCGAACGCGCCGGAGGCGCTCGCCCGACGGGTTCGAGCGAGCCACGGCACGAGGGCGATCGTCGCAAGAAATCCCCATTCGAAGGGGCGTTGCGCGAGGATGAGCAATCCGGAGCTGGCCATCAGGCCCAGTAGATCCTTCGTCAGGCTGACAACCGCGCCGGGCCCCTCTCGCCTCTTCATGATCACAAGCTAAGGATTCCCTGCAACCGAGGTCGAGTCGCGCCCGTTCTTCCACCCGACGTGAACCGAGGAACCCGCGTTGGCCAAGAATTCGGGAACGGAAGCGAACTCGATCGGTTCTGAGATTTGAGAAGTTCCGGAGATTCAATTCGGGTTCTCTCCGGTAGATTGACCCTCGAACTTCATCCGAAAACTAACACCCATGGTATTCGGATTTCGTTCAAATCAAGCCCCTCCCCGCCCAAGGTCCCGGTCGAATCGAAACGGAGCCGCAGAACATGCGAGCAAAATCATTTCCGAACCCTCTCCGACCTTCTCCACGACAACCCCTCACCCAGCGATCTGCGGACTTCCTCGTTCTCTTTGGCGCCGTGGCCATCGTCGGGCTGATAGCGCTCTCGACGCAGGGCGCGACGGCCATGCCCATGCCAGAAGGGAAAGGAAGCACGGATCCCGCAGTCAGCGAGAACACGGGCGCAGCCAACCTGCAGATTCCGATCGAGGTGCCACCCGGCGCGGGCGGCCTCGCCCCACAGATCAGGCTCAGCTATTCGAGCCATCAGGGCGACGGGCCCTACGGTATCGGCTGGGATCTCAACCTCGGCGAGATCCAATGTAGCCAACGCTTCGGCGTGCCTGACTACGGATACGGAAGTTGTGCGCGTTTCGAATTCAACGGGCAACTGTTGACCCGGGACGGTGCGAGCGATTCGTATCACACCTTCGTCGAGTCCTTCCAGAAGGTCGAGTATCTGGGCGCCTCGCAGTCCTGGGAAGTCACCAACCCGAACGGAATGATCCAGCGCTACGGCGTCGACCCGGATGCGCGTGTGTACTCGGGTCTCGACATCGCACGTTGGCTCCTCTCTGAGATCGAAGACCCATTCGGGAATGTCATCTATGTCAGCTACGACGATACGACGGACCCGGGGACCCGCTACCCGATTCGCCTCACCTACGGAGCCGATGCAACCAAGCAAGTGGGCAAGCGATCGGTCGAGCTGGTATTCGGAGAAGACCGACCGGATCCGATCCACGACTATGTCGGCGGAATCGAACGCGAGATCACGAAGCGTCTGACCGACATCAAGGTGCTGAGTTACGGATCGCTCGTGCGTCGTTATGCCTTTGGCTACGACGGAAACGATGAAGAGGGGAATCCGCTCGACTATACGACCGGCCGCACCCGACTTTCGTGGGTCCAGGTATTCGGAAGCGATTGCCCCGGCGAGATCAGCTCCTGCGTCGGACTACCACGTCAAGAATATGTCTACACCGATTCGATGGATGACGGGACGACGGCGCAATACTCGAAATTCGACAAGGACGTCGACGACCCCGAGAACTACGTCATCGACTTCGGCCGAAGCCTCTACAACCGACCCACAGGCATCCGAATTGCCGACGTCAACGGAGACGGGCTGAGCGACGTGATCGAAGGCGGCTACAAGGGCGGCTTGCTCCGGGAATTACAACAACCCGGATACGCCTTCAACAACCTCAAGGTCAAGATCAATACCGGATCGGGATTCGTCGAGGACCCGGCATGGAGCGACGCCCTCAGCCGGCTCGAGGTGGCGCGTCCACGCGTGGACTTCGTTCAGATCCAACAC
Source organism: uncultured Spirochaetaceae bacterium (assembly GCA_964565565.1). Taxonomy (GTDB): domain Bacteria; phylum Myxococcota_A; class UBA9160; order UBA9160; family UBA4427; genus UBA4427. The sequence continues at coordinate 9,579 of CAZMFM010000113.1, read as the reverse complement.
GATCTCTCGACTTCGGGAATACAAACAGCCCTTCATTTCAATTCCCTGGGCATCATCGACGAATCGCCGAATAGCACCCAATACAGCGTCGTTAGCCATCGTCTCGAGGACGCGGCCCAGGCGGACATGTCGAGGCCGGAGGTACGTTATTCAACGAGCCCGGCGTCGAGCCCTCCGCCTGGCAGCCGCCGGTCTGGTTGGATCGAGGGGATGGGGCGACTCTTCTTCGCCGATATCGATGGTGACGGCCTGTCGGACATCGTCGTTTCGGTTCGCCTCAGTGGTGTCGACAAGGTGCTCGATGCTCAGGGTGCCGCGATTCCGACTGCGCTGGTACAACGCGAAGCCGGCATCAGTCTGCAGAAGGTCTACCGAAACTCGGGAGATCCGGCCGTCGGTTGGGTCGAAGACGATTCCCTCGCTGCGGGGTTGCCGGCCTTCGGAGTCGTTCAGATCGAGAGCGACTATGGAGCCGAATCGAAAATCCCCTTTGGAGTCGGGCCGGATCCCGCGGATCCCTTCAGCGGAATGGGCGTCCAGGGAAGCGGGATCGACGTCGCCTGGAATCAGGATCAGATCGACGCTTGTAGCGTGCGTGGCCTCTACGGGGGATCGAATCCGCTGGTTCCCGAAGAGATGGTGCCCGAGGTCTGCATCAACCTCATCGACCTCGCCCCGCGCTTCGTCGATTTCAATGGCGATGGATACGTCGACGTCATGGCGCTCACCCTTGAAGACCCGACGGCCCTCCATCAGGGGGCACTCTTTGCAGAGCGCGGAACGAATGCGCCGCCGGTCGCTGCGAATCACGCACGCAGCGAAGCCTGGATCCAAATCCCAAACGCCACCGCCGGAGATGATCGATGGGTCCGCGCATCGCAATACGACCTCCCGAACGTGCCTTTCCGCTCCCCGGAATACGGGGGAGCCAAATCGATGATCGGGACGAATGGCATCCCCTGGACCGACGACGGCTGGATTCGCTTCGCCCACGCCCAACCAAAGCTGTCGAGCGGAGCGGCGCCGCCGCCGGGTTGTCCCGGCAGCGGACTCTTCGGAAGCAACCAATGGGAATTCTGTGCCCCACTGAGTTTCAACGTCGATACCGGCGTTCGATTGGTCGACCTCAATCGCGATGGCCTGAGCGACGTCATCTGGAGCCTCTACGACTACGGCATCCTCGAGCCGGATGGCTATCCGGAATACCCGCTGATCGCCCAGGGCGTACTGCTCAATACGGGAACAGGCTGGTGTAGCTCGGTGGCGGAAATCGCCGTTCATGTTGAATCGTATTGTGCGCATGCGGCCGTCTACTATCCGCCCGCCAGCAACTTCCCTCAAACGCCCCTGCTTCCCTTCGATCCCCCGGGCCCGAGCGGCTTTGGCTTCTTCATCAATGGTCACCTCGGCCCGCCCAGCGGCTACCTGGCCGACCTCAACGCCGATGGTTTTCTCGACTATATTCAGGCGCATAACACCTCCGAATATGTCGGAAAAAAGGCCTGGCTCTTCGACCCGGCTGGGGCAAGCCAGCAACCCCCCAACGTCTGGATCCGTGACGACCGATACGATCTCGACATCGACTATGGCGAGATCGCGATACCCCCGGACCCCGACTACCTGGGCTTTGCGCTCTTTGATGTCGACGGCGATGGCGCCGTGGACATCCTGGGCGATGACCTCAAGGATCAGAACGGTATTCCCGTGCCGCAGGTCTTCCTCTCGAAATCGAAGCACAGCGATCTCCTTCGTCTCGTTCGGAACGGGACAGGGGGAGAGACCTCGATCGTCTATGAATCAGCGATCCATGCGAGAAACTCGGTCGCGCTCAATCCCGCTGGCAACGCCGACATCGAGGCGGATGCGGCCGCCCACGCCGTGCTGACGGGTGAAGCACTCGTCAGTACCGGCGCGGCACCCGTCGACGTAATTCGATGGAGCACGAAACCCGTCGTCTCGGAAATCAGCATTGCAGGACCGAACCGCGCCCCGGACCCGGCCTTTCCCGGCCAGGTCTTCTCTGCGCCGACCCGGTACCGATACGCCCATCCCCGCTACTGCGCAAAGAGCCGCTCAGATCTCGGATTCCGAGTCGTCGAACGCACTCGTCCCGGCGGAGAAGTCATCACGAGCCGCTTCTATCAGGCCCATGGACGCGCGGGCCGGATCTCGCAGATCAGCGTTTCGGATGGCGGCGTCGACGTTCATCGTCACGACGCCTTCTGGGAGACGCAGGAATTCTCCGCCCAACTCCCACAAGACCCCGGTCGACCACTCGTACCGGGAAGCCAGAACGGATCGATCGATCATGGGGAGGTGTATGTCGGACGTCTGGCGGGGACGCGATCCTACAACGAGTACACAGGGGGCTCGGGCGCACTCACGCAGACCACCTACCACTACGATGACGAGTACGGCTATGGATACAATTTTGTCGAGAAGAGCATCGATGATCGCATGACCGGACGGCTCGTCACCCTGCGCGAACCGGCCAGCGACCTCGCCTATTCGATCTTCGGACTCGTCGGGCGCCAGAAACTGCTCGACCACGACGGCGATATCAATGACGACGACTATTTGAAAGACACGGTCGTTGCCTATCAGGGTGGTCGACGCTCCAGCCTGATCGACCGGGTCAAGCGCCGGGGGGCGCCGGGCACGGGAATCGATGAGGCCCATTCCACGGAGTACGATGTCTACGGAAACGTGACCAAGGAGATCGTCCGTGCGGCATCGGGCGACCGGATCACGGACTACTGCTTCGACGGCGACAACGCCACAGGAGAAGACGCGGGCTGGTGTCCGGACTTCGCGCAGAACTCGCATAGCATCCTGGTCGGGATCATGGACGGCGCCGGGGGCGTCGCAACCTTCGAGCCGGACCCGGGAACCGGGGCGATCGTTGAAACGACTTCCAGCTATGCCGACCAACCGGCGATGAGTGTGAACCTCGACACCTTCGGCCGACCGATCGAGTCCTTCGTTCATGACGGCTCGTCGTGGCTCCAGACCGCGAAGACGGTCTACGACGATCTACCGTTTTCGCCAGGCGTCATCACGCGCTTTTCCTATCCCGAGCCCGGCGCTTCGGACAACGGTGCCCTTTGGAGTTCGATTGTCTCGGATGGATTCGGCGGCGTCTGGAAGGAGATTGGCGAAACCCGCTCTGGATTCGTGGGAACGGCCACCTATCACGACCCCTTCACTCGGATCGTACAAAAGAGCCTCCCCGTAGACTGCGCCGGCGACGCGGCTTGTTCGAATCTCAGCGGCGCGAGTGAAAAGGTCGCGAGCCTCAGCCAGGTCGACGCCGTCGGTCGATTGATCTACAGCGAAACCCCGCACGGATTCTCGGTCTACGATTACGCTTCGGCCTCCGCCGCCTCGATCGGCGGACCCTGGCCCGCGTCGAACCAATCCTTCGATGTCGTGCTCGAAAAGAATGGCAAGGGCGACCTCATCCAAAAGGGATTGGACGGCAGCCGCGTCGCCTGGGTCGACGAATGTCAGAACACGGTCCTGGCTAGCGCGACGAATATTTCGGGAACAGGCTGCACCGGCGGAACCTCCGGAGGCGCGGCGCGAACATTCTATCGCTACGAGGCGACCGGAGAGGTCGGAGCGATCTTCGATCCACGCATCGATTCAAGCTTCAGTGATCCGAACCATGTGCTCACCTACCACTACGACACGCTTGGCCGCGTTGTCCAGATCGATGATCCGGCGCTTGCCGGATCGGGGTCTTCCCAGACCAGCTACGACACCTACGGCAATTTAGGTCAAGTGACGAATGCCCGACTCCAGACGCGAACCCATTCCTACGACGATCTCGACCGGCTGACGAGTATCGTGACACCGAGCGGCGAGACGGACTATTCCGTGAGCTACCGGTCCGATGAGAAACGGGCGAGCGGTGATTCTTCAGATGACTATCAGCGTACGCTCACCTTCGACGGGCTCGGCCGCGTTCAAAAAGAACAAATGGCGGTCCGCGGCGGTGGAAATCGGGTGTGGAATTTCCACACCGACTACACCTATGACCTACTCGGTCGCGTCCGCGAAATTCTCTATCCGGCGAGACATTTCGATATCTATGGCTGGCGCGATTCGGTCGTACGATATGAATACGATGGCGAATTTCTCGAACAGGTCTGTGACCTTGGCTCGGGCGACGACTGCGATTCGGCGACCCTCAAATACGTCACTTCAACCGACTTCGATTCGCTAGGCCGACTCTCCGCCATCACTTCGCCCGCGGGCACTCGACGCTTCGAGTACACCACCGACACGCATCGATTGGCCAAGGACGAGTTCAGCTCCCCCGCCTATCAATACACCCGAGACTATGTCGACTATGACGGTGTCGGTAATATCACGTCGATCACGGGTTCCGAATCGGCGCTGCCCGCCCTCGACATGAATGAGAGCTACGTCTACGACCAACGGAATCGAATCGAGCGATGGACCAAGGACGGAGCGCAACGGGACTACGACTATGACGATCTTGGCAATCTGACGATGCACGCGGGCCAGCTCCAGGTTTTCGACGACCCGACGCGGCCGCATGCCATTACGCGCCGGAACTTATCGGCGCCGTCGCCCACGACCTATCAGTATGATGAAGATGGAAATATCGAGTCGATCGTCGGCGACGACTCGTCTCGCTACTTCGGATTCGACTCTGGCAACCGGGTCATTTGCCTGGGCGACAACAACACAACCTGTGATACGCGAGTCGCCTACGACGTGGACGGGAAGCGCGTCGCCGAATACCAGGTGGGCGGGAGAGGCTTCAGCGCCTATATCGGCGAGGTCTTTCGGTATCAACACAGCTTGATCGTCGACCATGCCAGCATCATCGTCATGCTCGACGGAAAACGCATCGCGCTCAAGCGCTTCCGACCGCAGCTGCGAGCGGCCAGCTCGAGCTGGATGGCTGTCCGCATTCCGGCACCCTGGGTCATCGGAGGTCTTGGATTCGTCTGTGCGGCGGGCGTGCTGTGGCTGATCTGGTCCAATCGAAAGGGCGACTTCGTCCTGGTGCGTCGTCGGCCCCTTCGTTCCGCCGTCGCCTTGACGACGATCTCGCTTTTGCTCGTGCCCTCGATCGCGCTGGGCGCAGTACCCACGAATGCCTCGCCGCCCAACTATTTCTGGGAGATCACGGATTCGTTGGGGACCGGAATGGTTCTGGTGAACGAGAACGGGGAGCGTGTTAGGCATCAGACTTTCACGCCATTCGGCGAGGTTCACGATGAGGTCGGCGGGAACTTCCGTACGATCTTCGCCGGACATCGACGCGACGAAGGCTCAGGCATGTTCTCCATGCAGGCGCGCTGGTATGACCCGGGCTCGGGCAGCTTCCTCTCGATCGACCCCCTGATTCCGTCAGCGACCGACCCTCAATCCTTGAACCCCTATTCCTATGCTCGAAACAATCCCCTTAACCTGACGGATCCCGATGGAAGGTGTTGGCGGGCGGGCATCAGCTGCGGAATAGACCAGCCCGCCCTGGCGGCTGTGCAGACCAGAACCACGACCGTCACCATCCTTGCAGGCGGACAGACGATCTCTGAATTCTCGCTCTCCGAAACCATCAACGTCTCTGGAGGAATCTTTGGCGGGACACCCGCCGACACGGATTCACTCTCCTCGGCAACCGGAGCCACCCGAACCGAATCGAGCACTGCAAACTCGACCGGATCGGGGGTCAGTACGGGGCCCGGCTTCTGGCGAGGCCTCGGAAGGTTCCTGAGAGGCGAAGCCCTGGAGATTTTCGGTGCCATCGTTGGAACGCTCTACGGAATCGGAAAAGGAATTTATCAGATCGGAAAAGGCATCCTGACCGGCAGCCTTCAAACGATTGGTGCCGGGTTCGCGAACCTTGGCGCTACGCTGATGTTTCGCTCAGGCAGTGCATCCGGGCTTCTCCATCCCGGAAAAGGGGGAGCAATTACCCCTGGCACGGGCACGAAGCTGGACAACGCGTCTGTATGGCACGACGGTCAGAGTAATCTAGCGACCAGCTCTGCAGCTCAGTTTGGGTGGATCAAGCGGGCGTGGACCGGTCGCGGAGCGGAGTTGGGACCTTGGGGTCAGATCTACCGAATCTACGGAACTGTAGGTTTCGCAATCATTGGTGGAGGGCAAGCAGCACTTGGACTCTAGAAAACATCGTTGGCTGCACATCTTCAGCGTTCTATTTCTTACATCCCAGCTGGCTGTCTGGACGGCCTGTTTCTCGTACCGGGCGACGGTCTCGCTTGAGCAGGCGACGGAGCCGCCCGAGCGGCTGTCCGTTTCCGAGATCCGCCTGGCCGCAGACGCTGTAGCGCGGAGTGTGGAAGGTCTGGGTTTGGTTGCTGATCCCCGCCTTGATCGCATTCGCCGGGAGTCGCAGGAGAGCGAAGAAATCGACAACGTCGTGATCAGCCTCCACAAGACCAACACCGACCTCGAAGCCTGGATCGAAGTCCGATCTGTCCGCAAAAAGGACACGGGAGAATTTTTTGTATTGATCGAGGATCGACAATCACCCTTCGCATCGAGCTTGACTCGCGAGATCGAGGCCGCGGTCACTTCGGCGCTAAAGGATGAGTTCCCATCGAGAGAAATCCAATTCGAAGATCGGGTTGTGGGCCCATCGCTGGGTCCGTGAGGATTGCGGAATGACTTTTCCATTGCGTCTTTCAGCCGTGACCCTGGTTCTCACGCTCGGGACTTCTGGCTGCTTCTACCACTCGACGCTGATCGAGCTGGCAGCTTCCACGAACGCGGCGACCGAATCGGGCGAGGCGGGCAGGCTGAGCGACGCCGAAGTCGACCGGGCGAGTGAGATCGTGGCGGTCGTCGTATCCGAGCACGGTCTAACGCCGAGTACCTCGGATGTCGAGCATCTGTCCCGAACGGAAGATGAATGGAGCCAATTCGTTCTCGCGGCGTATTGGACGGGCGAGGACGCCGCCACCGACAATCGAGTCGTCGTTTCGGTCAAGCGGGACAAGCAGACCGGTCGCTTCAGCATCTTGATTCGCGACCTCGATTCCGCGTCAACCTCTGACTTCACTGACTCGTTGGAGCGCGCGCTCACCACGGCGCTCTCGGAAGCCTTCCCATCGAGAACGTTCCGTGTCGACCGCAAGACCGTGGGGCCCGCGTTAGGCCCCTAGTCGCCCCGGTGGATCAAGGCTCGTCGGGATTGTGCCGAAGTTCGATCACCCTCATATTCCGCGTCCAACGGTTGGGGTTGCTGAACACGACTTTTCCAACCTTCGAATAGGACCAATCGACGCGCATCGTATCGCCGCCGAAGTAGAAGGGGTTCCAATTCTTGCCGGTCGGATACCCACGCATGTTGTCCGGTTCCCCGATCGCCTTCCGAACCTCTTGTTCACTCATGCCGATATCGATCTTGGCGAGCTTCGAGCTTGCAGGAACTGGCACTGCGGTCTTCGCCACCTTCTTCGCCGCCGGAGCCTTCTCCGCAGCGGTCTCGCCGCCGCCCGAGGAAGCGCAGCCTCCGATTGCGAAGACGAGCCCGATGATCAAGCTGATCAATAGAAATCCTTGAGTCTGCTTCCTCTTCATATTCCCTCTCCTCGTGTTCGTTTCAATTAGAGACCTGCCGAGACGACTGCAACACTCACTCACTCAAGCAACGCTAACGAATCGCCCGCGCGAACGCGTCCTGCCTTTTCGACCGACGCGTACACACCAAGATTGCCACCCGTCTCTCGGACCAGGGCCCGCATCACCTTGGGATCCTTGGGTAGATCTTCAAACCCATGTGTCGTCATGACACAACGCGGGCAGATGACCTTGATCTGCAAGGTCGCCTCGCCGATCTGCATTCGGCGACCCTCCCATTCTGTTTCGGGAAAGGCCGCCGCTGACCCGGAGTCGGCGATCAAGAAATTCGGCCGAAACCGCCGTACGTCGAAGTTGGATTCCGGCGCCTTCTCTTGCATCGAACGCAATGCGGATTCGGTCATCAACAACAGCGGAAACGCATCGAAATAGGTGCCCGGCGGCGATTCGAACTCGAGCAGCTCCGGCGGAAAGACGGAGAGATCCGGCAACGGCTCATCCGGCTGGCGTCCGAAGATCTCGCGAAATTCCTTTTCCATATCCTCGTGGGCCGGTGCGCCCCGGCGATAGTGATCGAGCGCATCCGACGGAAGCAGCGGCCAGAGCGTGACGGAATGATCGATGGCCTGGGTAATTCGCTCACCGGCATCCGCATCGCCGGTCGAAAACGTCGAGCCATCGGGCAAGGCGATCTCTGCCGGACCCGACCCTTCTGCCGGGGGCTGCTTCAAATACCGAGACCGAAGATTCATCAATTCCGGAATCTTCTTGCCGCCGCGAATCCCGCCGCGCACTTCATCGCGAACGGCCCAGGCACGATCCCCGGGAAGACCGCGCAGGGCGAGTTCGACTTCGTCGAGCAGCTCGCCGCCCATACTCTTGACCGGGTAACGACGGATTTCCTTGACCTGACCGACTTCCATTTCAGACTCCCTGGGATTCCATCACTCGAAAGCGAATTGCGCTCGATGGCTTGGGCAATCGCCCCGACCTCCGGACGTTAGCGACAGTTGGGGCGACGTCCCGCAGCCCTCGACTGTTCATAGACCTGGACCGCTTCGTCCATCTTGGCTTGAAGTTGGCGGATTCGCGTCTCGTTGCTCGGATGGGTCGAAAGGAATTCGGGTGGGGCCTGGCCGCCCGAAGCGCGAGCCATGTTTCTCCAGAGCGTGACGCTTTCCCGCGGATCGAATCCGGCCCGCGCCATCAACGTCAAGCCAATCGTATCGGCTTCGCTTTCGTGAAGCCGACCGAAGGGCATGAGCACGCCGTATTGAACCGCACTCGCGCCGAGCGCTCCCCAGAGATTCCGTTTCTCTGCGGAGTCTTCACCGAGCATGACTTGCAGCGCCTGGAGTCCACCCTGGGCCATCCTCTGCTGACTAACGCGTTCATTGCCGTGGCGTGATACGACGTGGCCGACCTCATGGCCCAACACAGCCGCGAGTTGCCCCTGTGTTGTCGCGATCTCGAGCAACCCCGTATGGACGCCAATCCTTCCACCGGGCAAGGCAAAGGCGTTGGCTGTGGGGTCCTCAAAGAGTTCGACCTGCCATTGATCGATGAAAACAGGTTGAAGCTCCGCCGGCGTGAGCATTTCCGTGATGGCGTTGGCCACACATCGCACATAACGAATTTGTCCCGATTCCCTCGAGGTCGGCGTAACCGTCTGCATCTCCGAAAAGGCAAGGCGACCCATCTCGGCCATTTCGAGTTCCGAGTTCAACAGGATCTGCGTTCGCCCGGTCGGCGAGGTCGCGCAAGCGGCGGTGACCATGACAACTAAAGCCAGCGTGGCGACTATGGATCGTGAGAGAAGCTGCATGCTCGAAGACTGGTTCATTCCGTTGGGTTCCGTGGATGGGTGTCGGTGAGGTGTCGCCGAGGTCGTGACAAGGCGTTGTTCAGGTGTGATTGAGGTGTTCTTGAGGTGTTGTTGAGGTGTTGTCGAATCGAAGCAAAAATGGCGGAGAGGGTGGGATTCGAACCCAC
>CAZMFM010000112.1:0-15958 GCA_964565565.1 uncultured Spirochaetaceae bacterium | reverse complement strand
CGTGGGGTAAGAGCCCACGCGCGACAGCCGGGTGACCGGCGGCGGGGCAAGCCCCTCCCGGAGCAAGCTTGAATAGGGACATCGTTTAGAGCGGTCCGCTCAATCGTTTCGATTTAGGCCTCGGCCGAGGTCGGGACGCGGTGTCCGGGTGAGAGTGCTTGAGCCAGTCAGCAATGGCTGGCCTAGAGGAATGATCTTCGCCGGCGCCGGGGCAACCGGGCGTCGGAACAGAACCCGGCTTATAGGCCACGGGGAACCGCCCTACGGTCGGTTCCTCACCTCCAGGAGGAAGCCCTCGGGTCATACCTGGAGTGCTCCGACGGGCAATCGTGGGCACGGCCTAATATGAGATTTCGAAACGGCTCGATAGGCCGTCGGCGGACACCTGGTCAGATGATGCTCACCGCCGTCGCATGGATTTCCGTGCAGACTGATGACCAGAGAATGAAGTACTTCGACACCACGTCGATCGTGATATTGACCAGGGCGTCCGCTTGCGATTCTTTTCGCAATGCCGAGCGCACTGCGTCTGCCACGCTGTTCGACCCGCTGATCGGAATGATCCCCAAAAGGTTCACCTTGCAATCGCTGGCCGCGACGGGGCCGATTTCGCGATATCCGCCCTGCTCGAGCGGAATATTCGAGGGCGCGACACCGCCGGGCAAGCGCGTACAACCCGTCGCGAAGAGAGCGAGACAAAGGAAAGAAACCAGGACTAGGCTCGGGCGCACGCGTGCCATTCAAAAATCTCCTCTACCGCTGAGCTCGAAAGCGAACTCGACCGGCCGTTTTCAGGGATCGAAGCGCATGCATCGCACGCGCTCGCGACGCTCCGGATCGTAGGCCTCCCATTTGGCCTTGGGAACATCGTCGGGCGAAACCCGGCGAAATCCCTGCCTAATAAAGAAGGCTTCGACCCGATCCGACGTCGTACAGCTGAATAGATAGGCGAGCCCGTCTCGACGCGCTCGCACCATCGCGAATTGGACGATCTGTGCGCCAACGCCCTCGCCGACATAGCGCGTCAATGCGAAGAGCGAAGCGATCTCCCCCGCATTTTCGCTCGGATGGGGTAGCACGGCTCCAATTCCAGCCAGATAGCGCCCTTCGATGAATACACCGAGTGCATGCACGAGCACCGCGTCGCGTGCATCCCCGTCCCGTGGTACGAGGTAACCGTCCGCTTCACCCCGGGCAATCAAATCGCTGGCCGGGTCATAATCATCGATGCCCAAGGGTCTGACCTCGGCATAACGGTCGCGCGTGAAGAACATCCCCGCTCCCGCATAGGTGAAAAGCTCTTCGGCCAATTGCTCAGAGGCACAGACATTGACCGAAGGAATCCCGCCGTCGATCATGTTTCGAATGGCATGAAGCAGAACGTCTCGCCCCGGAAGGACTCGAAGCGACATGTCCTCTTCGGACGCAATCTTGCCACCCGTCGAACGGCCGAGGAGCAACTCGAGATGGGCCAGGTCGACGACGGAGACACGCCCGGTACCGACAGAGCGCTCGACCGGCGGCGTCGATTGGATCCAGACGACCTTCGCCAGGCCGAGAGCCAAGGCCGCCCGGTGGCATTCGTCCTCGAAATCCCGGCTGGACAGCAAGAGCCCTGACCGGCCACGCTCCCGAAGCTTCTTCCAGAGCAGCGGGGCAAAATTCGATTCCGCGAAATCAACTGCCGGATCGGCGTTGGCGTGGGCGAAGACCGCTTCGTTCGGACTCAGGACAACGACCCGAGATCCATTCGCCACGAGTTCGTCCACGACGTCGGCGAGCGGAGAGGGTCTGGGCTCTTCGCCCGCTGGCCAGGCGATCCCAATCGTGCGGCGGCGAAACTCTGCGAGGTAAAATTCGCGTTCGCCAAATGGATGAGCGGCTTTCGTCATGGCGAGAGTTTGACGAATTTCACCCCCGACGCACCTGTTCATCGAAAGCCGGGTGGACGGGTCGAGGGATCGTGCAGATAGGCTCGCGGATAGGGTATCGTGCGCCCCTGATGGACTGGCAGATCGTATTCACCCTCGGCATGGTCGGCTTGGCTCTGGCCGCGATGATCCGAGAACTCGCGGCCCCCGACCTCGTCCTGATGGCGGCGTTGATCTGTTTCGGCGCGGCCGGGATTCTTTCGCCCGGCCAGACCTTTGCCGGCTTCGCCAATCCCGTCGTGGCCACCGTTGGCGCCCTCTTCATCGTCTCTGCTGCGCTGCGCGAAACCGGCGCTCTCGACATGACCCTCGGCCGTGTTCTCGGGCGGGCGAATTCCCCGCAACTCGCCATCTTCCGGATGGCCCTGCCTGTCGCGGGCTTGTCCGCCTTCCTCAACAATGCCCCGATCGTCGCCATGATGACGCCCACCGTGACAGACTGGGCTCGCCGCTCACGCGTCGCCGCCTCGCAGTTCTTGATCCCACTCTCCTACGCGTCGATTCTCGGTAGCGTCACCACCATCATCGGCACCAGCACCATTCTCACCGTCACCGGCATGGTCCTGGACGCCGGCCTCGAGCCTTGGGGATTCTTCGAACCTGCGCCGGTCGGCCTGCTGATCGCGGGCGCCGGACTTCTCTACCTCATCTTCGTCGCGCCGAGCCGATTGCCCACCCGCCTCGAGGCGGCCGAGGAGCTCGACGACCGTTCCCGCGAATACACCGCAGCGATGCGCGTGACCGCGGGCAGCCCCCTCGACGGAATGACCGTCGAAGAGGCCAATTTGCGGAACCTGCCCGGGCTCTTCCTGGTCGAGATCGATCGCGGAACACGCCTGATCACGCCGGTCAGCCCGGATCAGTCATTGCAGATCGGCGACATCCTGGTCTTTGCCGGCGTACTCACCACCATCATCGACCTGCAACGCATTCGCGGGCTGGAGCCCGCCGCACCGGAAGATCTCATCCAAAGCCTGCCCGGCGGCCGAAACCGGCCGATGGTCGAGGCGGTCGTCTCCGCGTCTTCGCCATTGATCGGACAAAGCGTCAAGCAATCCAATTTCCGATCCGTCTACGATGCCGTCGTGATCGCCGTCCATCGCAACGCCGAGCGCGTGCAGGGCAAGATCGGCGACATCGTCCTGCATCCCGGTGACACGTTGCTCATGCAATGCGCGCCGGAATTCATGCGCCTCCACCACAATAGTCGCGACTTCTACCTGGCCAGCGAATTGCCGGGCGCCCACCCGCCCGCCTTCGATCGCGCCTGGACCGCGCTGGGCATCCTCGCCGTCATGGTCACAGTGGTCGCCTTCGGCCAGGTCCACATTTCGATCGCTTCCTTCGTGACCGTCGCCGCGCTGATCGGAACGCGATGCATCAGTGCGACGAAGGCTCGCCAGGCCGTGGATTGGTCGGTGTTGATCACGATCGGGGCCGGGCTCGGAATCGCGAGCGCCATGACCCAATCGGGTGCAGCCAGCTTTGTCGCTCACGGGCTGGTGACCGCGGTGGGCTCCTTCGGCCCCTTTGCCAGCCTGGTCGTGATCTACGTGCTGTGTCTGGTGATGGCGGAAACGCTTCATCACAATGCCGCCGTCGCCATCATGTTTCCGATCGCCCTGGCCGCCTCGGCGCAACTCGGCGTCGACTCCCGGCCCTTCATCATGACGGTGGCGATGGCCGCGGCCTGCGCTTTCGCCTCTCCTGTCAGCTACCAGACCCATCTGATCGTCTACGGCGCCGGTAGCTACCGCTTTCGTGATTTCCTGCGCGTCGGCCTGCCCCTCGATCTGATTTGCGCCGCCGTCGCCCTGACGGCAATCCCCTGGTTCTGGCCTTTCTGAGGGCGCCGGCACCCTCCAATCCGGGTCCTTTTTTGCTTCGATTCTGAAGATTCGAAAGACATGGATTTCTCGCCACTGACGCCTTGCCCGCGGGCCGATTGCGCATACGTTGCGGGCGTCTCAGCAATTTCTAGAGTTTTTGCTTGAGAGGTCGGCGATCACGGTCAGAATTCGCCACTTCTCCGATGCGAGGACCACATTGATGGTGTAGGGCGAGTCCCCCTCGACTCGAAATGATTCTCGGTGCCGAAAGAAATCGGCATCACCTCTCCTGCGTTTAAGAGCACTCTTATAACCAGGAAGTCCTTGGAGGAAAAGGGGACGCAGAGAGTGCCAATGGGGCATTCCCTTCAGTCCATGAAAAGGTGGGTCCAACGAACCAAAGCGAATCGATCTGAAATACGAAATTCGCTAGCTAAATAGGTGAAATTCAATCATTATCAGGCTACATCCAGAAACCCTCGATGCCTCAGTCCATGAAAATATTGGAAGATATTGAAAGCTGAGCGTGAGTCATGTTCGATCGAGCCTCGAGCCTCCTCGAGTGACCGACATTCGGCGCGGAAACCAAACGCGCGAGCGCGGCCTCAGAGTGAGAGCACAGCACGAGAGAACGAGGTTCTACAAAAGGTCCTTTGGAGGGGCCTCCGAAGAACCTGACCCACGGAATATTGGAACACCGAGGAATTTGTTTGAAACCTGCCCCCTCGGGCGGTATCCCAGAAGGAATTGCACCGGGGCGTGAGAGGAAAAGAGGAAACGAGTTGAAGACTCAAGAACGAAGCCAGACTGCCACGACTGAAAAAGCCGCTGCGCCGACCATGGGAGCGACCGCTGTCGTTTCTGCGGAGGAACTCGATCCCGGCCGTGAACGACGACCCCTTGAATCGTATTTCCAGGAAATCGGCGGCACCCGAACCCTGAAGCGAGAAGAGGAAGTCGTACTCGCCAAGGATCTCGAGGCAGCGACTGCCTCGCTCCGAGATGCGCTCTACGCCATCCCGATTTCCGCCAAGCACGTGGTCGCGCGCTGGGATGCGCTGCGCGCGCTTTCCCACACGGGAGCAAAGCTGTCGGAATCCGTCGGTGACGAGGAGACCGGTGAAATCGCGGCGCGCGTCGAGCGAGCCGTGAAGAAGCTGCGAGCCCAACTGAGTGATCGCGAGAAGAAGATCACGAAGGGCGGCCTCAGCTACACCGCGACCCTCGAGAAGCTCGACATCAGGGTCACCAAGGAGATGCACAGCGCTCAGCTTTCGCTTGCCCTACTGCACGAGTTGCGTGAGAAGAGCGTTCTTCTTTGTGCCGACATGCGGAAGGCGCGCAAGCGAACGAAGCGACTGACGGAGCTCGAAGTCGAAGCCGGCGTCGAGAAGAAGCGCATGATCGACCTCACGAATGCCGTCGAAGACGCGCATGAGACGATGTCGACCGTCAAGAACCGCTTCATCGAGCACAACTTGAAGCTCGTGGTCGCGATTGCCAAGGATTATCGGAACCTGGGACTCTCGTTCCCGGACCTGATCCAGGAAGGCAACCTGGGCCTGATCCGCGCGGTCGAAAAGTTCGACCATCGTCGCGGCTTCAAGTTCTCGACCTACGCGGTCTGGTGGATTCGCCAGGCTTTGGTTCGCGCGATCCAGAACCACTCGCGTACGATTCGACTGCCCTCGCATGTGCACGATCGGTTGCAGCGCAGCCAGCGAGTCAAGGCCGAATTGACCGGCAAGCTGGGCCGCGAGCCCACACCGGCCGAATTGGCCCCGGCACTCGGAACCGACACGGACGCCCTCGAAGCGCTCGATCGGTTGTCGCGTGAGGCCATTTCGCTCGAGTCCAATGTGGCAGGTACGGAAAAGCGTCTCGAAGACTTCGTGCCCGACGGCATGGCCGAACAGCCGGACGGTGGAATCGACGACGACCGGATGCGCATGGGCGTTGGTTCTTTGATCGGAAGCCTGACTCCGCGCGAGCAGCTGATCCTTCGGTTGCGATATGGGCTCGGCGGTGAAGAAGAGCATACGCTGGAGCAGATTGGGCAATCGCTCGGTCTATCGCGAGAGCGTGTTCGGCAGTTGGAAGCTCGGGCGCTGAAGAAGCTGCGCGAGACGCAACCGGCGCAGAGGCTGCATCCGATTCTCGAGCCCTAGGGCTCAGACTGGTCGGATACGACTTGGCCGCTAGACGGATTTCGCCCCCGATGACCCAGGTCGTCGGGGGCGATTTCGTTTTGGATCGAACTCCGTCACCGCTGTCTCCAACAGCACCGCCAATACTTCCGCCGCCGCCCGCTCCCCGGCTCGCACGGCGCCTTCCATCTGGCCTGGATATTCAGTCGACGTTTCAGTGCCCGCCCAATGAATTCGCCCGATCGGCTCTCTCAGCGCCCGTCCGTAAGCCGTCCATGCGGACGTACCCAGAACCGTCACGCATCCCCGAGCCAGATCGTCCTGCCCCCAATCGTGCTCGTGGTAGCTGACGAACTCTCTAACCTCTTCGCCATACGCTGGGACCAGAAAATCGACTATGTGCTTCTGGCGATCAGTCTGGGTCATGTCGAGGAATGCTCGACCGGCCCCCCGATCTTCCACGAAACCCGCGAGCACCGCCCAGCGTTCGTGATCGGGTGTGGAATCGATCCCGACATGCACGGGACCGTGAACACTCACCATCTGCCCCGAAAAATCTTCGCGCCGCCAGAACGGCCTTTCATACATCAAGACGAATTTTAGACCACGCCCCAACATATGAGTCCGCTGAGTCAGCGAATTCCGCATTCCTGAAAGCGGCGGGTCGTAACGCAGGCAGGCGGTCAGCGCGGGGGGCATCGCCATGATGACGCGCTGGGCACGAATCTCGAACCCTTCCCCTAGAACGCGAAGGCCCCGATCATCCTGACAGATTTTGTAGACCGTGCTGTTTAGTCGAACGCGATCCCCCAGCTCGGTGCAGAGGCCTTCGGCAATTCTTTGCGCGCCCTCGGCAAAGACATGGGTATCGTGGGCATCGTCCGCGCCCATCGCAAAGAGGCTGCCGAACCCCCCATTGGCCCGCGTATAGAACAGCGCATGGAGCAGCGAGACATCCTCGGGCTGCGACATATAACTCATGATCGTCACGGTCATCGATTCCAGCAACTCAGGACTGACCCGCGGCTGGAGCCAGCTATAGAGCGTCTGACCATCCCATTCATTCGCCTTGGGCGCCTCCCACGGCGCGTCGACGGGAACGGTTTCGGCCATCGCTTCGAACTCCGCGATCACCTTGTCGAGTTCCGAATCGGCAGGCAACTCTTCCGGGAGCAAGACAAAGTCTTCACCCGTGTGAAATAGGGAACGCCCCGGTCGCGCTGTCGTAAACCGCGTCAACCCAAACTCTTCACCCAGCTCGCACATACGCGTCTGGGATTCGCTGATCCATTGACCGCCTAGCAAGACAATTCGTCCATCTTCGAGTTCAGGATCCCAGATGCGCCCACCGACTCGGTCTCTTGCTTCGAGGACCATCACGTCGCGGCCGGCTGCTTGAATCCGTCGGGCGGCGGCCATGCCCGAGAAGCCCGCTCCAACAATGACCACTTCAACTGGCGCCAAATTTTCCATGATCCGTCCTCCGTTCTGCGATTCTTCAACGCGCTCGACACGGCCCGCCTCAGTCGCGGCTTGCATTCATAGGCCTCTTGCTGTCTCAACCGGGGAGCGCTCGAGCGAAAGCGCAACGGGAATCACCAACACGGCCGTGCACGCGGCGGCGGCTATACCGAGGCCGCCCAAGGCCGGGTAGCCCTCTGCTTCGACCAGGACGCCGGCCACCGCGGGTCCCAGCGCCGTACCGATCGTGGCAATTCCGGCCCCGGCGGCGGCCCATCGCCCGGTCGGGTCGAGCGCCGCAATGGCGCCGAAGAGAAAGGGGTAGGTGAGAAAGAAGGACAGCCCAAGCAGGAGCTGTGCCACCCAATAGGTCGATGGTTCGGAGGCGTTCGCGAGCAGCCACCGAGAAAGCGCACCGAGGCCGAGACCGAAACAGATCGGCGCGGCCCGCCCAAAACGCGTGCCTAGCACGAATGCGAGGGCGGCCCCGGCCAGGCCAGCCAACGTCGTCGAAGCGAGCACGATGCCCACTTCTTCGACGTTCAAGCCCGCGCCGATCCCGATCCGTTCAGAAAAGGTCCAGAGTCCGTCTTGAGAAGTCGCATCGATCATGATGCCGAATAGCAAGGCGACGCCAAGCCACTTCCGGTTCATCGAATGCGCCACCGGAATGGAACTTTCGCCGGGCGCTGGCGGCAGCCTTCTCGCGAACGGAATACAGAGCGCTGCGACCACGGCGAGCACAGCAAAGGCGCCGCCGTATCCCCATGGCTCGATCGCCAATGGCAGCACCCCCAGCAGGAACGCGGCCGCGACCCCACCCACGAGCATCAAACGGGCCATCAAACCGTCAGGGTCCTCCGAAGCAGCGATCGCCGCGTTGCCGACAGCCATCACCACGCCGGCCCCGGCGCCACAGATGAGCCGACCCAGGAGAATGGTCGAATAGCCTTCGGCGAGTGCCGACAGCACATACCCGGCGACGACGACGACACCTCCGAGAACGGCCAGGCGACTACGGGGCAAGCGGCCGACGCGCGGCGCCATGACAAGCGAAACGAGGGCGAGGGCACCGAGTTCGACGGTGCCCATCAAACCGGCACGACTCTCCGCAATCCCCAACTCGTCGATGACTGAGCCCAGGATCAGCGGAAGAGTATTTGTGCCGAGCATCCCAATCCCAGTCGCGGCAACAACGGCAAGCAGCAGCCCCGCCGGCTCAGGCGCTACATCGCGATGCTCGACCAGCGAGCCGCTCGGGCTAGACATCGGCGTCCCCGATCAGGTGGTGCATCATTGCCCGGACGGCCCCGAGCAACACGTTCGCCCCGCGTTCGGCCTGCTCGGACGTGATGCGCTCTGCCTCATTGTGAGACAATCCCCCTTCACACGGCACGAAGATCATCGACGTCGGGCATTTGGACGAGACATAACATGCATCGTGCCCGGCACCCGACACCATCTTCTTGTTCGAATAGCCAAGCGCGTCGACCGAGGCCTGAACTGCGTCGGTACAGACGCGATCGAACTCGACCGGAGGGGAGTCGTTATCGACCGTGATTTCACCCTGCACGCCCAGTGGGCCGCATTCCGAAACGACGATCTCACGAAATCGGCCTTCCATCTCGTCGAGAATCGACGCTTCCGGGTGGCGCAAATCAAGAGAGCACGAAAGCGCTTCGGGCACTGTATTGGGCGACGTCGGACGTGACGTGAATTGCGCGAAGGTCGCACGGCTCCACGGTTCGAATTCCGCTGCCATCGAGTAGACGCCCGAAATGATCCCTGCGATCGCGCGCGCCGGATCCGAACGGCCTTCCATCGGCGTCGGGCCGGCGTGTGCGGGCTGGCCAATCAGATCGAGCGTGTACCAGCGAAATCCCTGAACGCCTGTCACAACACCAATGTCGACCGCTTCCCTTTCCAGGATGGGCCCCTGCTCGATATGAAGCTCAAAGGTCGAGGCGTAGGAATTCCTTTCGGCCCGTCGCTCGCCGGACCAGCCGAGTCGATCGAGTTCCTCGCCAACACTTCGGCCGGCGGCATCCATCAGATGGCGAGCATCCTCGAGGCCCAGCTTCCCGGACCACACCGCCGATCCCATCATGGAGTGTTGAAAACGCGACCCTTCCTCGTTCGTCCAGACCACCACCTCGACCGGCGCCTGCGAAGAAATCCCGAGGTCGTTGAGGGTCTCGATCACTTCGAGGCCACCCAATACCCCGTACGCGCCGTCGAAACGCCCGCCCGTCGGTTGCGTATCGAGATGGCTACCGATCATGATCGCGGGAAGCGCGTCGTCCCGACCAGGTCGACGCACGAAGAGATTGCCGATCTCGTCGGTCTGCGCGTGACATCCCGCCGCTCTCGCCCAATCCAGAAAGAGCGCACGCCCTGCGGCGTCTTCATCACTCAAGGCCTGACGGTTGCTGCCACCTCTGGCGGTCGCACCGATCTCAGCCATCGCCATCAGTCGGGACCACAGCCGTTTCCCATCAACACGGTCTGCCATGGGTCAGCCCGCTTCCCGGATCAGCGCCTGCGTCGTGCAATGCGCGCTTCCGCCGCCGCGAATGATCTCGCTGAGATCCGGGTCGAGCACCTCGAGTCCCGCCGCCCGGAGTCGCGCGTTGACCTCGACATGGCCTCGCGGAGAGATCACGCGATCCTCACCCAGGGCGAGAACATTGCATTGCAGAGCCATGGCTTCGCGGTAGGTCGCCGGAATGATCTCGATGTCGTGCTCTGCGAGCCAGCGAATGAAGTCGTCGTCGAGGACCTCTGGACAAGCCAACGCCAATCGCTCGCTCAGCATCGAGAAGATCACGTCGAGGTGGCAGAAGAAATCGTCGAAGGGAACCATCTTCGTCTCCCATCCCTCCTTTTCAAAGAAGGACAGGAACTGAGAGGCACCCTCTACCGTCGTGCGTACGCCGCTTACGCCGACCACGGCCAGCCCCGGCCGCATGACCGAGATGTCGCCACCCTCGATCGATCCGTGCGTGATGTATTGATAGACGCCCTCGCCCGACGAATCATAGAAGTCGGCGAGGTATTTGAACTCGCCCCATCGATGGCGCCAATGCATCTGGTTGATGACGGGTCCCCACGGCGTCATCTGGGATGAATCGCGCGTGTAGACCATGTACTGCAGATGCGGCTCAGGCTCGACGTAGTGGACGGTCACGTTCGCCTGGCGAAGCGCATCGATCATCTCGTCGTGTTGGGCGAGCACGCGCTTGCGATCAACGACCTCCCCCGACGCGATCGATTTCAATCCCGTCGTATTGACCGGGAGCCATTCGAAATACTCGGGCCGACAGACCAACACGTCGCGAAGCAGACCGTATTCAGAATCGATGGAAAATCGGGACATCGAACTCCTTGTGACTCGAAAACTCGATCCTCGCCCTACCCGCCGAGCCCTGAGCCGAAGATGTCCCGACGAACAACCCGTCGCGACGGGGCCGATTCGGGCCCGAACAAGTCTGGCGTGAGCTCGATTGTTGACTAAACTGTCATCACTGTCAACGAACTGAAAAGATTTCCCACTGCACCAGGTCGTCCCATGGGCCTTGGGATCGAGCAAATCCCACCCTGTGAAGGGCCACGGAAGCGTGGTGTGCGAATCAGAAAAGATCTGCCGCTAACATGGCGACCAGTGAGTCGACGACCCGGAACCAACCGTCTGGTCGAGCGGGCTGCGACAAGGACGAGGGCACAGTGGGATCGACATCGGGGCAAGACGCGAACGAAGATCGGCCCCGGAAGACGAGAACGCCCCGGGCGATCAACGAGCAGCGCCGAAGACAGATCCTCGACGCCTTTCTCGCCTGCATAGGGCGCAAGGGACTCGAACGAACGACGATCGCCGATGTCGCTGATGAAGCCGGCCTGCAAAGAACCCTCGTCTACCACTATTTCAAGGATCGCGAGATCCTGATCGACAGCCTGATCGACTACCTCGACGAAACGAAGCTGATGCATCGATTCAGCGCCGTCGTCGGTGCAGAGCCAAAACTGCGGCTCTCCCTGCTTCTCGACACCGTTTTCGACCCGTCGTTCTTCGCACCGACCGGTGAAGGCGCAGATGCTTTTACAGAACTCATCAATCTTGGCATCCGGGATGAACGCGTCGGCGTCAAGATGCATGCGATGTGGCAAAACTCGATCGCGGCCTTCGAAAATGCGTTGATCGAGGCAACCGGTGCGCGCCAGGAAGATTGCGCCGTCGTCGCCTATGCAATCACGTGTCTATTCGAGCACAACGCCGTGATGCAGCTACTGGGATTCGGCGAGCAAGAGAACCGTCTTGCGCGCGTGGCCTGCGAGTCACTGATCTCAACGCTGATGCCATTCTCGGGGCGACGTCCGGTCTGAACGGGCGCAACGAGGCGGCTCCAACGAACCTCGACAGGGAACACGCACCCGTTTGGACCGCCCGCATTTCTGGCCCGCCATCGCGACCTGAACAGATCGAGAGGCCTGACGCTGCACTGACATTCTTGACATGATTTGGCGCTTTGGGTATCTGTTTACTGACATTGATGACAGTTTTCGACCTACCCGCCGCGCAAGGAGTCGAATGAGCCGCCTAGAGATTGCAGAATGCTGGTTCGAGCGGAAGTCGCTGAGCGACGGCGTGACCTGGTTGTGGGAACCGCATGTCCATCCCCTGCTGCGCTGCAACATCTGGCATGTGCGTGGACGGGACCGGGATCTGCTCGTCGACACCGGACTCGGAATCGCCTCCTTGCGAGATGAAATCGCCAACCTCTGCGACAAACCGATCATCGCAGTCGCCACACACATTCACTACGACCACGTCGGCTGCCTGCACGAGTTCGAGAATCGCATCATGCATCGCATCGAAGCGCCCTTGATGGATCCCTACAACGACTTCACCGAATTGATCGCTGGAAATTTCCCGCCCGGCGCGCTGGCCGAGTTCGGGAAGACCGGATACGAGATCGACGACGGTCCATTACTCGACGCGATTCCCCACGCGTCCTTCGAGCCCGAGAACTTCGCAATCACATCGACACGACCCACACGCGAAGTCGACGAGGGCGACATTGTCGATCTCGGCGATCGATCCTTCGAAGTCATGCATCTTCCCGGGCATTCTCCGGGAAGCATGGGCCTCTGGGAACAGAAGACAGGCACGCTCTTCTCAGGCGATTCCATCTACGACGGACCACTGCTCGACATGCTGCCCGAAAGTGATGTCGCGGCCTACATCGAAACGATCAAACGCCTTCGCGAGATGCCCGTGGCAGTCGTACACGGCGGCCATGAAATGAGCTTCGGACGCGAGCGACTCGTGGAGTTGGCGGACGCCTATCTGTCACGTCGAGGCGAATGAAGCTTCCCCAGCGAAGGAGGTCCCATGTCCAATCCCCTCGATCAGTTCATCTCTCCCGCCCAGAAGGCTGCGATTCGTGCTCCAATCGGCGAAGCCCTGACGCTTCCGCGTGAGACCTTCCTCTCGGAGGATTTCCTCCAGCTCGAAACCGAACGACTCTTCTCGCGCACATGGATGAGCATCGAATTCGCGCATCAGATCGCCAATGCAGGCGACATTCTTCCATTAACGGTCCTGGGTTTGCCTCTTCTCCTCGTTCGGGACGATGAGGGAAGTGTCCGGGTCTTCCATAACATCGGCGCCCACGACGCTTGCCCGGTCCAATTCGCTGCTGGAACAGGGCAGAGTGAAATCATCTCGCCCTATCACGGCTGGCGTTACGATCTGCGTGGACGACTGCGCGCAGCACCCTTCTGGGACGGAGCGCCCAATCCTTCCATCGAGTCCCTCGGAGATCGCGCCGTCGATCTGAGCGAAATCCCTTCGGCCGTCTGGTGTGACACGATCTTCGTCAACCTTTCGGGAGATGCCCCGCCTTTCGAGCAATACATCGCACCCGTGCTGGCTCTCTTCCGCGGGCGCGATCTCGCAGCGCTCGAGGTGACCCAGGACCAGGACGGAAATCCGTTCACCTCGACCTATGTCTGCGAAGGAAATTGGAAGACGTATATGGAGAACACCTGCATCAATATCTATCACGAAGGTTTCGTTCACCAGATCTATCGCGACTCGCCGGATGTTCCCCGCGTCACGGAGAACGGAGAAAAGACTTTTCGTGAAGTCGTCGACCGCGGACTCTTGGCGCTGCATTTCGACCTGAAGGATGCCAAGGAGACGTATCCACCGATGGATGCGCCAGCGATCCTGCTTCCCGACGGCGAAATCCCAACCGATATGGGCATCATCGCCCTCTTCCCCAACACGAACATCACGCTCACGCCGCAACTCGTCTCGATGATCGTGGCGCGGCCACTCGACGCAGCAAGCACAGAAATCCGTGAAGCGAGCTACCTGAATCAGGGTGCCGCCGACCGACCTGGCTATACCGATCTCTGCGCTGGTATTCACGCCATCAACGACATCGTTTCGGCCGAGGATGGCGCGATGATCGCCGGTGTTCAGCGCGCTCGAAAGTCGCCGGCCTACGAGCAGGCGTTCTACTCACCCTTCTGGGACACATTGCACCACGAGTTCAGCAAGTTGGTCCTCGACGCGTTGGATACAGAGTGACCGTTCTCGCATCGATCGGCGTGGGCATCCTGATGGCCGCCTTTCTTGCGAACCTGGCGGGTCGGCTCGATTCGCGTTCTCGGACCTACCAGGGAATGAACGCGGTCGGCGCCGGGCTCGCCGCCTTCGCATCCTACGGGATCGGCTTCATGCCCTTCGTCGTACTCGAGGGAACCTGGTGCATCGCGGCGTTGGCTTCGCTCTTCCGACCCGTCGCCGTACAGAACTCCAGCGATCGTCAGCGCATGTGAGTTACAGGCCGAGCACTCCTGATCGCGCCAAGAGCACATCGCCCCGCCTCACCCTCGAACAACCTTCGCCATCACCGCCTCGACTGAATTGGCAAGGATCTCGCTGATCTGGTCGGCTTCGCTTTCATCTAGGCAAAGCGGCGGCGAAAGGGCGACCGATGCACCCTCACCGGGAAGTGCGCGCGCCAGGAGTCCGAGGCGTGCGGCCTCCGCCGACACAAGTCGATGGACGCCTAGTCCAGGCTCGAAGAAGCGCTTCGACTCGCGGTCCTCGACGAATTCGATGGCCATCACCAGGCCTTCACCACGAATCTCGCCCACATTGGGGTGATCCCCGATCGCCTTTCGCAAGCGATCTTGCAAATAGCGCCCGACACGCGCAGCGTTTTCCACCATCGCTTCGGATTCCAACAGATCAAGATTGGCCAGCGCGACCGCCGCACCGACCGGATGTCCCGAATAGGTATATCCGTGCGCGAACGCTCCGAGCTCTTTTGTACCTCCTTCCAGAACCGACCAGATCTCTTCGGAGACAACGACTGCTGAGAGTGGAAAATAACCACTCGTTAGGCCTTTCGCCATCGAGATGAGATCCGGCTGCAACCCGTAGTGGCCGGAACCGAACCAACTACCGAGGCGGCCGAATCCGCAGATCACTTCGTCTGCGATGAACAGGATTTCATGCTCGTCGAGAATCGGCTGGATCCGCTCGAAATAACCCCTGGGAGGCGGGATGACACCACCGGCACCCATCAGCGGTTCCGCGATGAAGGCTGCGATCGTTTCCGCTCCTTCCGCGGCAATCATTGATTCGAGCTCATTGGCCATTCTTTGACTGAAGGCTTCCTCGTCTTCATCTGCGTGGGCGTGCCGATAGTAATGCGGCGTCGAAAGATGCAGAATTCCTTCCATGGGGAGATCGAAGGCAGCGTGGAAGGACGGGATTCCCGTCAGGCTCGCGGAAGCGACACTGACGCCGTGATAGGCGAATTTGCGGGATATGACCTTCTTCTTTTTCGGCCGCCCGAGAAGATTATTGTAGTACCGAACAAGTTTGATCTGCGTATCGTTCGCATCGGATCCCGAGAGGCCGAAGAAGACACGGCTGGGTTTTTCGAGCCCGGCTTCGTCGCGCAACAACCGAAGCAGTCGATCGGCCAATACGATCTGGGGCGGGTTCGATGTGCCACCGAACGAATGGAAGTAGCCGAGCTTCTCCATCTGCTCGGCCGCCGCGCGGGCGAGTTCCTTTCGCCCGTGTCCGACATTCACACACCAGAGACCAGCGCCGCCATCCAGGTAGCGTCTTCCGTGAACGTCTGTGACCGAGACACCATCGGCGCTCTCGATAATCAGGCCGCCGTCGTTTTGATGGATGCTCAACGCCGTCGACGGGTGAAGGACGGATGCCCTGTCGAGATCATCGAGGGATCGAGCCGCTTTCCCGTCCGTCATGAGCAACCCCTCCCTCTCATTGCCTCCCGATCATAGTTGAAGTCGGCAGGTAGTTGATCGGGCTTCCGAGTCATTGGGCGCCCTCTTAACGGGCAACCTTTCACTGATCCGATCATATTCTAGCGAGAGCGCGACAGACACCCTAACCCTGTTCCAATATCGCGATAGGTCGTGCCTTCATCTTTCGATTTTCGTCATCGCGTTCTGAGGCTTATCGCCATCCGTGACGAATGAAAAAAACGGGCCGGCACGAATGCCGACCCGTTCTCATTTTCTAGCTCACGACCTT
>CAZMFM010000111.1:0-16070 GCA_964565565.1 uncultured Spirochaetaceae bacterium | reverse complement strand
TTCGCCCGAATTGTTCTTTGAACAATGGGAAGAACAGCAGAGGGAAGCAGCTTGACGGTCAAGCGAAATCCCTAACGGCTGGTGTCGGAATTTTGGGCTTGCCAGGATCACGAAGCCGCGATCAAGACTTCAGGTCGATCAGTCAAGGCCTACGCGGCTGAGCGAGACGTTTCGCTTCACGCCCTCTACCAAGCGCGTATGCGTCTCCGCGCCATGGGTCTATTCGAAGCAGGCCGACGTCGCCGAAGCGATTGCAAGGCAACAGCGAGGCCCGTTGCGTTTTCGAAGGTCGAACTGACAGCGCCTCGAACGTCGCGCCCCGACTTCCGCCTGTCTCTTCCCAATGGTTTGGTTCTCGAATGGTCGGGATCGGAACTGCCTTTGTCCGTCGTCGAACTCGTGGAGCGATTGACTCAACCTCGATGATGCGCCTTGGCAAAGAAGTCGAAGTCTACGTGTACCGAGGCGTCGTCGACATGAGAAAATCGATCAACGGCCTCTCGGCATTGGTCGAACAAGAACTTGGCCTCAACCCCTTTGCTCCGCGCCTCTTTGTTTTTTGCAATCGACAGCGCGACAAGATCAAGATTTTGTATTGGGAACGGAGCGGCTTCGTGCTCTGGTACAAGCAGCTCGAGAAGGCACGGTTCCCTTGGCCGCGTCGGGACAAAGAAGGCGTACTTGAGATGACGGGTCGCGAGCTCAACTGGCTTCTTGATGGCGTCGATTTATTCCGTCTGAGACCTCACGAAGAGTAGACGTGCAAGAGTGTCGCGTAGTCCATCATCTCTCTTGTGATGTCAGTTGCATAACAACCCGCCTTCGGTACGGTGCGCGCCATGCGCGCACCATAAGTCTGACCTAGGTAGGCATTTCTCCTGCGCTAGCGGACGATCGGGATGCTCCAGGCGCCCACGTTAGGTTTCGTCACACTGGCGATCCAGAAGCTGTCTGGCCGCTGGCGTATGTAACGTGATGGCCGTGTCGACGCGAGATCCGAAAGATCGTGATCGGGCGATGGACAGATCAGGGTGCCGCATTATGTAGGTGCTGGGTTGACTTCGAGCAGCCACTATCGGTATGGAGTCGATCCAAGGCGGTACTAGGCAGTCTTCGTCGCCCGGTGGTCGAGCCACAGAAACAAGGTCATCGTCAATGTGGCAGCGACGGAAACGAAGAACAGAATCGCGATAAAGGTCTGCCAGCCATCGGCTTGGTCTGCGATCGATCCTCCGATGAAATCGAATGCGATGACTCCGGCGTAGGCGAGCGCGTCGATCAGTCCGATCAAGAATCCGCGGTGCCTGCCACCAAGGTCGATCGAGAAAAGGCCCATCGGGAGGTAGTAGGCGGGCGCGATCGAGAATCCAAATACCAAAATGGCCGCCGCGGTCGAGAACAGCTCAGCATCGTGGGTGAGGGAGAGTTGAGGCAGAGCCCATAGGAACGTTAGGCTTGCGGTGCTCATCGTGAGCATGCCGCCCAGGATCAGAGGCAGCGCCCTCTTGGTCAACTTGTCGTAGGCCAGCCCGCCGGATAGGACTGCGAGAAGACACCCAGCCGGAAAAAAGGCGGTTACGGCGCCAGCCTGTGCGGGGTCCAGGTCGAGGGATTCATGTAGATAGATGGGAACGAAGACCTGGAACTCAAATAGCACCGCCAGGCTCATGAGGCTGAGAGAGATTAGCCAGAAGCGTGGGAGTTTGACGAAGAAGAGGAGTGCCTCACGCCAGTTCAGGTCGTGCAAGGGATGGTCAGTTCCGGGACCAGGCGTCGTAGGGGCAAGGTTTCGACTTGGCGCAGTCCCGGTATGTCGCGGAAAGAAATACTTTGACAGCAATAGGATGATGCAGACCGTGATGCCGGCGGCGAAAAAATGGAGCCAACGCCAACTGACGAAATAGAGTAGACCTGCGAGCAACAACGTGGATCCCAAGGAACTTGCACGCGAAGTCGTAGAGATGAATCCCCACATCCGTCCGTGGCGATTGGTCGGAAACCAAGAACCGATGATCACGGCCATCGCCGGCCAACCGGCGGATTTGGCGAAGAGTGTGATGAAATAGAAAGCAAAGAAGAACTTCGCCTCTGAGACGGCACCAAAAATCCCAATCGCAGCGGCCGATAGGCCAAGCGCAAGAATGAAAACGCGTTGGCCGCCGAATCTGTCCGAGAGGACTCCGTTGGTCAGCTTTCCAATCAGATTGCCTGCCATGCCCCAGCCGAGGATTGCGCCGAATGTTGTCTTGGTCAGCTGTAGATCTTCGTCGAGCAGCATGGCGGGGCCAGCGATGCTGACCGTCGTTCGGCATAGCATGAGTGCCGCGTATCCGAGGCACATTCCACTGCCAATGAGGAGATGAGAGGGTGGGTCGGACTGTTCGCGCTCGGCCCTCGTCATGACGCGACGCGGTCAGACTTCATTCTGGATCGCGGCTCTGGCTGAAGAAAGGCCTTCCGTGACCAGCGAGTAGATGAATGTCGTGACGAAGCAGGCCGCGATCAACGGCGATGTGATTGGAAGCAACCAGGCGGTTCCCAAGGCCACATTCACTCCGACAACGGCCGTGGCCGATTTCGTGAGGCTTCTGATCGAATGCCGCAATGGGAACGGGACCTGCATTGCGATTGCATTCAGAGCGAATGCCGTGGCCAGATAGGGTTCTGGGGCGATGTCGAAATATTGTGTGACGACGATCGCGAAAAGAATATGACGCATCAGCTCGTTAGTCGGGGAGCCAGCGTCTGTTTCAGCCGCCGAGTTCAACCGAGAGACGACGCGAACAAGGATTGAAACTGTGGCAATCAGCGAGAGCCACGCGCAAAGGCCGCCATAGTGCATGCCGACGGCCATCGCGACGAGGATGTGGGAGACCGCATCGCAGACGTTGTCGAGGACGGCGCCGAATGGGCTCTTGAGATTGAGTTTCGTCGCCAGAATACCATCGAGGTCATCCATGACGTTGTTGTAGAGGAGGAGGGGGACCAGGTACTGAAAGCCGTCTTCCCGAAGAAGTAGCGCGAGAGGAAGGACCCCAAGGATTGAAACGAGATTCGGAGTATTTTTGTAGATCAGCATGGGGTGCGTCGTCGAGTTGAAGCTTCCGGCCTACCCATTCACGCGGGTGAATGGGCCTGCGTCTGCGATGTGGTTCGCAATACGAAGAAGTGGTTGGTTAGCTCTGGAAAATTCTTTCCCAGTGTGTCCGGGAGACGAGTGAGGGGTGCCCCGCCCGCGCGAAGCAGTCCGTACGTCAGCCTGCCGACGAGAGGGATGGCCTGAAGGGATTCGGGCATGACCGATTTCCATTTCTTGATGAATTCACAGCCCATCTGCATCAAGAAATAGGGCGTGTTGAGTTCAGCGTGGTCGATCGAGAGCCCGCATTTGCTGAACAGGCTCGAATACGTCTGGACTGAACGGTAAACCACCTGGTAGTCGCCTTGTCGTGTGAGCGTGCCATTTCTGATTGTGCTTTCACGACACAACATGATGCCTCCCGGTTCGAGGAACGGCTTCAACTTTTCCAACAACGCGATCACGTCGTCGTCATTGAGATACATGAGCATGCCACCGAGAAAAATCATCGAGTAGCGACCCTTCGGCTCGAAGCCGAGTACGTCGTCATTGATGAGCGTCGCGTTCGAATACCGGGAGCATCGGGCCGACATCGCCTCAAAGAGAGGGGTGCTGGCTTCGATGGCGATGACCTTGTTGAATTGTTGCGCGAAATACTCGGCCCAAAAGCCAACGCCGCTGCCGAGATCCAAGACCGTGCCATCGGAGCCGACCTTCGCATTCCGAATCAACCGCTGAACGATTTCGCACTCGGCATCGAAGCGGAATTTTCCCGCACTCGCTGGGAATCCAAACCCATCCATCATATACGGGCCCATGATGGACGGCTTTGCTTTGCTCCAATAGCTGCTCACGGCGGCGTAATCGAGAAGCGGCGCCGGACCGGGGGAGGGTTCGTCGGATTCGGAGGGAAGATCTCGCGCGGGGAGTTTTGAGCGTTTGGTTGGCGTCGCAGCGTCTTCTTCTCGTCGATCCGACCGCTGAGTTTCGGGGCCTTCGGAGGTTTTGGAGGTTTCGGACGTCATGTGTGGACTCCTGCCGCGCTGGTCAGCGCCGGGAGCGAGAGGCGGGATCGCGCCGGCATCGACTGCCTGGTCATGCGTTCGGCACCGTGCACGTCCTCCAGTCGATCCACCTCGTACCATCGATTCGAATCGAAGAGGACGCATTCGAACGAGAGGCTTCCATCGGCAACCATCTCCGCGAAAATCACCTCGTAGTAGTCGTTCACCCTGCCTTCCGCGATGGCCTGATCGAGGCGAGGAAGAACGAGTTCCCAGGTCGCCTTCGAAAGACTGGAGATATTGACGGTCTTGTACCGGACGTCGCAAAGCTGCGATGGGCCGATCGGGATTTTGAGAGATCGGGGCGCGTCGTTGAAACATTGGACGAAGCCCGACGAGTCCATCGTGACCGTTGTGCCGTTCATCCAGGGAAGCATGCGCGAGACCGCAATCTTGTCGGGAATGAGGAGGCCTTCGAGCAGCCGAGGATCGAAGATCAGATCACTCTCCACCAAGAGAAAGGATTCCTGAATTGCGCTTCCGGCTAGCCAAAGTGAATAGATGTTGTTGGTTGTTCGGTAGATCGGATTTCGTACGTAGTCGACGGCAAGGTCTCCGGCGCAGTCATCCAGGAATTCTCGGATTTGCGGTTCGAGGTAGCCGACCACGACCACGAGACGTTTGAATCCTTGCTGCCGCAAGCCCATCACCAGTCGCTCGAGTATGGGCCGACCGTCAATCTCGGTTAGGCATTTTGGGATGGAATCAGTGAGGGGCCTGAGCCGACTTCCCGTTCCCGCGGCCAGGAGGCACGCAGTGGTGATTCGAGGTTGCTCGTCTCGGTAATTTGGGCACGCCGTCACTCTCTCTCCCTTGAATTCTCCGGTTAAGAAGTTGAAATCCTGCTCAAGCATTCGCTTTTTCGCTTTTTCGGTACCCGCTCGCTCATTGCGAGTGATCACCTGGTGTTCTTCCAGCCGACCGCGTCGCTGAACCATCCGTCGGCGAAGGCGAAACCGATCCCCCGTCGCCGCCGTCCATTATTGGCACATGCGAATCGATCTCGGACTTCAGGAACACGTCGCAAAACCGGTCAGTTGTCCCAGAACTCGAACGCAACGCACGAGGTCATATGGACGATCGGTTCGACTCGCCGGTTCGGTCAACACAGCCGCGATCGCAGCGGCTCAATCGGCTCGGTCGCCGATCAATTCGCTCCAGACTTCGCGATTTCTTGATTGCTGTCTGAAATTCCCCGCCAAGTATTGCCAAGCAATTCGGCGCGGGAGCGAGCTATGGATACTCGATCCAACGTTGAACGTCGACTCGCGTGGCTGAACACTCCAACCTCGCGATGGCTTCGACCTGTAAGGACGTTCATGGCTGCGCTCGGTGAGGCGCAATGAGGGGCGCCGGGTCGAGGGGGGTTGGCCACTTTCAGCGGAGGACGGTCGAGCGCGCCGAATATCCCATCGGCACTTTGGGGGCATACTGGGCCGCCGAGTAACATCCGCAGACTTGCCAGCGAGTCCCGTCAGTCGCGGCGTCCCTCGAATCGCTCCTGCTCATCCTTGCAGTCGATGCAGAGCGTCGCGACGGGTCGGGCCACGAGGCGCTTGACTCCGATCTCTTCGCCGCAGTTCACGCAATCCCCGTAGTCATCCTGATCCAGCCGATCGAGTGTCTCTTCGATCTTGCCGAGCAGCTTGGTTTCCCGCTCTCGAAGCCGTCCAGCAAAGGATAGATTGGATTCGGCCAGGGCCATATCCATCTCATCCGGGGAATCATCACGGTCGATCTCCAATTCACCGATTCGTGCCCGGGTTGTCTTCTCGAGAATCGATTCGCGCTGTGCCCGAAGAATCGCGCGACATCGCTCTCGATCACGTTTTCTCATTACAGATCCCGTCCATTATTTTGCGATCACTTCATCATTAGAGAGCGAGGAAAACATGACTCGCCTTCGCTTCTTTAGCACGACCGGGCTCGTCACCTCTCTGATTCTGGATCTCAGATGAACTCTCCTTGCTTTGGTTGTACTTCAATCGATTGGCTTTCACCGCCCAGCACGCGGATCACCGCTTCGATGCGCGCTCGAGTCGTTCGCAAATCTCCGCCGTCATGACCAGCTGGTGAGCCGCCTGAGCGAGTTCGACCCGAGCGTCTTGCGTCATGCGTCTTGGCCTCGGCCGCATCGGCTCGTGCATGACGTGCAGCTTGTCTCATTTTCTCGAGATCCATTGGCGCCTTGATTCCTATTTCCGTGAAGGGATTCTGAAAGTGGGACTGAACGCGGGGAGGTGGGACGCGGCCCCAAGCCTCCGTGTGGATGCAAGGTAGCCCGCTCCGACGGTCATGCCGTACGGATCCACGCTCCGCTTCAGGCGTATGCAAGGTCTAACGGTCAAGCTCGGCAAAGAGCCGAAATTGTGGATTTCGCCAGAATTGGGCGAATTCGAGGAAACCGCTGGAGACCCCGGCGAAGAGGACGGCGGTTAAGGGGGACTCGATTCACGGTACGAATTGTGCCGGATTGATCGGCGCCTCTCTTAGAGCAATTGGATTCGGAGAATCCACGACCCAAGCACCCCGGCGAAGACGTAGAGGAGGAACGACATGCATCTCGCGTTACGGCGTCGCCGTTCCAACATGCACCACTGTCGCCCAAGCGCTCCCGTGCGCTATTGCCCGAGGCCGGCCAGTGTGATTGCCCTGGTTGGAGTTCTACCTCTCCGGCGACCCCTGCCTGAATGGCTCGAATCCGCCGTTCCGCAGCCGTAAGTTCGGCGAGCTCGAGCGCCGTCGATTTTCGAGTTTCACTCTTCGGGTGAGCGACAAGACATCGCTTGCCAGGGGCGTTCGCCCGATCAGGCCGCGACCGGTCTTCTTCGTCGAAAAGAGAGACCCGCAAGGCCGAGCCCCATGAGAAGGGCGGTGCTCGGCTCCGGCCCGACAAAGACTTCGAAGGTGGTGCCGCTCTGGATTGGGAATACGTTGGTGCCGTCGGAATAGGTTCCATCCACAAAGAAGCTGTAGAGGCCCGGGATCAAAGCAACCAGCGTCAGCGTCACGTCGCGGGAGCTCCGGACCAGGAGGGAACCGCCGTCGGGGCCAGGATCGGCAGCGCCGGTCTGCGAAGTGGCCTGGGTGTCGGCAGCAAAGAGGACGCGAACGCTATCGTCGCCTGGGGTGTAGCTTCCACCGGTCAGGTCGTTCGGAGGGGGGAAGTCCAGCTACTTGAATCGACTATCGGCCAACGCAATACAGCGTAGAGGCATCAATTTCTCTCTGCCCTGAGTTTCGGCGAATCGCAGCGGGCGTGACGAGAACACTCAATCCGGGAAAAGCCTAGGCCTGCTGTAGTCGTATCGTGGGGTCAACGACTGTTTGCTCTGGAGGAAGGGTGAAACATTTTTGCGAGCTCCCTGAACTCGGGTTCGCGCGGCGATGTCTTGCGCCAGGCGAATCCGATAGTGCGCTTCGGTGCCGGCCGTGAGAAGGGGACGATGAGCAGGCCTTCGTCGATTGCGACCGAACCCTGTGTTGCGAGGGCCGGAAGCAGGGTCACGCCTGCGCCGCCAGCAACCATTGAAATCAAGGTGTTAAGGCTGCTGGCACTAAAGTCGCCGAGTTCTGAGGCCCCGGCTCGGCTGCAGATCGATAGTGCCTGGTTCCGGAGACAATGGCCATCTTCCAAGAGCAAGACGACCTCACCCGCTAGTTCGGTTTCACTTATTCGTTTGCGGGTTGCGAGGCGATGATCCGAGGGAACCGCCAATAGAAATGTGTCTTCGAACAAGGCGAGCGTGGCAGCGTCACGAAGTTCCGCCTCGATGGCGACGAGCAGGAGGTCGAGTTCGCCTCGCTCGAGTTTCTCGACGAGCGGAGCAGTCTGCGCCTCGTAGAGCTCCAGGCGAAGAGCCGGGTATGCGTGCCGCACTTGTGGCAGAACGCTCGGAAGCAGGAATGGCGCAACGGTCGGAATGACGCCGAGGCGCAGCGGGCCCGTCAGCGGTTCACCGAAACTGCGCGCCGCGTGGTGAAGCTCTTCGAAAGCGGTCAGGACGTCGTGAGCACGGCGGAGGATCTCGCGGCCGGCCGCCGTGACCAGCATCGGTTTGCGCCCGCGTTCGAAGAGCTGGACTTCAAGGGACTCCTCGAGCTGGCGGACCTGCGCACTCAGGCCAGGTTGAGTCACGTGGCAGGCGTCGGCTGCGGCCTGGAAGGTTCCGTGGGTCTCGATGGCGGTGATGTACTGAAGTTGCCGAATTGTTGTCATAATCTAAAGTTACTAAATGTAGAACAATAATCAATTTGATTTATGTCTTTGTAAGTCCGAATCTATTCGAAACAGAAATAGGAGAAAGCCCAGATGACGGATCAGTCAATCGAGTTAGCTCGCTCGCTCCGCGTAGGAGCCCTACTGCTTGTTATGTGTGGGCTCGTGCTGAGTCCCCCGCTCATCGCGTCTGCTGAGACAAGCTACGCGCCGGTCAGTATTACGAAGACTTTTGAGGAGACTCGGGCGGATGACGTCAAGAACAAGAGTGCGCTAATGAAGAAGCATCGGAAGCTGATTGAGGACAGGTACGACCTCTCAGGCAAGACCGATCGCTTGGCCAAGATGTCGGGTGGCAAGCCGATTCCCGTCGGGCCGACAGTGCGGCTCAGAAAGGGAATCACGTTCGAGGCGCTGTCCAACATGGCGTCTGAGGACATACGGAACAAAGAGATTTTCCCATACCCGCCGCTGCCGCACGTTAGTCCGATGGGTGGAGGGCTGGTCGTTCCACCAGTGCAGCTAAAGAACCATCGGGAGCTTGTGCGCTTTGATATGGAGTTCGACCTTCCTGACGCGTACCTGCCTGAGTTCCCGGCGCCACTCTACTTGGTCTCTCGACCCGATCTGGGTGATGTGTCCGGTGGTGAGGAAATCACGATCAACAACTACTTTGAGAAGCTGAACGGCACGCTGACGCCCTTTCAGTTGGATGGAATGCGCTTGCTCGTCACTCCGGTGGCGCAGCAACAATTCAACGTGACCGCGGACCGAAAGGCCGAAATCGCCCAGGATGCCGTTGCCTGCTTTACCTGCCACGTAAACGGCCACTCCTCAGGCGTCTTCCATCTTAACCCTGACAACCGTCCTCAGAATACGCGCTTCCGAATCGACACTCCAAGTCTTCGAGGCGTGAACATTCAGCATTTCTTCGGCTCAAAGCGAGCCCTCCGAACGCTTGAGGACTTCAGCGAGGTCGAAGCAAAGACCGCGTATTTCGATGGTGATCCCGTAATCGCCCTCAAAAAGGGTGCTCGTCGCTTCACACGAGAAGAGATATCGGCGATGGCCGCAATGCAGAATATGATCGCCTTCCCGCCGGCGCCGAAGCTCAACATCCATGGTCGTCTCGACGCTTCCAAGGCGACGGAGCCGGAACTTCGTGGAGAACAGATCTTTGACACGGCTTGTTCTTCCTGTCACGCGGCGCCGTACTACACGGACAACTCTGCACACGATTTGCAGGTCGAACGGTTTTACCCTGGTCGTGCCGAGGGTCTGATCAAGACCTTCTCCTTGAGAGGGATCAAAGACTCTCCGCCCTACCTGCATGATGGTCGGCTTCTGACACTCGAGGATACGGTCGAGTTCTTCAATCTGGTGCTCGAAACCAAATTCTCGTCAGAGGAGAAGTTGGATCTCGTCGCGTTCCTGCGGACCCTCTAAGTCGTGCTCGCAGGCGAGCGGTCGAATCTCGAATCGTTTCGAATAGTAGGGGACACTAAATGCGCCGGGGAAAATCCCTTTCCGGGGACAGGGCAGGGATCCAACATGGAGTGCGTTAGCCTCTGGATCTTGGGAGGAGCACCATGAAAGAGTCGAATGCATCTTCAATACTTCGGACCGTAGTGGGCTGGGGGTTGCTCGCTGTTGGCGTCGCCGTGTTCGCCGTGCGTCTCACGCACGCGGGTGCGTACGCTGTGCCCCGTGGCGGGAACCTGTTCGGGGGGCTGGGTGCGCTGATGCTAGGCGGAGCGATGGTCGGGGCGGCCATGCCACGCAGGATCGGCTGGTTGGCACTGGCGGCGAGCCCCGTTGTGCTTTTCTTCGGCCTCTACGCCACGATGTCGGAGCTCGAGGAGGTGGTGTCGCTCTACGCGACGGATAGCGCGGGCCAGCCATCGGAACTCCGGCTCTGGATCGTAGACCGCGAAGATGGAGAGTGGGTGGGGATGTCGCGCGCCAAGGCGATTGAGCACTCCCTGGATGGTGCGCGTCTCGAAATGCTCCGAGATGGGGAGACGCGGTGCGTGATGCCGGTGCTTTACGAAGACCGGCCGACGGTCAGAACGGTCCACGCCATGAAGGTCGAGAAGTATGCGGTGGCGAGTGCCTCCGCTGCGATCGGACTCTACCCGCGTGAGGCGAGGGATGTCGCGGTGTCGCTGCGACTGGATCCGTGCCCGTGAGTGATGTGACCCCGTAGGCACGCAGGCGTGTTAAGCAGGACCTCCCGGAACGGGGGCGAAGATGCCTCGGCCGAAGCGTAGTTGTCAGAAGACTATCTGTCGGTGGTACTGACGTCAAAACTCGTATGCGGCCTCCGACTTCCTTGCCTCCTTCGGTCGCGACTTTATTCGCAAGCTTCTGCTGAAAGGCAGTGAAGCCCCGGCTGCGGTATTCGCCAAAGGGCAGACCTGTCGAGCAGCGATCGCCACCGTGGGCCCAAGTGATCGGAAAAATCCGAGTCGGTGGTCTTCACCAACGATACGAATGTCGGGAAG
The DNA here is from genome assembly GCA_964565565.1 of uncultured Spirochaetaceae bacterium. Lineage (GTDB taxonomy): Bacteria > Myxococcota_A > UBA9160 > UBA9160 > UBA4427 > UBA4427. Next base: position 5,204 of record CAZMFM010000111.1, on the reverse strand, counting down.
CTGCAGGCTCAGCGTGATTCATCGACCGCTTCGAAGGGACCGAATCGCTGTGGATGAAAACGGCAACCGACAGCACCAATCCCTCGATTCATAGCGGTCATCGAGTCTCCATCGTTCCTACCAATGTTGAGTTCTTCGAAACGTTTTGTCCTAACTGGCGGAATTAGAAGGCAAAAAATGGATGAAATGTAGGATCAGGATATTCATAATTTTATTGACAATATTAAATTAACTATGATATGAATAACCTATGGCGCGCCCCACACTTCAGCCCGAAGAGATCGAACGGTTCAGGAAAAGGCTTTGTGAGGTTGCCCTACGGCGATTCACCGAAGATGGCTACGCCGGAGTCACGCTTCGTGCCCTCTCACGGGAGCTCGGCTGTAGCTACGCGACGCCGTACCGATACTTTCGCGACAAGGAGCACATCTTTGCAGCCGTACGCGCGCTCGCGTATGAGCGTTTCGGCGAAGCGCTGGCGGCCGGGAGCGACGGCCTAACAGGCCCGGCCCAGCGGATTCGATCTTTGACTCGCGCATTGCTTCGCTTCGCAAGGGAGCAACCCCAGTCGTATCGGATGATGTTTGAGCTCCACCAGCCCGGCACTGACTCGCACCCGGAATATTGGGCCAAGGAACGTGACTCCTGGAAAATTTGGGAACAGGAGATCCAGTCTGCCGTAGAGACTGGCTTTCTTCGCGGCGATCCTTCCCTGATCGCACATCTGTTCTGGTCCGGAATCCATGGCGTCGTGGCACTTGATCTCGCAGGAAAACTCGTTCTTGGCAAGACGGTCGACGAGTTGGTCGCGAGCATGACGGACGCACTATTGAAAACGTACCAGTCCCCCAACCCTAGTCCCAAAGGAGAAGATCCAGATGTCCAGATTTAGATATTCAATATTTGCAACACTGTTGGCGTTCTTCGTCGTACAGCCGGCAATGGCTGATCCCGATCCGCTGCTCGTCTCACAGGGGCGGATTGATGCCATCGCAGAATTGGTCGGTCAGGCAAGAGTCGATCGAACGATGGCGAGAATCAAAACGCATTACGATTTTGAAGGGCGTGGATCGTGGGGGTTCGAATGGCGCCGCCTTGGTGAGAGGCTAGAACGTCGTGGCGATAAACTGAAAAAAAAGGGCCAGTACGCGCGAGCGTTGGAAAAGTACTCTCAAGCCCAACGAGTCTACAGGCTCGGTTATCTTCCGGAGAACTTCCGCCCCGAGGAACGGAGGTGCTGGAAGCGATTCGCGGCAATTCAGCACAAGATGAACCCGCTACTCGAAGTCTCGTTCGTTGAAGAAATCGTCGTCGTCGACGGTCATGACGTAACGATTCAGCTCTATTTGCCAGCACCCTCGGAGAGTCTGCCTGGCTTCGTTATCCACACGGGTGGCGTTGACGGAGCAAAAGAAGACGCAAGAGGTCCTGGCGCGCTATTCGCAGCGGCCGGGTACGCGACCGCCGCTTTCGATCTCGTCGGTACGGGGGAGTTGGTCGACTGGATTGCGACGCCTGAGAGCTTCAACCTGCACAAGGCCATTCTCGACCACTACGAGAATGATCCTCGCTTTGACTTTACGCGCGTCACCGCATGGGGCGGAAGCTTTGGCGGATATTATACGATTGCTCTGGCCGAGGATGGTGTTGAACCACGCCTGTCAGCGGCGATCAATCATTGCGGCCTCGTCTCGTCGCTCTTTGAGAATCCGCCGCCGGAGTTCGTACTCCGCAACTTCGTTCTGCCAACAGGAGACGGCGATCGCCCGCGCTCCTTCATGCGACGACTGGGCTTCGACCCTGACGACTTCGTATACGATGATCTGATCTCGGTATTTGGCGCGTTCAGTTTGTCGACCCGCGGCGTCGTGGGTGGTGCCGAACCGACTCTTTCTGTTCCAATCCTGACGGTCAACGGTGGGCGGGATTCGCAACTCTCTCCGATCTCCGACATGAATCTCGTAAACGACTCCGCTGAGGTCGGTGAACTGTGGATTCTGGGTCTGGCCGGGCATTGCGGTGGGGACTATTTCGGGCCGGCAGAGCCCGACATGGCTCGTTGGTCTGTATGTGCCATGGAGGGAATTCCCGCTCCGGAATGTAACCGCGAGTAGCACCAACACCCGTGGGAGCGCAGGGAGTGCCAGCGACTCGCTCGTCCGTAGTTGGGCGCCGAGTCGCTGTCTGCCTCCGGCAGGAATCTGTTTTGCCTGAGAGACGGTGCCGTCCCAACGGGCTGAGAATAGAGGCGTTCGACTGACGTGTGGGCGTCGACCAACTGGGCCCCGCCTGGCTCGGTGGAGATCAGTTCCGTTCCGTCTACGCCAGAAGTTCAGCAACCCTTAGCCCCCAAAAACGTCTCGATCCGACTGCTATGTCGAGTAGGTCGAATGAACTGGAATCATCCAAAATTTTGTCGAAAGCCTCGCGAGGAATCGTGACATTGTGGAGGCCTCGTCCCCAGACAATCAAACGGAGTGGAGTACGCCATGGGATTTCGAAGGACTCTCCGACTGGCTCAGCTTTCGTAAGCGATCGACGAAGTAGGTCTAGGATCTCGGGCGTCATAGGTCTTCGGAGTCGATGTTCTTGGGCAGTAGATCGTCGAGCTGTTCGAGCTCTGTGATCGTAGGCAAGAGATCGAACAGGTGAGCCAGGTATCGATTGGGTTCGATCCGGTTCGCGTCCCAGATCTATTTGCCAACGAGTGGCGTGTGCGTACGACTGGCCGTTAGGCCAGCCGGGCGTTGCCGGTTCGAATCTGGTCTCGTGCTCCACACGAAAGAAGTCCGCCGCGCAAAGCGTGGTGGGCCTTTCTCGTGTCCAGAGCTTGAAATTGGTTTTGGTGTGGAGTCTTGCGCTGACCCGGGGTTGGGCGCCAAAGCGGTCGCTCGGTGCCATCGCGGAGGACATTCGAGCGTAGTCGACCCAGCCCTCGGGCGAGATGGGCCGACCGTCCCAACAACCATTTCGCAAAGAGAGATCGCCGAAGCATGCAAAGTCCCGTGCGTTGGCGAAGAAAAGATTCGCACCGACGAAATGCCCGGCTCTTTTGAAGCTAGGATCCGCGCCGCATTCATCACAGTCTGACTAGGTATTTCCGGTGGCGGTTGGAGTTCTTCCCTGGCGCATGTGATCGACGTCGTTCCGACTCTGTCGGAGTCGGCTGGAGCCGAATACCCGGGTTCGTATGAGGCGCGACTGGTCGCCCCTCTGATCGGCCGCTCCATGCTGTCGCTGCTTCTGGGCAGCTCCGGTGCGGTGCGCGGAAGCGACGCGAGCTTCGGATGGGCGCGACACGGCCAAGGCGCGCTAGGCGTCGGTCGCTGGAAAGGTTTGTCACTCCAGCCGCAGCCTCTCGGCCAGCCGCTGTCCTACGATGCCGAGCGCATTCCAGCTCAGGATCTTTGTCGAGTAAATCGAATCAGGGAGTCGACGGGTGTGAAGAGGACAGTTAGGCCGAAGCCGACGGAATAGACATCCTGCTCGAGGTCATCGGCGAATCCGAAATCACTGTTGATCTGACCGGCCGTGAAAAACGTGCTGAAGGTGACGTAGTTGCGATCGGCGTCTCGCGAAAAGGGAGGCAGCCAGAGAATCTCCCCAACTGCTCGGATATCTTCCCGATCGGCGAAACCCGTCTTGTCAGACAGCATCCAGCTAGCGCCGACGTCCAGCCGAAGGCGAGTATGGGGGTAGAATCGCAGGAAACCTGCAACGTTGTATACGTCGTAGTTGTCGAGGAAAAGCTCTCGGGGGCGATTCGGGAATAACTAAAGGTCAATTCGAGGTCGACCGGCACGATCCCGAAACCGTCGGTGAAGATTCCGGCGGATGTGTTGAACGAGTGGGTTTCGGCGTCCGGATCGCCGGTTTCGACTAATTCCTGATAGGCAAAACTGTATCCGACGTCGAAGTGACCGATCTCGGGATCGCGTAGGAACAGGTCCGTGCCCGTACCTACTGCCCAGGCCCAGGTTGTGTCGTCTCGAAAAAAGAACGGAGAGAAATCCGCTTCTTGACGTGCACCCGACGCGCTCAAGCGGATCCGCGCGCCACTCGAAGCTGTGAGCGGAACGACGAGGATCCCGGCCGTACTGAGTGTGTGCGGTTCAGTTTCGGCGATTCCAATCGACGAGAAGAATCCACCGAATGCAGCTTCTCTATCCTCGAACGAATATCCAATCGCCCAGCGAAAATTGGCCTGGTCGACTGCGGGTTCGGAAGCCGATGCGATTGGAACAAGGATCAGGACGCAGATCGCCACGACGATCGCAATCTGTATTCGCGCGTGGCGAGTCATTGAGAGTTCCCTCGCAAACCAGGAAGACCGGTTTCTGAGGGGATACACATAGCACTAAATCTGCGCCGGACGTTATTCAGGGATGCGATGTCGCAGCTTGAACTGCCTATGCGCCCCAGTCACCTCTTCCAGCGCCCGAGACGACGGGCGGTGCTTTTGACGCGCTGGCCGAACCTGAGGTCATCGATGAAACGCTTGCAGGGCCGATGAAGGTCGCCGTCGGTTTTAGGAATGTCGCTGCGCATTCCTATCAGAACACCGATTGGGCGATCGTTCATCGGCTCTGTCACGAGAGCCTCGACGACTTCCGAAACTTTGCAACCGAGGTCTCGCGCGCCGTGGATGAATAGCCGAGCGCCCTCGCCACGCTCGTCGTGAACAAGATCGGTCTCGACCGAATCAAGTACCGATACACAGCGAAGCAATGCGACGCCACCGCCAGGCACGATGCCCTCTTCGACGGCGGCACGAGTTGCATGGAGTGGATCCTCGACGCGTGCCTTCTTCTCCTTCATCTCGGTCTCGCTGGCCGCACAAAGCTTGACCACGGCACAGCGCCGACCGGTTTGGCGAATCGCTCTTGGAGCCTCTCGCGATCGTCGTCAGACGAGGTCGCTTCGACCTGTCCGGGGATCTCGGCACATCGACCTTTGATGTCCTTGGGAGGCGATCCGCTGGATTGCCGAGAAGATTGGCTGTTCGCCTGCCCCGCCATTCGCGCGATTCCTGTCCAATTCAACGTGGTCACCGAGCCCAGGACGGCGCTTCTCCTCGCATTGGGACTCGCCAATCTGAGGTGGCGCGGGCATGCGAAGGACGTTTGAGGCAACCTTCTCCACTACATGAATCGCTTCTCCCCTCCAGAATCCTGTGATGTAGTCGTGATTGGGTCCGGCATGGG
>CAZMFM010000110.1:0-16510 GCA_964565565.1 uncultured Spirochaetaceae bacterium | reverse complement strand
GATGAAGAGTCCTCCATTGGCGAGATTGGCGAAGTACTCACGCTCGAGATCGGCCCGCGACTCGAAGGTGACTCCCAACACCCGGTATGCATGCCCCAATTTCGACCCCCGCACGACGCGCTCGGCGCGATCTCCTGTCGCCCTCATCGGCCGATCGCGCAGGAGGGAAAACCGGAGTACGTCGGGGGAGAAACCCGGAACATTCGCGATATCGAATTGGAGAATCGAAACCTCCTCGTCGCTTCCGCTTCAAGATTCTTCGAGCACGCAGGGTTGACGGAAAGAAAGCCTAGAGCAGCAGCCGCGCTGGATCAGAGAACAGGCTCGATAGCCGAGTCGTAAAGCGCACCGCTTCCGCACCATCAATGACGCGATGGTCATAGGACAAAGAAAATGGCAGGATCAGTCTCGGGCGGAACTGGCCGGTTCTTCCTGAATCGGCGGCCGTCTCTTTGCTCGACTCCGCCGCGTTCCTGGTCGACGATACGCCCGACACTTCAGCTTCGGGCGATGGAAGATCGAGCGGCGATGGGCCGTCCCAAACAGGCGCCACCCGGGTCTTGGAAAGACCCAGAATCGCCACCTCCGGTGCGTTCACGATCGGCGAGAAGGCGGTGCCACCAATGCCGCCAAGGCTCGAGATCGTAAAACACGCACCCCGAAGATCGTCCGGCCCGAGCTTTCGGGTTCGCGCTCGCTCGGCCGTCGCGTTCAACTCTTCCGCCAATTCAAAGATGCCCTTGCGATCGACGTCTCGGATGACAGGGACAACAAGGCCTTGATCCGTATCGACGGCGATCCCCAGATGGAAATATTCCTTGATCCAGAGACGATCACCTTCAGCGGCAAGAGAAGAGCGAAAGGTCGGAAATTCGCCCAAGGCGATGGCCACCGCTTTCATCACGAAAAGCAGCGGCGACAATTTGAGCCCGCGCTCGATCGCCGCCTCACGACAATCCCTACGGAACGCCTCCATCTCCGTCACGTCGGCCTCGTCGTATTGCGTCACGCGAGGAACATTCAGCCAGCTGCGATGGAGCGCCGGGCCCGACACTTTCTGTATTCGACTGAGCTTCTCCTCTCGTACCGGACCAAAGGCTGCGTGATCGACCTTAGGCATCGGGGGAATCGTCATCCCGAGAGCCCCAGACGCCCCCTTTGCCTCTCCGGAGAATTGCGCTCGGACCTGCTGCTTCAGATCCTCGATCAAGACCCGCCCGTGCGAGCCGCTCCCCTTCGAGTCAGAGATCGGAACACCGAGTTCGCGCGCATAACGCCTGACGAGCGGGCTCGCGTGGGGCAGTCCGGACCGATCGGGGACGGGATTGGCCGCCGCGGGCGACAACACTCGCCCGGGACGCTCCTGCGGAGTTTCGCCGGACGGCCGCGAGCCCGAATCATCTCCCCCCGCATCAGCCGACTGGTCCGAGACCTCGACCGGCTCGCCGACCTGGGCGGGCGGCGGCTTCGATCCATCTTCGACGACCAAGTTCTCCCCGGCCGCTTCGATCACGACCAGCACGGAGCCCTCGCTGACTCGATCGCCTTCTGCAACACGCAATTCGACCACGATGCCCGCCGACGTCGACGGAATCTCCATCGTCGCCTTGTCACTCTCGATACTCACGAGGGGATCATCGAACTCGATCACATCGCCCTGGGCTACGAGAATCTCAACGACTTCGACCTCGTCGAAGTCGCCGATATCAGGCACCACAATTTCGAGCTTCTGACTCAATCTCGTACTCCCCGGCAGCCCTAGCGAGTTCGCGGCGCCGGATCTTCGGGGTCAATCCCGTATTTGGCAATCGCCCGCGCGACGGCCTCGCGAGCAATGGCGCCCTCCTTTGCCAGAGCGGAGAGCGCTGCCACGCAGACGAAGTTTCGATGAACCTCGAAGAATTGTCGGAGCTTCTCTCGACCATCGCTTCGACCCCAACCGTCTGTCCCGAGCGTGCGATACGTACGAGGAACATAGGACCTGATCTGCTCGGCAAAGGAGCGGATATAGTCGCTCGCCGCGACGACCGGGCCGGCCGTGCTCATGAGCTGGCGCTCGACATAACAGAGTCGGCGCTCTTCGTTCGGATGAAGCATGTTCCAACGATCCGTGTCCTGACCATCGCGCGCCAATTCATTGAAGCTCGTCACGCTCCAGACATCTGCCGACACGCCATGATCGTGCTCGAGCATGTCCGCCGCTGCGAGCACTTCACGCAGAATCGCCCCGCTGCCCAGCAGCTGCACTCTCGGCCCTTCACCCTGTCCCTCGCGAACTCGATACAACCCCTTGAGGATTCCCGCTTCCACGCCATCAGGCATGGGGGGCTGAGGATACTTTTCGTTCATGACGGTCAGGTAGTAATAGACGCTCTCATCGTTCTCGTACATGCGGCGCAATCCATCATGCACGATCACCGCCAACTCATACGCGTAGGTGGGATCGTAGGAGATACAGCTGGGGATCGTTCCCGCATAGGTATGACTCTGACCGTCCTGATGTTGCAACCCTTCGCCGGCCAGCGTGGTGCGGCCAGCGGTCCCGCCCAACAGGAAGCCGCGACATTGCATATCCCCGGCCGCCCAGGCGAGATCTCCGATGCGCTGAAAACCGAACATCGAATAGAAGATATAGAAGGGAATCATCTGTATGCCGTGGCTGGCGTAAGCCGTACCCGCCGCGATGAAGGAAGCCATCGCCCCGGCTTCGTTGATCCCTTCCTGGAGAATCTGGCCGTCCTTTTCTTCGCGGTAGTAGGCGACCTGATCGGAATCGACCGGCTCATAGAGTTGGCCGACGGAAGAATAGATTCCCAAGCGACGAAACATTCCCTCCATACCGAAGGTTCGGGACTCATCGGGAACGATCGGTACGATATTCTTGCCGATCTTCTTGTCGCGCGTCAGGATTTGCAGGATCCGGACTGCAGCCATCGTCGACGACATCTCCCGATCGCCGCTGCCCTTGATCAGTCCGGCGAAGGCGTCGAGCCCGGGCAGTTCGAGTCTGGGCGCCAACGTATTGCGGATCGGAAGATATCCGCCTAGCCGCTGACGCCGCTCGTGCATGTATTTGATCTCGGGGCTCTCCGGGTCCGGCGTATAGAACGGTGCCTTGGCGATTTCGTCATCGGAAATCGGAATCTGGAACCGATCCCGAAAGGCGCGCAATGCGGATTCGGCCATGTCGTGCATCTGGTGGGTCTGGTTCTGCCCTTCACCGGCGTCGCCTGTCCCATAGCCCTTGACCGTCTTGGCAAGAATCACCGTGGGTTGTCCCGAATGCTCGACGGCGGCCGCGTACGCGGCATACACCTTATGGGGATCGTGGCCGCCACGATTCAACCGCCAGATATCTCCGTCGTCCATGGTCGACACCATTTCGAGGAGCTCGGGCGTCTTGCCGAAAAAGTGCTCGCGCGTATAAGCACCACCCCGAACCTGATAGGCCTGATACTCACCGTCGACAGCCTCTTCCATACGCTTGCGCAAAATCCCGTCGCGGTCTTTCGCAAGCAACGGATCCCATCGCCCGCCCCAGATGACCTTGATGACATTCCAGCCCGCACCACGAAAACTCGCCTCGAGTTCCTGGATGATCTTGCCATTGCCACGAACAGGGCCATCGAGACGTTGGAGATTGCAGTTCACGACGAAGATCAGATTGTCGAGCTTCTCACGACCTGCAAGAGAAATCGCGCCGAGTGTTTCAGGCTCATCGGTCTCACCGTCACCAATAAAGGCCCAGATCTTGCGCCCCTTCGTCTTGATGAAGCCACGATCGCGCAGGTAACGCATGAAGCGCGCCTGGTAGATCGCCATCAGCGGCCCGAGCCCCATTGAAACGGTCGGAAATTGCCAAAAGTCTGGCATCAACCGCGGATGCGGGTAGGAGGAAAGTCCACCGGGCTCGACCTCCTGTCGAAAGCGATGGAGTTGCGATTCGCTGAGTCGGCCTTCCAGGAAGGCGCGCGCGTAGATTCCGGGCGCGATGTGCCCTTGGATGTAGAGCAGGTCTCCACCATGATCTTCCGTTCGCGCATGAAAGAAATGATTGAAGCCGACGTCGTAGAGGGTGGCCGCGGAGGCAAAGCTCGAGATATGACCGCCTAACGACGGGTCCACTCGATTCGCCTGCACGACCATCGCCATCGCGTTCCAGCGAATGAATGAACGAATCCGCTCTTCGAGGACCTGATCGCCCGGCATCTTCTTCTGAAGGGCTTCGCCGATCGTATTGATATAGGCCGTGGTGGCCCGGTATGGGAGATGGGCGCCCTTCCGCCTCGCTCTGCGAACGAGACGGCCGACGAGGTAGTGCGCACGTTCGACACCCTCTCGCTCAAAGACGGAATCGAGTGCCTCGAGCCACTCGAGCGTTTCCTGCGGATCCTGATCTTTCGGGCTAGGCATGGGCCCCCTCCCCATTTTCCCGGATGAGTCTCAATCGACTCCCTCGGCGAGCGCCGCGTCCTCTTCGTCATCTGCGTCCGCGCTTTCCTGTGCTGCGCGAACCCGGCCGCCACCTCGATGGTCCCGACGTTTCTCACGCATCGCACGCACTTCCCGCTCGAATACATCGACGGCACGAGTGAGAGCGATCTCGGGCTCATCATCACGCTCATGCGCAATCAATTCGCGACCCTTTGCCTGGCATCGAATCTTCGCCTCGGCGGCGCCATGCTGATGGTGCTTGCTCCCCTCGACATGCACGACGACATGGATCAGATCCTTCTGGCCCTCGGCCAGCTTTTCGATTCGGGATTCCGCTGCTTCACGACAGGACGGGGCGAGGTCCGTTACAACATGCCATCGAATATCCATCAGGCGTTCGCTCCTTCTTTGCTCTAGGAGTCCGAGGCCGACACGGCCCCGAGCTCAGTTTCAGTTCTCGTTTCGATCTCATAGTTCCTATAGGTCTTATCGATCGTCGCGCCCATTTTCTCAAGCGCGCCACGCATTCGAGTATTCGTTTCCAGGATCAACGAGGCTTCACCCTGTCCGAGCCCCTTGGAACGCCCTACGTCGAAGGATCGCGCATAGAGCGCTGCACCCAATGGCAGGGACTGGAATTCCTTTGCCACGCCGAGCATGAAGACCCTGACGCGAGTAATGATCTTCTTCCGCATCAACAGATGGCGCCAGGCGAAGGGGAAAACCCGACCGTTCATCTTCTTCACGACCTGATTCATATCCGGAAGTGTGACGGAGATGGCTGCCGTTCTTCCCGCGACTTCGGCCACGAGACAAAGCTCGGGATCGAGGACCTGCTTGAGTCCCTCGGCCAGAAAGTCGAATTCTTCGTCCGTGACACGGACGTGGCCCCAATTCTGCTCCCACGCATCCCTGTAGATTTCACGTAGCTTGCCGACCTCTTCGTCGAAGTGGGGCATATCGAGGGAGCGAATCGTGATCTCGGGATGCCTCGCCAGAAGTCGGTTCCCGAGCTTTTGCATCCTCTTCACGCCCGACATTTCGGAATCAACATGGTAGGCGTACCAATCCATCACCGGGCGAAGACCGATCTTTTCGTAGATCTTCGGGTAGTAGGCCGAGTTGTGCGGATTGGCGATATAGGGAGGGCTGTCGAATCCCTCGACGAGCAGCCCGAATTCATGATTTGTGTTGAAATTGAATGGCCCGATCATGCGGTCCATTCCCTGCTCGGCCAACCATCGGCGAGCCGCCGTGAGCAGTGCTTGCGCGACCGTTGGGTCATCGATGAACTCGAAAAACCCGAAGAAGCCGACGCCGGGCTCTTCTTCCTGATAAACGGCGTCCACGGTTGCCGAGATCGTACCGACATCACGCCCATCACGGGTTGCAATGAAGCACTGAACCTTCGCAACCTTGAAGTATGGATTCTTGCTCGGGTCGAAGAAGCGCTTTCGCTCGATCAATAGAGGCGGGACCCATTGCGGGTCGTCTTGGTAGATGGGAAACCAGGCCTTGACGAAGCGAACAGTATCTCGAGGAAGTGAGATCGGGACCACCTCGACCGAAAGCATTCATCCCTCCGACTCGTTTCACCGGCGAACACCAGGCATCGCCCAAAAAGCAACCTCAAGAATGTACTTCAGCTGCCATCAAATCGCTGCCTGCGCGACATCCCGGGTCTCGAGTGTGGTGGACCCACGGACTGTTCGCACTGCGGGCCGTCGCGCCGATGGTCAACTGAAGATGAGACGCTCGCCCGTGTCGTCCAGTTCGGCATGGACCGTCTTCCCTTCCGCAAATTCACCCTCGAGGATTCGCATGGCGAGCGGATCCTGCACTTCGCGCTGCAGGAGTCGCTTGAGTGGACGGGCCCCGTATTGCGGGTCGTAGCCACGGGTGGCCAGAAAGGAGATCGCGGCATCGGAGAGTTCGAGCGAGATTCGTCGCTCGGCCAGCCGCCCGCGAAGTTCCTCGAGCTGAATCTCGAGAATGACGCCGATCTGCTCCTGGCCGAGTGGCTCGAAGATCACGACATCATCGATGCGATTGAGAAACTCGGGCTTGAAGTGGGACCGAAGTGCCTCCGTGACACGCCTGCGCATCTCGTCTTTCTCGGAGACACCGAGGTCGATGATGTGTTGGCTACCGATATTCGACGTCATGACGAGAACCGTATTGCGGAAGTCGACGGTGCGACCCTGCCCGTCAGTCAACCGACCATCGTCGAGGATCTGAAGAAAGATATTGAAGACATCGGGATGCGCCTTCTCGATCTCGTCGAAGAGCACCACGCTATAGGGCCGGCGACGAACGGCCTCCGTCAGCATCCCACCCTGGTCGTAGCCGACATATCCGGGCGGTGCGCCCACCAGTCGGGAGACCGAGTGCTTCTCCATGTACTCACTCATGTCGACACGGATCATGGACTGCTCGTCGTCGAAGAGAAATTCCGCGAGCGCTCGAGCGGTCTCGGTCTTGCCGACGCCGGTCGGTCCAAGAAAGATGAACGAGCCAATCGGACGACTCGGATCCTGCAGCCCCGCTCGTGCGCGACGGACAGCATTAGAGACCGCCGTGAGGGCTTCGTCCTGCCCCACGACACGTTTAGCCAGCCGCGCTTCCATTTCGAGTAGCTTGGCCTGTTCGCCTTCGAGCATTTTCGTCACGGGCACACCGGTCCACTTGGAGACGATCTCGGCGACTTCCTCGCTGGTCACTTCCTCGCTGAGGATGCTGCCGTCAGCCTGCACCGCTTCGAGTTGCTTCTCATTGCCCGACAGTTCGGCCTCGAGTTCGACGAGCTTTCCATATCGAAGCTCCGCCGCGCGCTCGAGATCACCCGCCCGCTCAGCCCGCTGATACTCCGCCGCCAACGACTCGCGGCGTTCTTTTGCGGATTGGATCGCGGTAATCAAATCCTTCTCAACATGCCAGGTGGCCATTTTCGAATCCAGATCACCGGTCAGTTCCGCGATCTCTCGCCCTACGGATTCGATTCGCTCGAGGCTCGCGGGATCGGTCTCCTTCTTGAGCGCCTCTCTTTCGATTTCGAGTTGGACACGCTTGCGTTCGAGTTGATCGAGCTCTTCGGGCATCGAATCGATCTGCACGCGAACCCGACTCGCCGCCTCATCGATCAGATCGATGGCCTTGTCTGGCAGGAATCGATCGGTGATGTAGCGATGGGAGAGGGTTGCAGCCGCCACCAGCGCCGCATCGTGAATACGAACACCGTGATGGACTTCGTAGCGTTCCTTTAGGCCGCGCAAAATTGACACCGTATCCTCGACCGAAGGCTCACCAACCATCACCGGCTGAAATCGCCTGGCGAGTGCGGCGTCACTCTCGATATATTTTCGATATTCGTCGAGGGTCGTAGCGCCAATACATCGCAGATCACCCCGGGCGAGCGCCGGCTTCAACATATTCGCCGCATCCGCGGCCCCTTCGGCGTTGCCCGCACCAACGATCGTGTGCAGCTCATCGATGAAGAGAATGACCTGGCCGTTGGCCTCGGACACTTCGCGCAGAACGGCTTTCAACCGATCCTCGAATTCCCCACGATATTTCGCGCCCGCCACGAGCGACCCGATGTCGAGGGAGATCACCCGCCGATTCTTGAGCGTCTCGGGAACGTCCCCGGCGATGACGCGCTGGGCGAGGCCTTCAGCGATCGCCGTCTTCCCGACGCCGGGCTCACCGATCAAGACGGGATTGTTCTTGCTTCGTCGCGACAACACTTGAACGACGCGACGAATTTCCTCGTCACGTCCGATCACTGGATCGAGCTTCCCTTTCCGGGCCTCTTCCGTCAAATCCGATCCGAATTTTTCGAGCGCCTGATATTTCGACTCAGGGTCTGGATCCGTAATGCGTGAGGATCCGCGAATCGTCGTCAACGCTTTGAGTAGCCCCTCGTAAGTCGCGCCCGTGGCGCGCAAGATTCGACCCGCTTCGTCCGACTCATCTTTCGTCATCGCGAGCAGCAGATGTTCAGTCGAGACGTACTCGTCCTTCATCACCTCTGCTTCTTTGAAGGCCGCCTCGAGAATGTTGCTGAGACCGCGACTCAACTGTGGTTGAGCGCCCCCTGAAACCTTTGCGCGTTGCTCGAGCGCCTTCTCCAACTCGACGCCGAGTGTGTCGATCGAGACGCCTAACTTCTGCAGAAGGGGAACTGTGCTGCCCTCGGCCTGCGCCAGAAAGGCGACCAATAGATGGACGGACTCAACGGTCTGATGCCCACGTGCCCCACATTGACTCTGGGCTTCCTGCAGAGCCTCCTGGCTCTTGATCGTGAGTTTGTCGAATTGCATGGTCCACCTCCCCGCTGGAAGAAATCCGCTGTGGGCTTAGGAGATGGGCGCAAGACACGAGCTGTCAAGCTTCTGGGTGTAGTTTTGAGTCCGGGGAAGGGCTGGGCGGGTCGACGAAGACGGGGCTATCGCAGTCACCGGTTCGTCAGGGATCACGGGAGCAGGCTCCGGTGGTCAGACCTCGAATTGCAGCGCGACGCGCTCGGCCAACACCGGTTGCAGCTGATCGGCAATGAAAGCCTGATGGTCAGGATGGTCCACGTAGCGTTTGAAGGCCTGTCGATCGGCGAAATCCGCCACGACGGCCAGATCGAAATTTCCATCCCGAAGCCCCAGATCCGCGCCAAAGCAATAGCTGGAAATATCCGGAATCGATTGGGCGAGTCGCGAGAGCGAATCCTGCAGTGATTGCACGGTGCCGTCCGGTGCGTCTTCGTTCAGGCGAAATAGCACGACGTGGCGAAGCATTCATCCCCCTCCTCGACCGGGCCTTAGGCGCGACCGATCTTGCGATGTTTGAATTTCTGGGACTTGGGCCCCCCGGAAGCAGCGATCCGCTTTTCTCGCTGTTCCGCATAGAAGTCCCAGGTCCCTGTGCAGAACTCGATCACGCCGTCGCCCTCGAATCCGAGAATATGGGTGGCGACGCGATCCAGAAAATACCGATCATGGGTAATCACGATCACGCAACCCGGGTATTTCGAGAGTGATTCCTCGAGCACGCGAAGCGTCATCAAGTCGAGATCATTCGTCGGCTCATCAAGAATGATGAAATTCGAGGGCTGTCGAAGACATTTGGCGAGTTGGAGCCGGTTCCGTTCGCCGCCCGACAATTTTCCGACTTCCGTCTGTTGAATCGCTCCACTGAACAGGAAGCGGGCCAGGTAGTGACGAACCGAAAGCGTCTTGTCTCCGTATTCGATTACATCCGAGCCGTCCGCCACTTCGTCGTAGACCGTGAGATCGTCGCGAAGCGTCTGCCTTGTCTGGTCGACATAACAAAAATTCGTCGTCTCGCCGACCTCGACCGTCCCCTCATCCGGCTCTTCGCGACCAACGATCATATTCACCAGCGTCGTTTTACCGAGCCCGTTCGCACCCGTCACGCCGACGATCGCGCCCGGTGGCATGTCGAAGTCGAAATGATCCAACAAGACCTTGCCGTCGTAGCCCTTCGAGACGCCGCGCAGCGAGATCACCTTGCTGCCGAGCCGCGGTCCGAAGGGAATCCTCAGATCGAGCTCTTCCGAGGGCTGGATGCGGCTGGCTTCTTCGACGAGATCATCGTAGGCGTCGATCCGCGCCTTCGACTTCGTTCGCCTCGCTTGGGGCGTGGAACGCATCCACTCCAGTTCGCGCGCGACCGCTTTCAGGAGATTGACATCCGTTCGGTCCTGGATCTCCTGTTGCTTCTCCTTGGCCGTCAGGAAGTCGGAATAGTTCCCCTCATAAGAGCGAATTTCGCCGTGATAGACCTCTAGCATTCGATTGGCGACGCGATCGAGGAAATAGCGATCGTGTGTCACGAGCGCACAAGTGCCCGAGTAACCGGCGAGGAAATTTTCCAACCAGGCCACCGTGTCCGCATCGAGATGATTGGTCGGTTCATCGAGAATCAGGATATCGGGGTGCGCGAGCAACTCTTTGCAGATCGAGACCCGTCGACGCTCACCACCCGAAAGAGACGCAATATCCCGATCACCGGGCGGCAATCGCAAAGCACTCATCGCCGTCTCGATATGATTATCGAGAGTGGCCGGATCCATCGCGTCGCGCACTTCGAGCGCTTCCTGGACCTCGCCCTGCTCCGCGAGCAGCGCGTTCATTTTTTTCTCGTCCTCAACGACTTCGGGATCTTCCCAGGCCTTCAAAATTTCTTCGTAACGCGCCTGAAGCGCACGGGTCTCTGCGACGGCTTCCTCTACGTTCTCGCGGACGTTCTTCTCGAAATTCAGCTCCGGTTCCTGGGACACGTAACCAACCGTCGCGCCCCGGGCGACATGAAGCTTTCCCTCGTATTCCTTGTCCCGTCCGGCCAGGATTCGCATCAACGTCGACTTGCCGACTCCGTTCACACCCAATACGCCGACGCGATCTCCGGGCTGAAGGCTGAACGATGCCCCGGTCAGGATCGCTCGCTCGCCAAATTTGCGACCGAGACCCTTCGCCGTGAGGATCGGTTGTCCTGGGTTGAGTCGCATCATTTCTCTTTCAAGGCCTCATCGATGCGATCCGTGATGACGGCGGAACAGGGCTCGACAGTGGGTGCGAAGCGCCCGATCACCTGCCCTTCGCGATCGATCAGGAATTTTGCAAAATTCCAGGCGATGTCTCCGACGGAATCGGGCTCGGTCTGCTCGGCCGTGAGCCAGGCGTAGAGTGGAATCCGGGCGTCTCCGTTGACGTCGATCTTGGCGAAGAGCGGGAAGCGCACGCCGTATTGCGTTCGGCAGAACTTCTCGATCTCCTTGTTTTCGCCGGGCTCCTGGGCGCCAAATTGATTGCACGGGAAGGCCAGGATCTCGAGACCGCTGTCGCTGCCCCCGGCATCGGGGCGATATTGGGTGTACAGCCGTTGCAAGCCATCGTATTGCGGAGTCAACCCACATTCCGAGGCGACATTGACGATCAGACATAGCTTGCCTGCGTAGTCCGAAAGTTTCCGTTCTTGACCCTCGATGTCGAATACCTGAAAGTCGAACAAAGTCGGCATCGCTGCCCTTCCTTTCACCTGCTGGTCTGAAGCGCTTTCGCGCGAAAATTCCTCAAAGCGGCGCGGACTCCACTCGAGAGGCCCAGAACCGTCGAAACCCAGATCGCCGATCGCACCCGCTCATTGTGACGATCCGCAAAACCGCCCAGCACGCCAATCTATCGCGAAAGAGCGCGATTCACGATCTCATAGACATCGTCCGAGAGAGACCCACTGGAAGCGATGCGCTCTAGCTGCGCCTGCATCAAATTTTGTCGCTCGGAGCCGTAGCGACGCCAGTCATTGAAGACCGAGACCATCCGGGACGCGACCTGTGGGTTTGATTCGTTCAGCGCCAATACGTTGTCTGCCAGAAAGACGTAGCCATCACCAGACGCCGCATGGAAACGTACCTGATTTCCCGAACAAAAGGCACCAATGAGCGACCTCGCCCGGTTGGGATTGCCCAGATTGAAGTCCGGATGTTCAGTGAGTTCGCGCACGCGTTCGAGCGTATCGGTGCGAGACGATCCCGCTTGAATCGCGAACCACTTATCGACCACCAAGGGATCTCTTCGCCAACGCTCATAGAAGGCATCGATCACCTCTTCGCGCCGGGCATGGTCTTGATCCGCCAGGACGACGAAGGCAGCCTGGGCATCCGTCATGTTGTCAGCTTGTTGGAATTGAGACCAGGCCGCCTCGATGGCTTCCTCATCGCCCGTCCAGACCAGCGACCGAAGTGCAACATTGCGCAGCCTTCTCCGATCGATCGACGAACGCTCATGCCGATAAGGGCCTTCGGGAGACAGGTCGCGATAGATCGACCACAGCTGATCCCGATGTGCCTCTGCCAATCGCGCACCCAGACATTCGCGTGCCGCATGGATCGCGTCGGGTTCGATCACGTCCAACTCCTGGGCAACCACGCGCTCCCCTGGCAGGGTCAGGGCCAGGGCGCGCAGCGAACCATCCAGGCCTTCATCGCCTAACACTCGACCCCAGGCCGCAGCGAAGCCAGCGTCGAGCTCGGGCATCTCACCCGACTTCACTTTATCCGTCGCCTCGACGAGCAATTCGAGGGCGAGCCGCTGTCCGGCATCCCAGCGATTGACCGCATCTTCGTCGTGCGCCATCAAGAAGGTCAGCGATTCTCGGCTGCGGTCCATTTCGAATCGGACCGGTGCAGAGAATCCTCGAAGAATCGACGGCACCGGCTCTTCGTCGACGTCTTCGAAGACGAAATCATGTTCGGATTCCCGAAGCTCCAAGACCCGCGTCGTCGAACCGGCTTCACTCGCGGAATCCCCTTGAAGTCGCAGCGACAGGGAGGTGCCATCCGAACGCAAAAGCCCAACGGCCACTGGGATATGGAGCGCGTCACGTTCCCCAGCCCCTACGATTTCGAACGCCGTGTCGGGATAGTCCTGAGAGAGCGTCAAGACATATTGTCTTTGGTCTGCGCGATAGCAGCCCTTGGCACGCAAGCGCGGGGTACCCGCCTGGGTATACCAGCGTTCGAACTGGGAGAGATCGCGCCCATTCGCGTCGGACATCGCCGCCCGGAAATCGTCGCAGGTCACCGCCTGCCCATCATGACGATCGAAGTAGACGTCCATTCCCTTGCGGAAGCCGTCGTCGCCGAGCAAGGTCGCGTACATGCGAATCACCTCGGCGCCTTTGTCGTAGACGGTCGCGGTATAGAAATTATCCATCGAGATATAGGAATCCGGCCGAATCGGATGCGCCATCGGCCCCTCGTCCTCTGGAAATTGTCGCGCTCGAAGCCCCTTGATCTCGGCAATCCGGCAAACGGGAACCGAAATCATGTCCTCGCTGAACCGTTGATCCCGATAGACGGTCAGGCCTTCCTTCAAGGTCAGCTGGAACCAATCCCGACAGGTCACGCGATTGCCGGTCCAGTTGTGAAAATACTCGTGCGCGATCACGGACTCGATGCCTTCGTAGTCGTCATCCGTCGCGGTATCGGGCAATGCCAGAACATATTTCGAGTTGAAGACGTTGAGGCCCTTGTTCTCCATCGCCCCCATATTGAAATCGCCGACCGCGACGATCATGTAGATATCGAGATCGTATTCCCGGCCAAAGCGCTCTTCGTCCCAGGTCATGGCCCGCGATAGCGATCGCAATGCATGCTCGCATTGCTCGATGTTTTGCGGTTCTACCCAGATTTCCAAACGCACGGCTCGACCGGACATCGTCTGAAATTCGCCGGCATGGCAGCGCAGATCGCCGGCGACCAATGCGAAGAGATAACTCGGCTTCGGAAAGGGATCTTCCCAGCGCACAGAATGGCGTCCGTCCGGCAACACCTGCTCGTCGACGCGGTTTCCGTTCGAAAGCAGGACCGGATATTTCTCCTGATCCGCCTCGATCGAAACCGTGTAGCGCGCCATCACATCGGGACGGTCCAGGAAGTACGTAATCCGGCGAAAACCCATCGCCTCACATTGCGTACAGAAATTGCCGCTGCTCTTATACAGGCCCGAGAGTTGGGTATTCGTTTCCGGATGAATCGCAACCACCGTGCGCAGCTCAAATCGACTCGGCGGCGCTGCAATCACCAGCTGCTCATCCTCGACTCGATATTCTGATTCGTCGAGCGCCCGTCCGTCGATTTCGATTTCGACCAGCTCGACTGATTCGCCCACCAGCACCAGGGGCACGACCTCCGGCCCGGCATCCGCCCTTCGACGCAAGCCGAGGCGCGCCTCGACACGGGTCCCGTCTTCACGCAGGTCGAAATCGAGCTCCACCGTATCGATCAGATAGTCGGGCACGCGATAGTCAGCGCGCAGCACGGTCTTTGGCTTCGATTCGGACATGGTTGCTCCTGATTCCCGATCGGATGAATCCGTCGGACGTGGCGACGCAAAGTAGAAATTGGCGGATCCAACTGCAAGGCACTAGCTTGCGCGAAGGGGCCGGGGGGATTCGGGATGACAGAAAAGGGCAGCCACGGCGCCCCGCGCCGCAACAACTCACTCCTGGCCAAGAGGCCGAAGGCGCGATCGCGGCCGTACCACGTGCTGGTGATCGCGGTCATGGTTCTGGCGCTGGGCTGCACCGGCGGAATCGGGCGCCCCGCCTTTCTGGACCAGCCGCCACTGCGCGTCGGCGTTGCGCCAACCTACCAGCCCGTCATCTTCGAGCAAGACGGCGTCATCGTGGGTATCGAGGCCGACCTCGCGCGGGCGCTTGGCCAGGTATTGGGGCGCCCGATCGCCTTCGAACGCTATCTCTTCTCGGAACTCATCGATGCCCTCGAGAGAGGTGAGATCGATGTCATCATGAGCGGCATGTCCGTCACCCCCGAGCGCGAGGAACGCGTCCGATTCGTCACGCCCTATATGAAGGTCGGCCAGCTCGCCTTGATCCGCTCGAGCGAACTGTTGCGCTTGGGGCAAAGGCGATCGATCTACCGAAGCGGCGCACGCGTCGGCTACGCGCGCGGAACCACGGGCGAGGAGTTCGTCGCGAATCGCCTGATGCGCGCCAGGAGCTTCGCTTTCGATGACGTCGATTCGGGAATACGCAGTTTGCGAGCCGGACGGATTGATTTCTTCGTTCATGACGCACCGACAGTCTGGCGACTCGCCGGCGATCCGACTTCGAATGATTTGCAGGGGCTCTACCATCCGCTGACCGAAGAGCACCTCGCCTGGGCGGTGCGGCCGCAGGACACGAAGCTCCATGCGTTACTCGACGCGACGGTGTCGCACTGGAACCGCGAGGGATTGATCACGCCTATCGTCAATCGCTGGATCCCGGTCCGCGTGACGCTTCACTGAACGAACCGTCGACGGGCCACCCATGATCTGGTCGCGACCCAAGACCCTCGAATTGTCGGACGGATCGACGCTCGCTAGCGAAGGCTGAGCGCCTGAATCGTCAAGCTGCGGATCGACCCTGCAGTGGGATGACTTTTCCGGGCCTCGGCGAGCAGTTGCATTGCCTCTTTGCCCTGTCCCATTTGGAGCAGGATTTCGGTGGCACCGACCCAGGCCTCCAGGCTACCGGGCACGACGATGCAAGCCTCGCGATAGAGCACGAGGGCGCGATCGCGATCGCCCTGCCAACTCGAACGTCCCGCCTCGGCAATCAGGGCACGGCCCAGAACCGAAGGGAGAGCGCGGCGTTTCGGATCGAGCCTCGACAAGGCCCGCACGGCGACCAACGCCGCCTCACTCTGCTTTCGATCGAGGCGCCGTCGAGCCGCCCCTTCGAGCGCGTCGCCATAGACACCACGTGCCCCACCGAGGAACAAAGCGCGGTCGACCTTCGAGAGACTCGACAGACTGCGCAGCGAGCCCTCGGCATCCCGAGCCATCAGTTGCGCGCGGGCCTGCCCCAACCACGCTCGCCCCATCCGTTCATCGACCCGAAGCGCGTCGGCAAAATGGGTCTTCGCCGCACGCCAGTCCCCCTCGGAAAGTGCTGTTTCTCCGAGCTCAACCGGGGTCGGCGGCGGCCCACTCGCGCACCCCAGCAAGAGCGCGACCAGTAGAAGCGCCGGCAAGAAAAATGAACGACTCTGCGTTCGCGATTGTTTCGCGGCCATGAGATCCTCGGCGGGCGGGGGCCCGCAATCCCTTCTCCATCGGCCTTCCCGACAACCCGCTTGAGACGGGGTCCGCCCCGCGCTGCAGCTTCGTTACCGGCTAACGGCTTCCTCACACGCTGGCGGCTTCGATTGGCGAATTCGCCCACCGCCCCCCACTGCCGAAGAGGCAATCAACTCACCAACGCGGGCGCACCGCCCTCGCCTTCGAGCAGGCGTTCGAAGATTCGCACCATGATCTCGACTTCTGCGATCGGCACGAATTCACGCGAGGTATGGGCCACGTCGATCGAGCCCGGACCGAGCACGACGCCCGGAATGCCAGCGCGCCCGAAAACCCCTGCATCCGTCCCGAAAGCCACGTGGTCGCAGGCCGCGGACAGCCCCACCGACTCGAGCGCCGCGGCGGTCGCGATCGCCGGCAACGACTCCGGCGCCGTCTCCAGTGGCGGCTTCTCTTCGCTACACGACTCGACCACGACA
>CAZMFM010000109.1:15647-16706 GCA_964565565.1 uncultured Spirochaetaceae bacterium | reverse complement strand
TGGTCGGCGGTGTGGCCGTGGTCAAGGTTGGCGCAGCCACCGAGACCGAGATGAAGGAGAAGAAGACGCACATAACGAACGACCATGCGGTTCAGCAGCTGTCCGTGCAGGGGTTCTTCCGCTGCGAACGCAGGATTATCTGGCTACTCCTCAGGGGACGAGTGAACCGTCCCGGGACTTCCACATGCTCTGGACGGAGTATCTCCGCGCTCAATCTGCTGGCCGTCGAACGAAACGTCGTGGTAGAGAGGGAGAGCATGCAGATCGCGCGCCGCCAGCGAATGCTTCCTGTCGAACTGTTCGGGTCAAAAGGGGGCACGCTCAGCGAGGCGAATTGCGCGCTTGCTGGTTGCGGCGGCACACCTGGGTTGGGCGCGGACGAACCTTCAGCAGTACTCGAACCTGTTTCGGCGCCTGAATCCAATCATTGGGATGCAGCCGCTCGGTGGAGCGCTGCCGACACTTCGGGCCGCCACGGGGCTGGACGTCGAGGCAGGCAGTTATTTCGGACCCAGTCGCTTTTTTGAACTGTGGGGCGCGCCGAAGAACGTAGGCCGTGCCAAGGCGGCACCGAGTCGTGAAGACGCCGAGAGGCTCTGGAACGCCGCGAATCAAGTCTCGGGCGCACCCAACGCGGAAGGCGTGACGGTCCCTCGGCCCCTCGCTAGCCTGCGGCCATGACTACCCCACAGCGCATCACCCGGCTCGTCTCGCCCGCCCTCGTCCTCGCCGCCCTGATCGCATGCGAAGGCACCACCTCCAGCGAAGTGACGTCGGTCAGGGTGGGCGTGATCCCGGATGGTACGGTGTTCGACGCCCAGGTGGTCGAGGCCTCGTGCGGCTTGTGTCAGTTCGACATGGGAGGCCATACCTGCAGCTTGGCCGTTCGCTACGAGGGCAACGTCGCGTTCGTCGACGGTACGGAGATCGACGAGCACGGAGACGCCCACGCCGCCGACGGCTTTTGCGCGGTGGTGAGGATGGCCACGGTCAGCGGCGAAGTGAATAATGGCCGTCTGCAGGTCACGAGTTTCGAACTCGTCGACAACGACCGCCACG
>CAZMFM010000109.1:0-15547 GCA_964565565.1 uncultured Spirochaetaceae bacterium | reverse complement strand
GCCACGAAGAAGGCCACTGAAAGCCCCGGACTCACAAGCTGCTCGCGAGCCACGGCGGATCGCCTCGTAAAGCTCTAGTCGTTCATGAAGGCCTTCGTAGGTGTTATGCGCAAGATGGTTCGCGCTTGATCGTCGAGGGTCTTGATGAGGTTCTCATCCACTGCAACATCCGGGTTTCCGGACAATCGGCGAAAAACCTGGGCCGTCAGGTCCGCACGTTCGGGGTCCTGGGTGATACACTCTGCTGTCCCGTAGATAATCAGTTGTCTTCGATCTTCATGAACGAGGATGGCCACCTTTGGCTGCTTCGACGCATTCTTCCATTTTGCGGTGTAGCTCTTGGTCGAAACGATGAGTTCTTCACCGTTCCAGTCGTATCCGACCTGGGAGATTTGTGGCGAGCCGTCACCGCGGCCAGTTGCCAAAACGGCCCAGGTCTTCTTCGTCAAGAATGCAATCTGTTCTTCGGTGAATACTGACATAGGCGCGGATCTCGCTTGTGTTGATTGAAGCCGCTTAGTGGCTGCAGTTGGGTTTAGTTGTGTTTTGCTGGGTCTGGTCGGGTTCAACTGGGTTTAGAAACTTTCGGGAACGAACTCTGCTCTCAAGGATCCAGTGCGCCTTTCGCCGAACTCTTGCCGTGGCCCGCGTTCGACGACGCGACAGGAGGCCGTTCGTCGGTCTCCAGGAAATCTGGAAGCGAAGCAAAGGCGAGCCGTTCGGCTTCGGCGGGTGCCAGGCCTAACATTCTCAGAACCAACTCCGCGAAGCGTGCATCGGGCTCAGGGCCGGCCTGCCCCTCGAGAACATCCTGGATGATGGAAAGCGCTGCGCCGCGGATCGCTGCGGTCATTGCGCGCAAGTCACCGACCCGGAAGCGACCGGCCTCCACGCCCTCGGCGATTTCGCGCATCAGCGGATCCTCGACGGGCGAGCGCAACAGATTTCGCATGTTGCCAGCACGCACGATCACCCAGGCGACGACCGGGTCGCCGACCAGGGCGCGAACCGAGCGTCGGCAGTTGGCGGCGATGCTTTCAGCGCGATCCTCTGATTCCTTCCGGACCCGCTCCTTCAACGTCAGCTCCGCATCGAAAAACTCGCGCACGATCGCCTGGACCAGGGCTTCTTTGGAGTCGAAGTGGTTATAGAAAGAAGGCTGGGAAACCTCGGCTTCCGCGACGATCTCGAGCACAGTGGCGGCATCGACACCCTTCTCGGCCATTACGCGCCGCCCTCCCGCAAGCAGGCGTTGGCGGGTCCGTAGGCGACGTGGATCCCTCGAGTTCATTGAGATAGATTGCGTCTTTCTAGAAGTTTTGCAATATACAAATTAGATTGATTCGAGGAGAGCATCCCATGGCCAGGATCCAACGGACCGACGTCGTCATTGCGGGCGGGGGACCCGTAGGGCTCTCGGCGGCGGTTGAACTCGGGAGCAGAGGGATCGGCTGCATCGTTCTCGAACAGAACGCGGGCGTACTGCCACTGCCCAAGATGAACCACGTCAATACTCGCTCGATGGAGCAGTGCCGTCGTTGGGGGATCGCGAAGCAGGTGCGCGAAGCGGGCTGGCCACCCGATCATCCCCTCGACGCCGCCTACGTGACGAGCCTGGCCGGCTACGAGGTGAAGCGTTTCGAGCAGCCAAGCCAGCGCGACCGTTTGGTTCCCGACTATACGCCCGAGGGATCGCAACGCTGTCCACAGATCTGGTTCGACCCGATCCTGGCCGCGCACGCGTCGTCGTTTCCGGGCGTCGATGTGTGCTTTCGCAATCGATTCGACGCTTTTGAGCAGACGGCCACCGGCGTATCGGTGCGGGCAACCGCGCTCGACTCGGACGAATGTTATTCGATCGAAGCACAGTATCTGGTGGCCGCCGACGGGGCGGGCGGCCGGATCCGGAAGACACTCGGTATCGAGCGTGACCAGACTGGTCCGTCCGTGGAGCAGTTCGCAATCACGCTGCGTACCCGGCATTTTTTCGACTTCCACGACAAACGTCGTGCGGCGTTCTACTTCGTTCTGGATGCGGGCGGGGGCGTGCGCGGCGTGATCACGCCGACCGACGGTGAGGAACTCTGGCGCTTCAACTGGTCGGTTCGGCCCGGTGAGTCCGTTGAGGGCTTCGATGCCCATGCCGCTGTGCGTAGGCTTGCAGGGCAGGACTTCGATTTCGAGATCCTCGACGTCAAACCCTGGACCATTCGGTTGGCCTTGGCGCAGCGCTATCTGCAGGACAGGGTGCTGCTGGCCGGTGACGCCGCGCGCACTCTCTCGCCGACGGGCGGGCTCGGCATGAATACCGGAATCGGCGATGCGGTTGATCTGGGATGGAAACTCGCGGCGACCATTCAGGGCTGGGGTGGCCCGCGGCTCCTTGAAAGCTACGACGCCGAGCGCCGCGAAACCGGCGCGCGCATCAATGCTGAGTCGCTGCGCAATCTCGTCCGGTTCAGGACGCTGCAGGAGCGCGCCGCACTGGACGACCGCGGCCCGGACGGCGATGCCGCTCGTGTCGAGGTCGCCGAGGCGCTCGAAGAAAATGGCTTCGAGTTGGAGTTCACGAACGACGGCGTGAACATGGGCTACCGCTACGACGACTCCCCGATCATCGTACCGGACGAGAGCGAGGCGCCGGCCTACGATCCCAACGTGTATGTGCAGACAAGTTACCCAGGCGGCCGCGCTCCGCATGCCTGGCTGCCGGACGGGCGATCGACACTCGACCTCTTCGGCCGTGGCTTCGTACTCCTCCGACTGGGCGACTCGCCTCCCTCCGGGACGCGGTTCGAAGACGCGGCGCGCGTGCAAGGCGTTCCCTTTGAATCAATCTACATCGAGTCGGCCG
Organism: uncultured Spirochaetaceae bacterium; assembly: GCA_964565565.1. GTDB lineage: Bacteria > Myxococcota_A > UBA9160 > UBA9160 > UBA4427 > UBA4427. Next base: position 12,693 of record CAZMFM010000109.1, on the reverse strand, counting down.
AAGTCGCGGCGCGCTACGAACGGCCCCTCGTCCTGGTCCGTCCGGACGGACACGTTGCATGGCGCGGCGACACGATGCCTACAGAGCCCGCCGAAGTGATGAATCGAGTCCGCGGCGCAGGCTGATGGCCTTCACTTAACGACCATCGAAGCCATGATCTCTGATATGATATGCGCGAAGCAACTCGGGTCGTCTCGATCGACGTTAAGCTGATCGAGATCAAGGGGCTCGGCTGACATAGCCATCGTCACAGCCGTGGTCACGGTCATGGTCATGGTCATGGTCCGTCCGCCATCTTGGACTGAGAGCGTCGGGGGCATCGCTTCGCGCCACTATTCGATCTGATTGGATCGACCGACCGACCGATCAACCAAGGGGATCCACAGCGATGAACCGACCCATCCGGTGGATTCTGGCCCTGCTCGCCCTGGCCACGATGTTATCCGCATCCGGATGCTCCGGTGGAGGGTCGTCGTCTCCCGATCTTGACGGCGATGGAGTAAACGCGATCTCGGACTGCGACGACACGGATCCAACGGTCGCGGACCTCGAGACCTACTTTGTGGATTCGGATGAAGACGGAATCGGGGGAGCCACGACCGAAGCCGTATGCGCATCGAGCCCACCCGTCGCTTTCAGTCTCGTCGCAGGCGACTGTGATGACGGGAACGCCAATATTCAGTCGCCGGCCGGCTATTTCGTGGACCAAGATCTAGACGGCGTAGGTGGCCCCCTTCAAGCGAGTCTTTGCGAGTCGAGCGCACCCGCCGGCTACAGCGTTTCAGAAGGGGACTGCAACGACCAAGATCCGAACGTGACCGAGGACATTCCCTATTTCATCGACTCCGACGCGGACGGCTTTGGCGTCGGCTCCGGGCAGCCATCCTGCTTGGGAACGGCCCCCGTCGGATTCGCTTCAGCTTCCGGGGATCCCGATGATGGCGACAGCACGAAGGTTCCCGGCGATCTGGATGGAGACGGCGTTGGCAACGAGATCGATTGTGCGCCGAACGATGGCTCGGCGTGGGCTCTCAATTTGTATTACGACGATGTCGATCTCGACGGCATCGGTGTCAATCCGGTCGAATTCTGTACCGCGATTCCGGCGCCGGAGATCTACCGCCATGCGTTCGTCGGCGGGGATGAATGCCCATTCGCCCGAAACCGGGAGATCGACCTCGATGCCGATGGCTTGGATGACGCTTGCGACTTGATCGTCCACTTCCAAACGGATCAGACCTTTCAGAACGAGGCGCTCCGTCTGCCCGAGACCGCTCGCGTAGAATCGGGGTCTGAACGAATCGAATATCGGATTGGGAGCGAGGGAAACCCGGTCACCCTGCGATTCGAGTCCTCGTCGGTGACGCTCATGGAATGCGGCTTAATTACGCTCCATGGCGGGTCGAGCCTCATCTTCGAGACGACCTCGACCGACTCGCCCGCCCTGCTCCGCATGGGTATCTACTCATCCTGCGAAACAGACATCGTTGGCGCGCCGCCCGCGGACAAGACACTCGAAAACACGGTGCGCTTTGTCGGCGCCCGGCTGGACGCGGGACGCAAACTCAGGTTCCGGTCACTCCATACGATCATCTTCGAGCCAGCCAGCATCGAAGACGCGGCGGGCGAAGCGACTGAATATGGAAGCCGGATCACCTACGCCATCACGGGTATCTTTTCGCAAAGAACGCACGATCTGACCGTCTCGGATTCGGTCTCCGCTCATGCCGCATTGGTCGTGAACGATCAGTTCGTCGATCTTGGCAACATCCGTTTTGTGAATAATGCAAACTATCCGGTTGAATGTGTTGGACGCGACTACCGCGTCCTCGAGGGCGCACGGTTTCCTCGCGGCGGGTATACCCCGTCAGCGACATGCGCACTCGCAATGTATCGGTCCTATTTCGAAGGGAACGGTCGAGGCGGCCCACTGCTCTCGGTGAGCGTCGGACAAGAACCCTCCATCTGTTGCGGGAACCTCTACGGCCGTCCCTTTCTCATGCCCGTACTCCCGGATCGCGGAACCAACATCGCGTACATTCGGCGTTTCGACCTTTCGGGAACCGAGACCGCGACCTTCAACGATGTTGAGTTGCGGCCCTACGTGACTCGCGACCCCAGCTACTCGGGCGAAGGCGAGGCCCCCGATCTGATCGATCCAGACGTTGAAATCTACCTTGATGGGTTCACAGCCGAGGCGGGCCGCCCAAGCTTGGGCCTCTTCGGCTCGTTCGCGCGAGACATTCCCATTCGCGGCGCAGGACGCGTCGCCATTTCGGCATCGAACACCACGCTCGGCCCGGTGCTGCTCGATTCGAGAAATTTGGCGCCTGATGAGTATGGCCCGTATTTACAGCTAGACAACGCGACCATCGATTTGGCCGGATCCGCATTTCAGCTCGGGATCCGCGACTTTGACCCAGGTGTCGAAGTGACGACGGCGGGCGTCGTACTCGACAATCTAAGTCCGAATTCGCCAGGTGGCGTTCAAGTCCTTGTGCCTCTGCGCGTAATCAGCGATGCAACGACCGACTCCGTCATCTTGAATCTGACCGAGCAGTTCGACCCCGATGGCCCAGTCAACGTGGACTTGGCGCCCTTCGTCGAGGGCGTTGTGTCCGGCTCTCTGGTCCGCACCGAAGAGCCGATTTGTTGCGGCAGCAACTTGCCGACCTTTGAACTGAAATAGGAATCGCAAGCTGCGTAAGGTCGATCTGCCGAGATCCGCGGACAGGCCGAAGCGGCTTCGTCTGAATATGCCGCCGCCAGCGCTCCGACTGCCTTCGCGTAGGTTCTCGCCACGGGATGAACCAGTTCCGTCTGGGGGCTGTCGAACTGGCAGCCAGAAGTCTCTCATTTTGAACGTGTGTCGAGCAAGAGGAAGCATGGTCGGCTCGCCTCCGGGCTGGGGCGGGCTGCTACACCCTTTCTTGAATGGCCTCCATGCAATAGAATGCGCCGCGGATCGCGAAGGCCATATAGGTGGGGGCTGCATCATGTCGTCCTGTTCATCTCGTCCGTCGTAAGGAGGAAGTGATGGAGCAGGTTGCCTCACTGATGGACGCTACGATGGACGCGAGCGATGGCTCGGAGCAAGAGCAGGGACCTTCTCAGATCCTGAGGGATTACCGCGAACTCAATGCTCGAATCCGCAAGGCGGGCCTGTACGAAACCCGTGACTCCTACTATCTGGGCAAATACGCCGTCGTCATCGCGTTGCTAGTCACGGCCTGGCTGGTGGCCGCGCAAATTCCATGGCTCGCCGGAATTCTATTCGGGCTCTTCATCCAGCAATCGGCCTTCATTGCTCACGACCTGGGTCACAATTCGGTGATGACTCGGGCTCGCGGCTGGCTCTTTAACCGTCATTTCAAGAAAGCCGGAGTCTGGTCGCTCGGCAACGTCTGTTTCGGGATCGACGGAGTCAAATGGTCGGAGAACCACTCTGTTCACCACAGGGTCAATTTGCTCTATGGCAAGGATCCGCAGAACGTTCATCTGCCCTGGCTCCTCTATAAAGAGGGCGAACTCGACCATTTTCACGAAGGGGGCGGACGCATCAATGGTTTTCACTGCTGGTGGTTGAGACACCAACATCTGCTTGCCCTTCCGCTCATGCTCTTGATTCAGAAGTTCAACATGATCCGCAAGACACCGAGGCTGGTTCGGTCGGGTGAGTATGTCGCGTTCCTGGGCATCGTCATTCATGTCTCTGCTTGGGTAGCCCTCTTCCTTCGGTCCAATTTCAGCCCGACCTTTCTATTGATGGCCCTGGTCACAGGCGGAATCATCCACGTTCAGATACTCCTCAGCCATGCCTACATGCCACGCTTTACGGAGGCCGATCAGCGGAGGGTCGGCTGGATCCGTTACCAGATTCTGGGCACCCAGAACGTCGACACAACCTGGTATGACGGTTGGTTCCACGGCGGACTTCAGTACCAGATCGAGCACCATCTTTTCCAAGCCGTTCCCCGTCACAATTTGCCCAAGATTCAGCCCTGGGTGAAGGAACTATGTGAGAAGCACGGGCTGCCCTATCAGTCCGACCCCTTCCCTGTCTGCATCGCGGACATGCTGAGGTCATTCTACCGGGAGTCCCGAAACGTCGAGGTCCGGGTTTGAGCACTGTGAACTGCCCCGGGATTTCCTGGAGACCCGTTTAGTTGGGTCCCGCCTACTTGGCCGACCCTTCCTGCCCTACGCCGCTCAATTTCGCTCGAAGTGAAGGCGAGACTCGACGGTCTCGAACTGTGCGCTCTCGCGATCGAGAACCCGCCTGTAGATGATCACGTCTACAGCATCGAGGGCCGGATGCTCCTCGAAGGCCGCTTCTGCGAGGGGGCGTGCGGAGGCGAAGTCGCCGAGATTTGCGCGCCGGAGAGCAAAACGATTGCCGACTTTCCGCGCATTCAACCCGACTCCGATCTGCAGCGCCTGCTCTCCGACGAAGCCTTGGAGTCCGAGTCGGATCTGAGTGTTAGGCACGGCGTACATCGACCAGCCCAGAAAACGCCATGGGTCGATGCCATGGCTTCGGACGAGTTGGTGGTGGACGGCGGGCCAGAGTATCAGGAACAGGATCAACAGAGCGGCCAGCCTTCGCTTGGTTTCGATCGAGGCCCTCACGTGAACTCCCAGTCCGGCAGCCAGCCTAACGCCGTGGCGAGCAGCACGAGGTAGAAGAGGATGAAGCCGGGCAAGGCGCGCGCATTCCAGTTCGCGGGAAAATAGAGCAGGAGGAGATTCACCATCAGGCTCCCAAAGAAGACTTCGCGCGCGCCGGCCTCGATGGCCGCGATAAGGCCGATCCCAGCCACGGCGGCGGTCGTGCGCGTGCGCTGCCAGAACAAGGGCAACGCGACGGCGATCTCTCCGAGATAACTCGCGTTGGACAGGGCCCGGAAAAGGGTTGAATCCACCCTGAAGGGCCCCCCGGCCTCGCGTAGTGCGTCGCTTCGCAATCGCGTGAAGTCGGCATCGCTGAGCACCCATCGGAAGAGTGCGGCGAACCGTTCGGTTTCCGCTATGCCGTACGCGAGGAGCTCGCCACCGAAGTAGTAGCCGTAGAGGACCTTCTGGAGGCCAGCCCAGAAGAAGCCGATCGGGATGATCCAGCGCAGGCTCTGGACCGCAAGAACGGGCTCGTCCTCGCTCGGTCCATCGAGGCCAGCGAGCACCGCAAGGCAGATGAAGATCAGGACGTGATGGTTTGCGTGGACGGGAAAGTTCGTGATGAGCTGGGCACCCGTCACCAGACAAGCGATCGCGCAGGACAACCGCCCCCAACCTTCTCGCCAGACGGCCAGAGCGCACAACCCGATGCCTGCGACGAATGCGACCGTCGCCACGTCGGGGGCCTCTGAGCGCCGCGCAATCGCCTCGAGGTTCTCCACCAGAAGACCGAAAAGAAGGATGCGCCGCACCGCCGAGAGCCGTGCTCTTGCGAGCGCCGTCGTGTCGCTGCCCACGCAGTTCAGCAGGCGTTCTGCCAGACTTTGCCTGGGCGGTATGTCGGCCATCGATTTACCACCCCCGGTCATCGGCGATAGCGTCCCTGGTTTCGCGGTGGCGAGTTGAGCATGGGAGTCATCTCTGCGGACAGGCGATCGTCGCAACAACGCGAATCAAGAGAGGACGCAAAAAAATGGCCCCTGCTCCGCTCTTCCGACAAGGGGCCTTCTACTTCCTGCTCTCCGGGTGGCCGAGACGGTCAATGCCTTTACGCTTGCCTGCCGGTTTTCCTGCCCACGGCGAACTCAGGAGGTCGGATGCCCGCGGCGTTCTTTCCGTTTGGCTTGGGGACTGAATAATACCCGAGTGCATAATCTCCCTGCGTATACCCGAGCAAATCCTGCAATTCGGCGTTCAAGGTTTTCGCCACATCCGGCGGACACGAAAGGTATTGATTTTCCTCTTGCCTAAGCCACCCCAGGCAATACGTAATATTGAGTCCGGTCCTTGGTTGTTGTGATTGGTTGCCACCACCGGAATGAAGAACAGAACCGGTGAAAATGAGAACGGAACCAGGCGCCATGACCGCCTGGCAAATTTCTCCTGGTTGCGCTTGCCGCTCCCAGTCCCAGCGGTGACTGCCCGGCACCAAGCGGGTTGCACCATTTTTCTCGCTGAATTCGCTAAGCGCCCAAATGGTGCTGAGTTGGGTTTCGATCTCCCTCGGCAGATGAGTTCCCCAAGCATGGCGATCTCTGTGAAAGTCTTGATCGGTCTCGCCCGGACTGATGCGAATCACCTGCGTCGTGTTCAGGATCAGCCTTTTGGAAAACGGCGACAGAAATGCTGTGGCGAGTGAAAGTATCGTTGCCTCGGTAATCGTCTCACGACACAGAGGACTTCGCGCCACCAATGCACCGGTCCGTTGTGTTTTGGTGCCGGTAAATTCGTCTCGACCAAACTCTGTATCCGCAATAAACGATTCAAGTTCATCGTTGATCGCAGCACGCACACCAACTGGCATCGCGTCGCCGAGAATGCAGGCGCCGTCTCGTTCTATCACCTCGAGAATCAGGTCGTTACTGGTATGCGCCGCTAGCGTTGTGATTTCAGGCATGAGTATCCGCAAGTTCGGTTGATGTGTACTGAGTTTAGCAAGTCAGCGCAGCAACCATAGGCTGGCGGTGAAACGGGCGGATCTCGACGCCTGCCGAACTGCGGTCTCGGCGAATCGGAGGGGTCTGGGGTCGGCCTGAGCCACGCGTCAGGAACGTCTTCCGGTACCGTTGATTGAGTGAAGGGCGACCTTGTCGGGATCTCCCTGCAAATGCCTAGCAAGGTTGGCAGTGGTACCGTGCCTGTTCTCGAGTAGTCATGCAATCGCGGACACTACACCCCCTTCTCTCGACAGGATGGCCAACCAATGAATCGCAGGACCGGACTTTTCGTTCTGACACTCCTAATTCTGCTCCTCGGCGCCTGCGACAAGCCAGAGGTAGTGACCAACCGAACCGATAGCGGTGGCCTCGTTCGCTACGCGATGCCGGATGGATGGACGAATACGGAAATGAGCTCAGGCGATCACTACACACGCGTGGGCATCGACAATTCACCGGTACTCGCCGTCGTCGCCAGACGGCGCACATCTTCGCCGACCGTTGAGCAAGTGCAGGAAGGCACCAAAGGCAAACACGAGATGCAGTCGCATGCACTCCTCAAGGAATCCAGTCGTACGCAGAACGGTTTCACGGTTTGGGAAGCCACCTACGAGGCGAACCTACGTGGCCAGGAGGTGATCTTTCACGACGTGTACTTTTTCTCGGATGCATTGCAGGTGCAGGTCTACCTGAACGCTTCCCGGCAGGACCATGAAAAATTCGCGCCCGATCTCCAGGCGGTGGTGGAGTCGGTGCAGGTGGCGACCGCCGAGTAATTTCGCGACCCCCGCCACTGTGCGAGAGCACGGTTCGAGACCGATTGAGATCGCGGCTCATCGCTCAGAACCGCCGATGGGCTCAGTCCGGCCTGTCGTCGCAGCATCCTCGCTCGCCTAGCTACTCCCGCATAGCGCAGTAGGACTGGCCGGCCTGAGTGTGTCGAGTCCACGGAAAGAGACGGCGAATGATATGGTGCTCCATCCCTACCGAGAGGATCGTGCCGAGTCTACTTTGATGCATTGAACCAGGCCGAAGTGAGGGGAGTCACAGGTCAGACCGGCAAACAGGAATTCCAAGCATCGGCTTCGGCACGCCCGGCAAGTCCAATATGTCAATCAAGCCCCGATCGACACATACTCGCCCCATCCGCTTGCCGATGCACGACGTCAAGAATCTCTTCGCCTCGGCAGGCCCTACGGGCTCTCAGAACCTTGGATCTCTCTACCCTCGCGGAGCGCAGACAATTCTTCCCGCAATCTTCGATTCTCCCGGCGGAGCTGATCGATGACAGAGACCTCGTCCTTTTCTGGCGTCACCTTCGCCTTCTCTACCCACGCCCGCTCATAGGGCGCCATGTCCATACCCCACGGTTCGAGTCGCGCCCGAACCGCATCGAGCGTGCCTCGAGTCCAATAGGCATGGCCCGGCTCCGGGAAGCCCAGAACACAGCGCTGCTCGACCGAACTTTCGGCCAACAGCTTCACCATCACCTTCGAAGACCGATACATCGCCCAGGCCCAGCCCTGATGAACCGTGCTGATCCATTCACAATCCTTCCGCCGGAATGTCAGGTTATGTATCAGCCGCATCGCCCCGGGCGTGAGCGGCGTTCCCCTATGCCACAGATCCTGTCGATAGAAGAGGATGGTGCCCGGTTGATAGTGGATGGATCTGGCCCGGGAATAGAGATGCTCCTGCCGCCATCGCGCCGTGTCGGGCGCAGCTTCACGCAAATAGGCCGCCGCCTGCTCGCGATCGTTCACGAACTCGAGTCCAGCAAGGCCGGGTGTACGAACCAACGGCCCCTGATAGGCCGGATCCGCTGGTCCTTCTCGGGGTACAAACTCGGTCGCGCCGCCACACGCCTCGACCGCATCGAAGTAGAGAAGGATCGACACCGCCTCGGGTTGATCCCAGTCCGCCGGATGGGTCAGCGTATGGTTCGGATAGTCGACATGCATCCGCTGGTCCTGATTGTCGAGCGCTCCCCGGGACGATCTCTCATGTCCATATTTCGCCCACGGCTCACTCTGGGTGAGACGCAAATCCTGAATGCGCAAGCCAAGTAACTGAGACGCAGCGCCTAACAATCGAGGATACATCGTGATCTCATTGATCGCGTCCGACGGCGCCGGGAACTCCATTTTGCCCTGGCTGCCATAATCCGTAACCGCCTCGCTCTCCGGCGTGCCCGCGACCGGGAAGAAGGGCAGACTCTCAGCCCGCGCCCTGCTGATCAAGTCGGCCGGAATCAAGCCGTCGACCAATGCGAATCCGTTCTCGCGCCAGGATCGAACCTGCTCGGCATAGAGGACGGGGGCGCTGTCGGTGACGTCGGTGTTGTCGGTGTTGTCGGTGTTGTCGGCGCCGGGCGAAACGACGTCCGTCGGAAAGGCCCACACGTTCGATTCCGACATTTCCGCTTCACCTCCTAGCCTGATCGACGTCTACGATCGACCTCAACTATAGATAGACATTGAAGACCGTACATCACAGACAACCTTCCCGATTCCTCCCGATCGCGCGGATGCCATATGTCAGAGAATCAATTTCGACAGCCTGATTGGCGACAACAGACTCGGTTCAAATTCGCGCCCCGCGTCCTCAGGATCCCCCGTCTGTCGCTGATCGCTTGTTTGGTCGCGATCGGCATGGTGTCCGGCGCGGGCGCTGTAGAGCCGCAATTCGTGGGGGGACTGTTTCCGGCCGGCGACAGACCCGGGAGCTCGGAATCGGTCGATTTGGATGGCGACAACATTCCCGACGTCGTCATGATCGATTTCAACACCGACGAGTTGCTTGTGCTGATCGGAAACGGCGACGGCACGTTCCAAAACGCGATCACGGTCCCCGAGACCGCAGCGGTTGAGGGCCTCTCGGTGGGTGACGTCGACGGGAATACGATTCCCGATCTCGTAACCGTCAATAGCAATCCCTCGAGCCTACGCGTACGACTGGGGAACGGGGATGGGACCTTCCAGAACGCCATCGTGATTTCATCCGGTCTGCAGCCCGCCTCCGTCGCCCTGGCCGACCTCGACGGCGACAGCAACCTCGACATCGTCGCCGGCCACTACCCTGGCAGTGTGAGCGTCCGGCCAGGAAACGGCGACGGCACGTTTCGGCCCGCGACCGCCTATCAGGTCGGCGCTGGCCCAGTTTCAATCGCGATCGCCGACGTCGGCGGCGACGGTGTGCCCGACATCATGACCGGCAATCAGACCAGCTCCGATGTGACCGTGCTCTTCGGTGACGACAACGGCAGCTTCCAAAATGCGTTCACGTTGACGCCGGGCGAAAACGCGGGAGCACTCGTCGTGACCGACCTCGACGGCGACACTCAACTCGATATTGCGGTCCTGAGCAGAGCCCGCGATGAGGTCAGCGTGCTCTTGAATCTACGTGAATCGGTTGTTGCCCCGAGCGTCCCAACGCAATCGAGCGCCGGCATCTGGGTTCTGGCCACCGCGCTATTGTTGCTTGGCGGCTCGCTATGCCGCGAGCCATCGCCTCGCCTTCATCCCCTGATTCGCGATCCCACTGGTTGCATAACGTCCGGGCCTGGGTGATCGTCCGTATCCGGCTGAGCGCGTCGTTCTGTCCTTAGCTCTAGGCGCCCCCATGAACGAAGCATCCGAGCTCGGCAGCCGTTGGCACGACATGGTTGTACCCCTGATCATCCTGATCATGATGATCGCCATGGGGACCGAGCTTCGACTCGCTGATTTCAAGCGCACGCTCGAGATGCCCCGCGCGACGCTTGTGGGCCTCGCAGGACAGATGATCGTGCTTCCGCTGGTGGGGCTCGCCTTCGCTCAATGGCCGGCATTCTCGCCCGAAATCGCCATCGGCATCATCATCGTCACGGCCTGTCCCGGCGGCGCAATGTCGAACATCTTCAGCTATCTCGCCCGGGCCAACGTTTCCCTGTCGGTCACGCTCACGGCGCTTTCGTCCGTGCTCTGCTTCGTCACGATTCCGTTCTGGATTGGCCTCGGCTTCGATCTCTTTGGCGCGTCCACCGGGTCGGGCACGCACGCGATCGAGCTACCCTTCGTGCGCACGGCTCTTCAACTCTTCGTCGTGACGATCCTGCCTATCAGTATCGGCATGGCCATTCGAGCGCGCCGGCCAGAGCTGTGTGAGAAACTCCGAAACCCAATGCGGCGAACCACAACCATCCTGATGGCCATCACCATCGTCGTGGTGGTCGGCTCCGAATGGGAAAACGTCCTGCGCGACCTGGGGGCGGCCTCCGTCGCTGCACTCGGACTTGTGGTGGGCATGCTGGCCCTTTCGTTCCTGGCTGCACGCGGCGCGCAGCTCGACCAGCGCGATGCGTTCACCGTTAGCATCGAGGTCAGCCTGCAAAACGGCGCACTCGCGACGATGATCCCCCTCAGCATTCTGAAGATGCCCGAACTCATCATCTTTCCGGGCGCCTACGCCCTCGTCGCCATGATCCCGGTCGCCGCGTTCACAGCCCTCACGCGCTACCGCCAACCACTCGCCTGATTCCAGTCGCCAGCGCGGTTCCCATGTCGGATGAGGGCCTGTTCCAGATCGGCAAAATCGAATCCCCCGACGGCGTTCCAGGGCAGATCAACTTTCAGATCAGGGGCCTGCCGGAGCGACTCATTCGCATCGAAACGTTTCCATTGAATTGGGCTCTGAATATCGGTCAGTCGACCTCGGTCCTGATCTAGAGCGACTGGCAAGACGGAGCCACAGAGCGCCGCGTGCAAGCATGTTGGAAAATACGCACAAACGATCAAACATCCACAGACAGTCTGGTGCAATTTGGCGGCTCAAACTGCAACACGATGGAGAACGACCATGGCTGATCACGAGAAGACCTGGGAAATCTACGCGGCATCATGGAAGGTGATGTCCGCAGAGGACAAACGGGATTTGTACAAGCAGTCTCTGAACCCAGACTGCGTGTACACCGATCCAATGACTCGAGCGAGGGGCTGGAAAGAGCTCGAAACCTATATGCTCGACTTTCACCAGCGAGTTCCTGGAGGATACTTTGCGACGGTCGAATTCATGACGCACCACGACCAAAGCATCGCGAAATGGGAAATGCGCGACGCCAATGAAACTGTCCTCGGTGACGGTGTGAGCTACGGCGCATATGACGAAAGCGGCCGGTTGGTTTCCATGACCGGATTTTTCGAGACGACGAAAGGCTGAGATTGGGCTACCTCGAACAGGTTCAAAAGGGCATCGACTACATCGAAGATCACCTGGACGACGCTTTCGAACTCCCAGTTGTCACTCGTGCGGCCGGCGTCAGCCATTGGCATTTTCAGCGGATGTTCAAGGCCTTGACGAACGAAACACTCAAGACCTATGTCCGATCGCGCCGGCTCGCGAGAGCGCGCGCAAAACTGATGACGACTGAGGAAAGCATCCTCGACATCGCCATGGCCGCCGGCTTTGATTCCCAGGCGAGTTTTACGCGGGCCTTCACGAAAGCCTTCGGCGTACCGCCCGCTCGCTATCGCTCGCAGGGGGATCAACATTTGCTCTTGGAGAAAGTTCGTATCGACACCGACTATCTTCGGCACCTCACCCAGGGTGTCTCTTTGACGCCGACCATCGAACGAATGCCCGCCCGGCTCGTTGTCGGCTTGCGAACCTGCTTTTTCAGCGTGGACTCGGACCGAAATAACATCGGGGAGAAAGTGCCGCCGCTTTGGGCCAGATTCTTGCCGCGCTTGAACGAGATCAAGGACATCATTCCGGGTGTTTGCTACGGGATCATTAGACAGACCGAGCCGGACAGTGATCTGCTCGAATACATCGCGGCAGTTCAGGTCGAGCGCGCGACGCAGATTCCGAAAGACATGACCTGTTACGAGATTCCCGAAGCAACCTACGCGACGTTCGCCCACCGCGGCGAAGTCAGGAACCTCGACCACACGGTGAACTACGTCTACTCGACCTGGCTCGCTCAATCGGGCCGTCGGCATAGCTATGGTGCCGATCTCGAAATCTACGGCGGAGAGTACGATGCGGTTTCTGCAACCTCGGTCATCTACTACGGGATTCCACTCGCCTAGGTCATCGGACTCAA
>CAZMFM010000108.1:0-16837 GCA_964565565.1 uncultured Spirochaetaceae bacterium | reverse complement strand
AAAGAGGGCGCGAGAATTCGAGAGCATTTCTTTCCTGCGGGTGGCCTATCTGTCGCCCACTCGGGAATCGGTCATGGAGCGAAACGATACCCGTCCTTTGCGTCGCAATCGACAAGCCTGAGTGCCTATTGTACCTCTACAGACCGCCCCCAGACCGACAGCACTTCTGCATGATCTGCATGAGAAGTGCGTCGGTATGGATTCATTGACCCCAATCATCAGTCTTGCCGCGCAGGGACTCGTCGAGTAGACGGACGGTGCGAGCAGGGCAGGAGACGTGACTGAGATGGCGCTTGACCCCAGCAGTGTTGGCCTGAAAGGCGAACCCACGAAGCGAACATGGACCTCGAAAGATGCCCTGCTCTACGCCGTTGGCGTCGGCGCCGGGACATCGGAACTGGCCTTTACGACGGAGAACACCAAGGACACCCCGCAACGCGTGCTGCCGACCATGGCGGTGATTCTAGGTGGCGGTGGCGTTCCCATGGACAAGGCCGGGTCGTTCAATCCCGCCTTGATGGTGCATGGCACTGAGGGCATCGAGCTCTACGGCGAGATCCCCGCGAATGGCGAGATCGAAAGTGTCGGCGAGATCACCGGTGTCTGGGACAAGGGCAAGGCCGGGGTTCTCGAGTTTGAATCGACCTCGACGCTAGTCGAGACAGGCAAGCCGCTCTTCAAGGTCAAGATGTCGATCTATTGTCGTGGGGCCGGAGACTTCGGCGGCGAACGTGGCTCGTCGCCTAGCTTCGAAGTGCCCGACCGAAAGGCCGATCACGAAGTCGTCTATTCGACGCGAGAAGATCAGGCGTTGACCTATCGCCTATCCGGGGATCGCAATCCGCTTCACTCGGATCCGTCTTTCGCTGCGATGGGTGGCTTCGATCGGCCGATTCTTCATGGCCTGTGCACCTACGGGTTTACGGGGCGCGCGCTGCTGCATTCGCTCTGTGATAGCGATCCGAAGCGCTTCAAGGGAATGGATGGTCGCTTTTCGAAGCCGGTCATGCCGGGTGAGTCGCTCACGATTTCCATGTGGGTCGATGGCCAGGAAGCGCTCTTCCAGACCAAGAACCAGAATGGCGACATCGTATTCGACCAGGGGCGCTTCAAGTTCGCCTAGCCAAATCGCATGCAAAATGGCCCTCAGCCCCCGTGAAGCCTCGTCTTCTCGGGGGCTTTCGGTTGGAGAGCGAGATGAGTGCTGGGGTGGTGGGGTTGACTCAACCCAGTGAGACGATATCAATCCAATGCCTCTTGATCAGAGATCGGGTTCGGCCGATCAGGAGAATGCGAGAGAGGTCGCGAGAAAGAGTGCGAATCGGAGAGTAGAATTCGAGATCCTTCTTCCAGTCATCCGGTGAAAGATGGAAGAAGCTGAGTGGTCCGAGGTTTCCGTTGGACGGACGAAGAGACAGGCAAAGAGACAGACGAAGAACGGTGCCCTCTGCGATGCCTCGCTTTGCTGCGAGGCGTTTGGCCGGGGTGGCCTCTGCCCGCTCGATCGAGACTGGAACACCAACACCAACACCAACACCAACACCGACACCCATGAAACCCCTGCGCTGCCGCGCGGGGGTTTCGTCGTTTGGCGAGCCGAGACGGAACGGTGAGGAACAGGGCGAGTAGGACGAAACGATCTAAACCGACGAGATAGGAGATTGAATGCGAACGCGAGTTGATGAAGAATCGGCGTGGTGGACCCTTAGCGGGGCCGAAGTCCTCGACGTGATGGAGTCGGTGCGGTCGCTTTTGCGCGAGGGACAGATCGTCCATATCGGGACCGATGCGCAGAAATCTTCAAAGCGAATGGAATTCGTGACCGTCGCCTGCGTCCTCAATCCCGGCAAGGGCGGGCGTGTCTTCTATACGCGGCGCTTTGATCGGAAGAATATTTCACTCTTCGAGAAGCTATCGACCGAGACCTGGCTCTCACTCGATCTCGCGATCCGCATGCACGAAGCCTTTGGACTCTCGGCCGAGCGGGAGCAGATCTGGGTTCACGTCGATGCGAATCCCGACGAGCGTTACGACTCGAGTGACTACGTGAAGCAACTGGCGGGCATGGTGGCGGGTTCGGGCTTTCCTGTGCTCGTGAAGCCGAACGCCTGGTGCGCGTCGCACGTGGCCGACTACGCGGTCAAGAACAAACACTTTCGCGCGAAGATGCGAGCCGCCTGAGCCAGAAGGTCGAGGCGTTTCAGCTGCCTCGAAGTTCAAAGCCTGCTTCACTGACCAGGCGCTCGAAGCGTTTCAAGAACTTCTGCTCATCCTTGTCCGTGAGTGTCTTCGTGTCGGATTGCAGGAGTACGTGAAAGGCCAGGGATTTTCGGCTGGCGCCAACCGACTCGCCTCGATAGAGGTCGAAGAGTTCGATCTCCGTGACTTGCTTCTTGCCCGCCTTTTCGATCAGGGCCAGGAGTTCCGCTGCCGGGGTGGCCTCGGGCATCGCAACGGCCACATCGACCTTGATACCCGGGAAGCGGGGTAGTGGCGTGTAGCGCTGTCCATCGGGCTTCGCGGCGAGCAGGGCGTCGAGGCACACTTCGGCCATCGCGACCTCGCTTTCGAGGTCTCCGGTGAGTCCGATCGCCGGGGCCAGTCCGGGTTCGAGTTCTGCGACGACGGCGATCGGCGAAGCGCCCTTTTTGGCATTTCTTGAATCTTCGGATTCCAGGAAGAGACACTTGCCAGGATGTGCCCAAGCGGGTCGCTCGCCTTCACTCGTCCAACTCGGGATGGCACAGCCATGGGAACGAAGGAGATCTTCGACGATCGCCTGTAGGCGCATCATTCGATTTTCGTTGTAGCGACTCTTCTTGCCGGGGGGCGCGCCGGCCCAGGCCAGGGCGAGCAGATGACGTTCGCGGGGTTCGCCCTGCTCGTTGGCATGCTCGGGCTCATAGCCCTTGCCGATCTCGAACAGGCGCACGTCGCCTCGATTGCGGCGATTCGCTTCAAGGGTCGAGAGCAGGCTCGGCGCGACGCTGCGGCGAACCTTGGCCTCGCCTTTCGCGACGGGATTGATGACCGAGACGTGGGGTCGATCGATTTCGCCGAGCTTCGAGAGCAGGTCGTCGCTGATGAATGAATAGGAGAGGTTCTCGTGGAAGCGGGCACCACCGGCGAGCCGGTCTTGTAGGTGTCGGACCAGCTTGCGCCGTTCGTCGCGCGGTGGGGGAACGACGTCCGAGACCATGGCTCGCTCCGGGATGTTGCCGTAGCGATAGATGCGGCCGACCTCTTCGATCAGGTCCTGCTCGATCGTGATGTCCTTGCTGGCCCGGAAGCTTGGCACGGAGATCTCGAATCGGCCTTCGTCGGCTGCGCCGAGCGGCTCGACGCCAAACTCCAGTCGTTCGAGAATTTGTCGGATCTCTTCGTTCGAGAGCGCCTTGCCCAGCGCTGTGCGCACACGTTCGCAGCGCAGTTCGATCGTACGCGAGGGGTCGCTCCACGATCCCTCGTCCGTGATCGGTGCGGGGAAGGTGGCCTGGCTAGCGATCGCCTGGAGAAGCCGCGCGAAATGGCCGGCGGCGGCCAGGGGCAGCGTTGGGTCGAGGGTCTTTTCGAAGCGCGCGGAGGCGTCGCTTCGCAGGCCGACGCGATTCGATGTGCGTCGAATCGTGACGGCATCGAAGTGGGCGATTTCGAGTAGCAGGCTTTCTGTTTCGTCCGCGACCTTCGACAGTTCACCGCCCATGATGCCGGCCAGCGCGATGGGTTCGTCTCCGGCGCAGATCAGGAGGTCCGCGGGATCGAGGCTGCGTTCCTCACCGTCGAGGGTGACGATCGTTTCGCCTAGCTTCGCGTCGCGAACGACGATGCCCTGGGACCCGAGTCGCTCTCGGTCGAAGACATGGTTGGGTTGACCGAGGTCGAGCATGACGAAATTCGAGAGGTCGACGAGTAGATCGATCGGGCGCTGGCCGACTGCGAGCAACAACCAGCGCAGCCAATCCGGCGACGGGGATTTCGAGACGCCGTCGATGGGTAGCGCGAGATAGCGCGAGCAAGTCTTCGATTGGATCGTGACCGGGTAGCCGGACGCCGACCCCATTTCGGGCAGGGTCGTGTCGAGGGGCAAGAGTTCTCGCTCGTAGATGGCGGCGATTTCCCGGGCGATGCCACGGTGGCCCCAGAGGTCGGGGCGATGGGTGAGCGATTTGTTGTCGATCTCGATGATCCAATCATCGACGCCGAGCGCATCCGCGACCGGCGCGCCGACTCGCGCGTCTTCGGGCAGCACCCAGATTCCATCGTGCTCTTCGCCGAGATCGAGTTCGCGGACGGAACAGATCATGCCCCGGGATTCGACGCCTCGAATCTTCGATTTCTTGATCTTGAAATCGAAGGGCAGCGTCGTTCCGACACAAGCGACGGCGACCTTCTGGCCCGCCGCGACGTTCGGCGCCCCGCAGACGATCGTCAGCGGTTCCTCGCCATCGATTTCGACGAGGCAGACGGAGAGCTTCTCGGCGTCGGGGTGTGCGTTCTTCTTGATGACAAGGCCGACGACAACGTCGTGCAGTTGCGGCGCGAAACGCTCGAGCCCTTCGACTTCAGCCGTTGAGAGCGTGAGGTCGTCGCAAAGCTGCTCGGGTGTGATTCCATCGAGCTGGACATGACGCGCCAGCCAGCGCATTGAAACGAACATCAGAATTGCTCCAGGAAGCGGATATCACCATCGAGGAGATGCCGCACATCATCGATGGCGTGCCGCAGCATGACGAGTCGTGAGAGGCCGAGACCAAAGGCGAAGCCGCTCCAAACCTCCGGATCGATCTGGCCTGCGCGCAAAACGTTTGGATGAATCAAGCCGCAGGGGAGCAACTCGATCCAGGTCGTTCGCTTGCACACGCTGCAACCCGATTTACAAAACGGGCAGCGCGCATCGAGCTCAAAGCCCGGCTCGACGAAGGGGAAATGGCCGGGCCGGAGTCGAACGTCGAGGTCGCGACCGAAGAGGCCGCGCAGGAGCGTCTTCATGGTTCCGATCAGGTGCGCCACGGAGATGTCTTTGCCGACGACCATGCCCTCCATCTGATAGAAGGTGTGATCGTGGCTGGCGTCCGTCGTTTCCTGTCGAAACACGCGACCGGGTGCGATCACGCGGAAGGGCGGTTCGCGCCTTTCCATGGCACGGATCTGAACTGGTGAGGTATGCGTGCGAAGGACTAGCCTGCCTTCTTCGTCACAGTAGAAGGTGTCCTGGGAATCCCGGGCGGGATGGTCCTTGGTGATGTTCAGGGCTTCGAAATTGTAGTGGTCGAGTTCGACCTCGGGTCCGTCGAGGACTTCGTAACCCATGGAGACGAAGAGATCTTCGAGTTCACGGGTGACCTGCGTAATCGGATGCAGGCTACCGCGCTCGGTCGCGGGGGCAGGAAGGGTGGGGTCAAAGTCGTCCGCGCGCCGGGCGGCATCGAGCTTGCCGCGCTCGAACGTTTGCTGTCGCTGCGTGAGTAACTCGACGATCGATTGTTTGAGGGCGTTGGCCTTCTGGCCGTGTGCCTTGCGGTCTTCGGGCTCGAGTTTGGGAATCTCCGCGAGCATGGCCGCGACGAATCCCTTCTTGCCGATGAATTCGCGCTCGATGTTCTTGAGTTCCGCTGCGTCCGCACACGCTCCGATGCGCTCGCGCGCTTGTTGGAGTGTGTCTTCGGGATTCATCGTCGTTTCCTTTTCGCTTACGGCAGTTCGCTTGCGTGTTCTGGGCGCAAGGTCGAGGCCGCGGTTTATCGATCTCCGATCCGGGAATTGGATGGTCGATCGTTGGCCTGTCCCGAAACGCCGAGAAGCGCGCGGAGACTACCGAATTCCACGCGGAGAAGCCCAGAATGGACGGCTTCGGGGAGATCTCAGGACGAGGCTGGGGAGGCCGGTTCGGCGCTCGATTCTGCTACCGGAATCGGGTTCTCGAATCGGATCGCTGTTAGGGCAGCGATGGCCACCAGGACGGCGGCCAGCCAATACGGGTAACTCTGGTCCTGGTCGTAGAGCGCACCGGCGATCAAGGGCCCGACGACCCGTGCCGCGGAGGCGCTCGATTGGAAGACGCCCATCACGATGCCGCGTGCGCCTTCGTCGGCGCTCTGAGAAATGAGACTCATCATGGGGGGTTGCGAGATGCCTCGGCCGACGGCGGCGAGCGCGAGGGGCAGCATCAAGAAGGGAACGGTTTGCGGCAGCGGCACGGCGAAGAAGGCCAGTGACATCAGGCTGAGTCCGACGAGAACCAATCGCCGCTCGTGGTATCGGGCCGCGAGTCGTTTCATGCCACCGCCCTGGATGGCGCCCATCACGATGGCCATGCCAAGCATGATCAGCCCGACGCCCAATTCGTCATAGCCAAAGCGGTGCAGCATCAAGAAGGCAAAGGTCGTTTCGAGTTGCGTGACGGCCACGCTGAACAGGAAATAGACGATGCAGATTCGACCGAGCACGGGATGGCGGAGTACGTCGAGGCGGCTCGTCATGTCCGAGGTCGGACGTTCGCTCCGGCGCTCGGGCTCACGTAGCGCGATCGCGGCCCAGACGAAGTTGATGGCGGCCATCCCCGCAGCGACGAGCATCGGCGTGCCGTGCCCGACGCGAGCCAGAATGCCACCGATCGGCGGCCCGAGCGTAAATCCGACCGCGAAAGACGCGCCGATCATGCCCATCCAGCGCGTGCGGTCGGCTTCCTTGGTGACATCGGTCAGGTACGCGGTGGCGACGCTGATATTCGAGCCGAAGATCCCCGAGAGCAATCGTGCCAGGAAGATCTGCGGAAGCGAGTCTGCAAGTCCCAGGAAGAGCAAGGAGATCGAGGTGCCCGCGATCGTCACCAGCATGACGGGCCGACGTCCGATTCGGTCGGAGAGCTTTCCCCAGGCCGGCGCGCAGAGAAATTGCATGGCGGCGTGGCTAGCGAGAAGCAGGCCGAGCAAGGCGCCGTTGGCACCGAATTGATCGGACCAGAAGGGCAGAATGGGTACGACGATGCCGAAGCCGATCAGGTCGACGACGATCACGCTGAAGAGCACGCCCAGTCTGTGGCCGCTCACTTCTTCGCGTTGCTCGCTCAAATGTTGTCACTCCCCACGGCCCTCGGGCCACCCACCCAGGGCGGCAGGCTAGCAGCCCGTTGAAGAACTTTGACCGAGCCAGGCGTCCCCGCAACGATGCGTTTCGTTGCTGCAAGATCCTGAATTGACTAAGTTGATGCACTTCCGAGACAGGAAGTGGGAGAGATTTTCGTGACGAATCAAGCCCTCGAAAAATCCGAGCAGACGCTCCACGAATGGTCGCAGCAACAGCGCAGCGCCGAAGCCATGGTGCCCATCATCGGCGAGCTCTACCGCGAACACGGCATCATCGTGACGCTCTTCGGCAACTCCCTGGTCAATAAATCCCCGCTCGAAATCATCGAACTCCACCGACTCGCGCGGGTCAACGTCGACGAAGCGACCAACGTCTCGGACACCTATCCCATCCTGGCAGCCATGGCCGAACTCGACCTTGGCCCGGCGCGTATCGACGCCGGCAATCTGGTCAGCCATTGGCGGGTTCGCTCCGCGGGCGCTGGGGCGAGCGACTTGTCCGTCGGAGATTTCGTGCGCGACGAACTGGCCGGCATCGCGACCGGCAAGGCTTCGATTCGCCCGAATCCGCAAGACGTCGTGCTCTATGGTTTTGGTCGAATCGGTCGACTCGTGGCGCGTATCCTGGCCGGCAAGACCGGGGGCGGTGACAACCTTCGCTTGCGCGCAATCGTCGTCCGTCCCGGTGGCGACGATGATCTCGCCAAGCGTGCCAGCTTGTTGCGGCGAGACTCGATCCACGGTCCCTTTTCGGGCGAAGTCGTGATCGATGCAGAAGAGAACGCATTGATCATCAACGGCAACGTCGTCCACGTGATCTACGCGAGTGGTCCCGAGGACGTCGACTACACGAAATACGGAATCCGCGACGCAATCGTCGTCGACAACACAGGAAAATGGCGCACCCGCGAAGATCTTTTGAAGCATGTCGCGGTCCCCGGCGCTTCGAAGGTGATTCTCACGGCGCCGGCCAAGGGTGACGTACCGAATATTGTCTACGGCGTGAATCACCACGGGATGATCGAGTCCGGCGATGTGCTCTCCGCAGCGAGTTGTACGACGAACGCGATCGTTCCGATTCTGAAGGCGGTCAACGACGAATACGTGATCCGCAATGGCCACGTTGAGTCGATCCACGCTTTCACCAACGACCAGAATCTGATCGACAACTACCATCGCAAGGCCCGTCGTGGCCGAGCGGCGCCGCTCAATATGGTGGTGACCGAGACCGGCGCCGTGAAGGCGGTTGCGAAATGTCTGCCGGAATTGGCGGGTAAGCTCACGGGCAACGCGATTCGGGTTCCGACGCCGAATGTCTCGCTGGCCGTCATGAGCCTGAATCTCGAGCAGGCGGTGTCCAAGGAATCGCTCAACGATTATCTGCGGAAGGCTTCCCTTGAAGGTGATCTGCAGAATCAGATCGATTTCGCGAACTCGACGGAAGTCGTGTCGAGTGATTTCGTGGGCAATCGGTTCGCGGGCATCGTGGATGCCCAGGCGACCCTGGTTCAGGGCAATCAGGCCGTGCTCTATATCTGGTATGACAATGAGTTCGGGTATAGCCGGCAGGTGGTTCGGTGTCTGGAAGAGCTGGCTGGGATCGTCATGCCTAATTTTCCGAAGCGGGCGGTTAAGGCGTAGGGCTGGGCGTAGGGTTGCGCTTCGAAGGCGGGGACGGCGCGGTGCGGCGCGGGCTTTTGTGAATGGCTCGGCCGGCGGAGTGCGTTCCGGGGTGGCATAAGAGGCGCACGTCTTTCGAAGGGGGGGCTGGATAGAGCGGCTGTGGGCCTGCGCTTTACTTCACAAAAACCCACACCGCACCGCGCCGTCCCCTCGCGTTTGTGCACAAGTACATACGATGGTTGGTGGTTGGGCTTTGCGCCCTTGTGATGGCTCGCGCTTTGGTGCGGGCCTTTTTTGGTTTGGGCGAGGGGGTTGGCCGGAGGGCTCTTTGGTGGATGTTAGGCGTCTTTTTTTACGAAGAGTTGGTGGGCTAGGTGTTTTTGGGTTTTCAGGTATTGGGGTTGGGGCCAGTGGCATTGTTGGGTGAGCTGTTCCCAGTTGCGGACGGAGAGTAGGGTCCAGAGGATGTCGGTGGCCTCGGCGGGGGTGTGGTCGGGGGAGAGGGTGTTGTCGGTGGCGAGGGCGTTGATGGCGGCTTCGCAGCCTTGCCGCATGGCTTGCATGCGATCGTTCCAGGCGTCGGCGGCGGCCTGGTCGGTGTCGCCCATCGCGAGCAAGGCTTTTGCGACGCCGTGGATTTCGGGGATGAAGCTGCCCCAGGCTTCGATGAAGGCGTCGAGGCGCTCGACGCCTGTCTTGGCGGTGCGGCTGGGTGCGAGTCGGGTGTCTGAATCGAGGAGTTCGTCGAGATATTGGGTCGCTGCGACCAGTAACTCCGTCCTCGTGGCAAAGTGGAGATAGACGGCTTGCCGGGAGACCCCGGTCTCGCGCGCGATGTCCGACATGCGGACGGCTTGGCGCTCGCCTGAGTTCGCCTCCAAGAGGCCCAGTGCGGCCTCCAGAATTCTGTTTCGCGTTTCGGTCGACTTACTTGACATGATGTAAAGCGTACCGTATTGATAGTTCGTTCACTTGACACAGTGTCAAGCTGAATGGCCCATGAGACCATGGATGGCATGAATGACGGGGCCTCCGCAGATTCGATTGGGTCGTCATTTGGCCGGTCGAGCGAGACCAGACGACGGAAATCCAGCGCCCGATGGAGAGTTCGAATGATCCGAAACAGCCCACAATGGCTTGCCCTCATGGTCGCCTTCGCGCTGCCCTGCGCGGCCGCCGCACTGGAAGGTCCCGAATTGGCCGACTATGCGAAGGCCAAGACGATCGAGGTGCTCACACATGACGAGGACGGTGATCTGCGGGAGACGACGATCTGGATCGTCGTCCTCGACGGCGCCGCCTACATCAACACGAATGCGACGACCTGGGGCGAGAACGTAGAGCGCACGCCCCGCTTGGACGTCAGGCGAGCGGGGTCGACGCGCAGCTTCGACATCCGCTTTCTAGAGGATGCGACTGAACGACACCGGGTCCAGTTGGCGTTTCGAGAGAAGTACGGGTTTCAGGACAAGCTGCTCGGTTTCTTCATGGACGAGTCGGAGGCGACCATCATGCAGCTCGTCGAATCGCCAAATGACTCGAAGGGAGAATCGAGATGAGGATTGATTGGCTCCTGATCGCCTGCGCGATCGCCGTCGTAGCGAGTGGTTTGGCGGCGGGCGTATTCATGGCCTTTTCGGATTTCTTGATGGAGTCCTTTCGCGCTGCGAGACCCTCGAGCGGTATCGAGGCGATGCAGATGATCAATCGGAAGGTCTACAAATCCATATTCGTCTCGATCTTGTGGGGCCTGTTCGCGGCCGCACCACTGCTAGTCGGCTTCGCCGTGATGCGTGGAGCCGGGTCAGCGTTCGGTTGGATCGTTGCCGGCGCCGGAGTCTACGCGCTCGGTGTCTTTGTCGTGACCTTTGTATTCAATGTGCCGATGAACAAGGACCTCGATGCCATGGATGACTCGGCATCCGAAACGCAGGCCTATTGGGAGTCGACCTACCTACCGACCTGGACGATGTGGAACTCCGTTCGCGCGTTCACGACCACGGTTTCGGGGGTCTGTTACCTGGTTGCCGTCGTTCTCCTGGCGCAAGGAGGATGAGGACTCTCACGCGCCGGATGGCCGTCGGGCGGTCGGTCGTCAGCCACTTGGCAGGCTGAAGGGCAGGGTGAGCGAGAGTCCGATCCGCGGGGCCGGGTCGTATTTCTCGCTGTAGAGCTTTCGGCCGGAGGATGACTCGACGCGGAAGCGGCCGGCGACGCCGAGTCCAGCGCGGAAGTCGAAGAAGGCGTTGTCGTAGAGCCGTAGCCGCAGGCCGATTTCGATCGGTATAGCGGTGATCTCGCCATATCCGTTCCGATCGGTGACGGAACCGTTGTCGTCGAGTCTGAAGCGGTTGCGCTCATATCCGGCTGAGAGGCTGAGGCGAACGGCCTTGTTCGGGCCCCAGAGCAGGACCGCGTTGCCGCCCTGCATCCAGCTGCCCTCTGTCTTCAATTCGAGGGCGCCCGTGATCTCCCAATCGAGGCTGACGATCGGGAAGGTCGTGGCGTTGTCCTCGAGTTCGCTGGTGACGCCGATTCCAGCGCCGACGCGGAATTTGTCCGTGACCTGCCAGTGGAGGATGGCGGAAATGCCTGCCGTCCAGGCGTTCCGTTGTGATCCGGACTCGGCCGAGAAGCGGATGGGTACGCCGGCGGTCAGCGAGAAGCGGTCGCCGATCAGGATGGTCGTGTTAGGCATGATGTCGAGGGTATTGACCGAGCCCCATGGCTTTCGAGGAAGCTTGTCCGAGCCATAGACCGAGGGCACGCCGGGTGGACCGTCGAGATTGAAATCGTAGTCGGAGTATTGATAAGCGCCTTCGATGCCGACCAGGATCGATTCGTTGACCGGGCCGCCGAAACCGCCGGCGATGGAGGTGGTCCAGGACTCGAAACTGTCGCCACCATCGGTGTCCGTCTCGAACTCGGTTCGAAAGTCTCCTCTGATGTGTCCGCGCCATTCAAATGGCGTCTTCGACACGCTCTGCATCGAGAATTGGGCGTTTGCCATGGGCGCCAGCAAGAACGCGAGACCGGCCGCGCTGGTTGCGATCCACAGGGCCCAGGCGCTCTGGCAGAACGAGCGAGTCATCGACTAGATCTCGGGTTTGGCGGGGAGATGTTCGATCTGGTTGAAGCTGATGAGTTCGGGTTCAGGGTCGAGGACGAGTTCGGTGATCGCACAATTGTCCATCATGCGGTTCCAGCGGCCGTAATCGTTGTCGAGAATCAAGCCGAAGGCGATCGAGAGGGCTCCGCCGTGGCTGACGATGACGACGCGCTCCCCGGGATGTCGGTCGGCGATGCGTCGGAAGGCCAGGGCGATCCGATCCCCGACCTGTCGCGGTGACTCGCCGCCGTGAGGGGCATAATCGTGGTCGGCCCGCATATTGTGGAAGAGCTTCTTGTCTTCGAAGAGATGGGAAAAGGAAAGGCCTTCCCACTCGCCGAGATCGTATTCGACCAGATCCGAATCGAGCTCGGCGGTCAGCCCAAGGCCCCCGGCAATGGCGTTGGCCGTGTGATGGGCGCGCTGAAGCGGGCTGGCATATACGCAACAGACCGGAGCGGCCGCGTGGTAGTCGCTCTTGATGGAGGAGGCTGCGGCGGCGGCCTGACTATGGCCGTGCGGCGTGAGCGGTGTATCGGTGGAGCCATGCCAGACGGCCTCGATGTTGGCGGCGGTCTGGCCGTGACGAACGAGTGTGAGCAGAGTGCGTGAGGATCCCATGGAGGCAGGATCATACAGGCAACGGTGCGTTGTGCTGCGGGATTCGTGCTACTCGCGCTGGCCGATCGAGACGTTTCCGTATTGGGCGAGCCATTGAACCGGGGACATCTCTTCGATTCGCAAGCGCGTGGCCGCCCGCGTGAGCGGCGGAAGATTGGGCGCGGAACTCACGGGGGAAAAATTGGGGGCGGTGCCGTCGAGGAACGCGAGCGCGGCCGGGGGGTTTGGGCTGGTCGAGACGGCATGGTGCGGCTGCGTGTTGGCCCGCTCGAGGGCCGGGGTCTCCGCAAGCGCTGACGTCGCGGCCAGGCAGGTCGCCAGGACAGCAGCTGCGATGACATGCCCTCGTTTTGAAATGTTGTCAAATCCACCCATAAAATACGCGTCGGAGTTCGCGAGATCGGACTTGAGGGATGTGGGTGTAAAAGCCTTCGAATTCGGGAAAATTGGAGACTCGTGCGCAGCCTCGGCGCAGTCCGATTGAAAGCGGGGTGGGTTCAGGCGTTTTCGAGTAGCTCGACCAGATCGTCTCTCGTCAGCCGGCTGCTTCCGTCTGCGTCTTCGAGGGCAGCGTCGGCCAGCGCGCGTTTTCGGCTGTGGAGTCGGAGGATGCCCTCTTCGACGGTGTCCCGGGCGATCAACCTGTGGACGACGACGGGGCGGTCCTGACCGATGCGATGGGCGCGGTCCGCGGCCTGGGCCTCGACGGCCGGATTCCACCATGGGTCGAGTAGGAAGACGTGGTCGGCCGCGGTCAGCGTCAAGCCGGTTCCGCCCGCGCGCAAAGAGAGCAGCATGACGGGTTCGCCATCCTCTGATTGAAAGCGCTCGACGACATCACCTCGATTGCGCGTCGATCCGTCGAGGCGCAGCCATGGGATACCTCTTTCGCGAAGACCGGGCTCGGCGCGGTCGAGAAAACTGGTCCACTGCGAAAAGACGAGCGCCTTGTGGCCGTCGGCGACCGCCTCTTCGAGGCGGGCGAAGAGGGTTTCGAGTTTGCTCGAGGAGTCGTTCAGGGCGACTTGTCCCGGGACCAGGCTCGAATGACAAGCGGCCTGGCGAAGTCGCAGCAAGGCTTCGAGTGCGGCCATGACATTGCCCCCGGCGCGCAGCTGGTCGACGACGGAGCGGACGGTCGCCGCGCGGACGCTGTCGTAGACCGCGCGTTCCTCGCTCGACAGTTCGCAGTCGAGGATGATCTCCGAGAGCGGGGGCAGATCCGGGGCGACCTCTTTCTTGAGTCGGCGAAGCAGGAAGGGACGGATGCGTTGTCGCAAGCGCGCAGCGACGTCCGAGTCCCCCTCCGCGATCGGCCGCGCATAACGTTCCTTGAATTGCGATCGACCGCCCAGGAGTCCCGGGTTCAGGAAATGGAGTTGGCTCCAGAGTTCTTCGAGACGATTCTCGACCGGGGTGCCAGTCAAGGCGAAGCGCGCTTTGGCATCGAGTTCGAGGGCGGCCCGGGCAATCTGGCTCTCCGGGTTCTTGATCATCTGCGCTTCGTCGAGCACGACGCAATCCCAAGTGGGCGCGGTGAGTTCCGTCTTGTCCTGGCGGAGCAGCGCATAACTCGTGATCGTGATGTCCGCGGTCGGATCGAGTTTGCGCCCCGGGCCATGGTAGAGCGAGTAGCGAAGCTCGGGTCGGAAGCGTTCGATCTCGCGCATCCAACCGTGTAATACGCTCGTGGGCGCCACGACCAGCGTTCGCCCTTCGACGGCACACAATGCCTGCAGGGTCTTTCCGAGTCCCATGTCGTCGGCGAGCAGGGCGCCCAAGCCGGCGCGGCGCAAGAAGACCAGCCAATCGACGCCCTCACGTTGGTAGGGGCGCAAGACGTCTTCGAGGCCCGCCGGCAATTCGGCTTGGGGAATTCCTTCGAAGCCTTCAAGTAGCGGCCGGAGCCCTTCGAGCGCCGGCGGAGGCGGTTGGTCGAGATCCTCGCAGAGCAGCGCCAGATCTGGCAAGGCGTGCCGCGCGACCCGACCACGGGAATCGAGCGCGCTCAACAGATCGGCCAACCGGTCGCCGTATTTCGAGAGCCAATCCTTCGGCAAGGTCGCGAAGCCGCCGCCGTTGAGGGCCACGACGGATTCACCGGCCGCCCAGGCACGCAGGACCGAATCTGAATTGGCGCCGCCCGCGCTGGGCCTTCCCTCGCTCGGGTTTCCCCGGCCGTCCGCCGGCCCTTCGGCGCCCGGGCTTCCGTAGCCGCCGCCATCACCCGCACCCGCGCCATCGGTGCCATCACCGTCCTCGCCGGTACCCGCGCCGGTTCTGGTGCCGACGTTGAAGTCGAGCAGCACGCGGTCGTCGTCGATCTTCAGCGAGGCCGTCAGGTCGCCGCGCAATTGGAAATCGTGATGGGCGTCGCCGATGACTTCCATCGATGTTCCCTCGAGCCGTGCAGCGAAGTCGATGGCTTCACTGGGGGAGAGGTTGGCGGTATGTCCTGGTCGCAGTCCGAGTTCGCTGCGCAATTTCGTGATCGCGGCATTCTCGGCGGCTTGATCGCGGATCGGGACTTCGCCGCTGCCCAGATGGACGAGGCGACCGGCATCGATCCGCGCGACTGCGGGCTGGCCGTAGACCAGCGTTGGGAGGACGGCCAGGCCGTCGCGATCACGGCGCAGTTCGATGCGAACGCGTGGACGCTCTCCACGTCGCGTCCGGGGCAGCTTCGCCGTTTCGATTTCGAGTGTGATGCGATCCTCGAGATCGGGGATCACCTCGGTGACCAGGACGGCCAGATCGTCGTCGCTGTAGAAGCGGCCGCGGGGCAGATCGGCCAACTCGCGACCGGTCAGCCGATTGCGCGCGATCGGGTGCAGGGCGTCGCCGGCCTGGACGACACCGTTTCGGAAGGCTCGGTCGATACGTCGATCCTGCTCGATGAAGAGGCGAACCCCGCCCGGAGCATCGACGACGCGGGCATTCATGCCGAGGGGTTCCGATTCGATCTGAAGCCGACGGCCCGCCAGGAAGACGCGGTCGGTCCCAGCCAATTTGTCGAGCAGTCGGGTCAGCGCCGGACGCGAGCTGGCATCGGTCGGTCGCGCCGCGAGGATTCTTTCGATCGCGAGATCGGCGGGGGTCGCGACGAAATCGGGACCGATCTTGTGTCCTGCTGCAGCGGCGGTCAGGCTGCCCCGAAGTGTGCTGCGTTGGCCCTCGAATTCGATCGCGCGCGTCATGTGCAAATAGCCGGCACGTTCTTCGAGTTCGTAGACGATGCGTCCGCGGCCTTCGCCCTGGGTGGGCAACCGCTCGCCGGACTTTTCCGATTGTCGAATCGCGATCACCGCGGCCACGACGTGCTCGCAAGGATCCTCGACACTCGCACAACTGCATTCCCAATCTTCATCATTCGGGTGCAGGGTGACTTCCGGCGCGACCAACCCACCGCGCGTCGCAACGCAGAGGGTGATCTCGCTACCGCGACGCTCCTCGATGCTGACGGCGCCGGCACGGGCGAGTTGAACCCCGCGCGACCAGAGCGGTCGCGTGCAGGCCTCTTGAATGATCTCGAAGAATGACTGCATGGAATCCAAGGCTGCGATCTCGATCCAGTCTTGCCGATGCGCGCGACCTCGACCCGACGCGTGCTCGCGGGTCCCGGTGGCGGTCGTGGCCTGGTCAGTGTGGGTTGGGGGCGCCGGGATCCTAACCGATCTGCTCTGGGGCGTGTTCTTTCATCCAGCGGTGGAGTTCGGTCGTGAGCCGTTCGGCTTCGTTGGCTGTCGGATTGCGTTCGACGAATTGTGCGAGATGAGCCAGGGCTCGGCCGACGTGCGGCCCCGGTCCAGCATCCAACTCGCTCATCACGGTCTTGCCGTCGAGGGCCAGGGCGCGAACGCGACGGCTGCGCTCCCGGTCCAGGCGGAGCCTGGCAAGCTGCGCTTCGACATTTTCGAGGCGCTTGGCGCGAAGGCGGGTCTCTTCAGTCTGGGCGGCCGCCGACAGGGCCAATCGTCGCCATCGTACCAGGCCGTCGATTTCGTCGTGACCGAGGCGCTGCAGGATCTTGCGGGTGCCGCCTTCGCGAAATGATTCGATGGTGCGGTCGATCGGGTGGGCGCGGTGGAGGCGTTCGATGCTGCGGGCGAGGGCGTGGGGCATGCGGAGTTTGACGATCGCGCGCTGGATCGCGGTGCCATCGAGACAGGCGGCCCAGCGCAGCGCCGGGCTGGGCCCGAGCTGGGCAATCAGGGATTCGCCAGCGCGTTTCATGCCGGGGAAGAAGGCTGCGCTCACGCCGGTTTCGCGCAGGAAGGCGAGTCCGCGTGCCGGGTCCGGGGAAAAAAGAACGCGATTGAGCTCGCGCCTGGCGGGCGCGGCCCCTGGCAGGCGGTCGAGGATCCTGGGCAATGCGCCGCGGGCGGATTCGAGCAGCTCG
>CAZMFM010000107.1:0-17032 GCA_964565565.1 uncultured Spirochaetaceae bacterium | reverse complement strand
ACCTCTCCTTCGCGATCGGGTTGCGGGCGATCCTGCGTCAGGATCCGAATGTCGTATTGGTCGGAGAGATTCGTGATGTCGAGACCGCCGAGATCGCGATCCAGGCGTCGCTCACCGGTCACCTCGTGCTTTCGACCTTGCATACGAACGATGCGGCCAGCGCGCTGACGCGCCTCGTCGACATGGGCGTCGAGCCCTTTCTGGTCGGTTCGTCCCTGGTGGCCGTACTCGCTCAGCGACTGGTCCGAATTCTCTGCCTCGAATGTCGCGAGGCGTATACCACGACCGACGAAGAGCTACGTGAGATCGGCGTCAAACCGCCCGGCCGTCCGGTCACCCTCTACCGGGCCGGGGATTGTCCCGCCTGTAGTCATACCGGGTATCACGGGCGACTTGGCATCTTCGAATTGATGACGATCGACGACGAGATCCGCGGTCTGATCAGTCAGAATGTCGATTCCAAATCGATCAAGGCAGCCGCCATGCGCAAGGGCATGGGTACGCTCCGGGCGGACGGTGCCCGCAAAGTTCTTGCCGGGACCACTTCGGTGGCCGAGGTCATCCGCGCGACGGAAGAAGAAGACGCCGGCAGCCAGATCTAGCGCCAACCCCTACGACGGGTGCTCTGCGATGATGCAGAGGCCACTCGATGACACTGCGTTCGACGCGAGTACCTGAATCGGAGACCTCCCGTGCCTGTCTATGCCTATAAGGGCGTGAATCAATCGGGTAAGCCCACGAAGGGCACGATCAGCGCCGAAGGGCTGCGCGCGGCCCGAACCCAGATGCGCGCGGGTGGTGTCTTTCTCACGGAAATCAGCGAAACCCAGGCCGGCTTGGGCGCTCAGGGCAAAGCGAGGACCTCGGGACGTGGTCTCAACATGGAGATCAACCTCCCGACGCGGATTCCGCCGATGGAGATCGCGATGGCTACTCGACAACTCGCGACGCTGGTCGGCGCCGGCGTTCCCCTGGTCGAGTCGCTTTCGGCCCTCGTCGAGCAGACCGAGCACAAGACCTTGAAGGGCGTTTGGGCCCAGGTCCGGGACAAGGTCAACGAGGGCGGCTCGCTCGCCGAATCGCTGCTGGCGACCGGGCGCTTCGACAATCTCTATATCTCGATGGTGCGTGCGGGTGAGGCCAGTGGTGCACTCGAAGCGGTGCTTGCGCGGGTCGCCGACTATCTCGAGGATCAGGTCCGACTCAATAGCCGTGTCATGTCGATTCTCACCTATCCACTCTTCATGTTGGCCTTCGCCGCCGTCGTGGTCGGCGTCATGGTCACCCTTGTATTGCCCCAAATTACGGAACTCCTGATTTCGCAAAACCTCGAACTGCCCTGGTATACGTCGGCGGTGATCGGTTTCTCCGACCTGCTTCGTGGCTATTGGTGGTTGATCCTGATCGGGATCTTCGGCCTGGCCATGCTCTACCGAAGAATCTGGCGAACGGAAAAGGGTCGCGACGTGCTCGATCGTTTCTGGCTCGGCTTTCCCGTGATCGGTCGAGTGATTCGCTTCCTGGCCATCGCCCGATTCACACGCACTCTGGGATCGCTACTCGCGAGCAGCGTGAATATCATTCAGGCCCTCAACATCGCGCGCCACGTCGCCAACAATTCCGTATTCGAGAAGGCCGCGGACATGGCCCGCGACAGCATCCTGGAAGGCGCACCCCTGGCGACGCCCCTTCGTCAATGCGGCGAATTTCCACCGCTGGTGACCACCATGGTCGAGGTCGGCGAACGCTCGGGCGATCTCGAGGGCATGTTGATCAAAGTGGCCGATACATACGAGGAGCAAGTCGAGACGAGCATCACTCGACTCACGTCTTTGCTCGAGCCCGTGCTCATCCTGGTCATGGTCGGAATCGTCGGCATCATCATCATGGCCGTATTGATGCCTATGCTCCAACTGACAGAGAGCATCGGCTAGCACCACCCTAATCACCCGGCGCGCCGTACGCCTTCGGCGCCCCACCCGGAGAACCCCATGAAAGACTCAAACCAGACCCGAATCGTCCTGCCTCCACGCGTCGCGGCGCGAAAGGCGGGTCCCCGAAATTCCGGATTCACGTTGATCGAGATCATGGCGGTCGTCGTCATCATGGGCATGTTGATGGCGACCCTCGCCGTCGGGATCAGCGGACAGATCGACAAGGCCCGCATCAGCACGACGAAAACCAAGATCGTGCGCATCGAACAAGCCCTCGCGTTCTACCAGATGGACAACGCAAGGTTTCCGACCGTCGATCAAGGCCTCGAAGCCCTCGCCACCAAGTCCTCGACGCCCCCCGTCCCCCGTGCCTTCACACCCGGGGGCTATATCAAGCCGGAGGGCCTCGAGGATCCCTGGGGCCAGCGCTTCCAATACCGCATCCCGGGAACCAACAACCCTCATTCCTTCGACCTCTGGTCCCTCGGGCCCGATGGTGTCGAGGGCAGCGACGACATCGCAAACTGGACAATCCAAGAGAACGTCTAGCGAACGCGACCACGGCGTAAAAGCACAAAAACGCGAGAACGCGACATGACTCGGACCACCTATCCACAACGACCGCGAACGGCTCGACCGTCCCGAGGAGCCGGCGGCTTCACACTGATCGAATTGATCGCCGTGATCGCCATCATGGGGATGGTCTTCGCCATCGGCATTCCCAGGCTCAGCCGATCCCAGCTGCGCGGCCTCAAGATGGAAGCAGAGTCGATCGCAGCAAGCCTCGAGTTCGCGCGTCAACGAGCGATCATGACCGGCATTCCCCACCGCGTCTTGATCGACCTCGAGGAAGGCGGCTACCGCGTCGAGTGGTTGGTGACGGAGGAGCGCGCGTTCGCGGCGGTCACCGAGAGCGAAACGGATTCGGGCGAGAACGAGCGCGAGGGCAACGCACTGCTCGACTTCTATCCGCCGGCGCATGCGGAGCGCGACTACTATCCGATTCCCAATCGCCAACTTGGCACCTTCACCTGGCTCGACGATTCACGCTATTTCGTAGGCCTTGAAAGCGTCTCCGGCTGGATCGAAGGCGGCGATGTCGAGATCTCCTTCGATGTCGACGGAACAACGGAATACGCTTCGCTTGAACTCGCCGACTCGGATGAAAATCATCTGACGCTCGAGATCGAGCCCATCCTCGACGTGGTCCGGCGGCGAATCGGCGGAGCTCGGTCATGATGCCCACCCTCACTTTCGCCGCGCCCGACCGACGAAGCGAAGCCGGACTAACGCTGCTCGAGGTACTGGCCGCAGTCATGATCTTTGCCATGGTGATGACCGTCTTGATCGGGACGAGCACGAGTGCCGTCCATCACATTGGTGTCTCCAGCCGGCGACTCGAAGCCGACCTCGTCGCAGACAATCTGCTTTCCGAGCTCGAGATCCAGATCAAACAGGGCACGGCCCCGGCCATCGAGGAAGAAGAATTCACGAGGGAGCAATTCTCGGTCCGCATGTGGCGAACCGCGATCCTTCCGGATCAGTCGGGCGACGCTTCGGACGCTGCGACCGGTCTCGCTGGTGCCGGTGCGAGTGCCGGCGGCGACATCGTCATGCTACTCGGTAGCGCCCTGCCCGAGGTCGCCGGACACCTCATGCAATACGACATCGACGTCAGCTGGCTCGAACAAAACGGCCCGCAGAGCGTCACGCGAACCACCTTCGCCTTCGATTGGCAGGCGGCTCAAGCCGAACTCGCCGCCTTCGCGCAGGATGCGAACCGCCAAGGCGTCTCCGGGCTCGGCACGGATGACGGAAGCGGCACGCCCAATACTTCTCTGGGAGGCAACCCACCGAATTGCCGCGGTCGCAATGCCGGAGATTGCCAGCGCGCTGGGCGTGCTGGACAGGGGCCGCAGCCGTGACGACCGGCCTACCCCGGCCGAGGGGTTCCAGACCGCATAACATCGGATTTACCTTGATCGAAATCGTCGGTGCCTTCTTCATGATGACGGTCATCCTCGTCTTCATCACCGGCATCTTTGTCGAGAACGGCCGACAGCGGAGTGCGGCCACGGAGCTGATCCGCGAAAAACTTTCGGCGAGTGGCGCACTCGCCTTGCTCGCCGAGGATCTCGAGTCCGCGGTGCTCGTGACACCGGCGGAAGGCGTGGATCCGGCCAACCATCCCTGGCAATTCATGGCTGACGACTCCGGCGAGTTGGGCGCGCGCTCGATCCGATTCGTCACCCAGAATGCTTCTGCACTGAGCGGTGCGGAAAACGCGATGAGCTGGGTCGAGGTCGCCTATTTCCTCGAAGAGGATGACGATGGCGAACTCACCCTGTGGCGCTGGCGATCGAGTCGGCCGCCCGCCGAGGTCCCTCGTGGCTTTCCGGATTCGAGTGATCCCGGATCCGCTCGGGTGGCCGTCGGCATCAGCGAATTCGGCGTGCGGCTGCTCGATTTCGAGGGTTCGTGGACGGACGAATGGGACTCTACGTTCCGGCCCCCGGACCAGATGCTGCCGGAAGCCGCCGAGATCACCCTTGGCGTTCTGCGCAAAGCACGCCAGGGCGAGGTAGAGGATGACGGCGAGCGTGACACGATCATGGTCCCTGGTCTGGCACAGCGGCGACAGGTGACCCTCGTCATGAAGCCCCTGGACGTGGCCGCACTCATCGACCTGGCGAGCGGTCTCGGTGGTGACAACCCGGATTGCTTCACGATCGGCCAATGTCTGGATCTGGGCGAGAACGATTGGTATTCGGCCGAAGTTTCGAGCCAATGCGACGGCGATGACGAACTCTGCGATCTCTTGGCCAGCCCGGATAGCTCCTGCTGGAGCACGCTCGAAAACGGCTGGCCCGAAGTCGCGGTGCGCGCACCGGAAGGCTGTGACTCGTGACCCCCGCCGATCTCGATGACTATCAAATTCCAGCCTCCGGACGTCGACGTTCGGAGGGAATCGTCTTGGCCATCGTTCTGGTTCTCATCTTCGTGTTGGTCATCGCCGTCACGGCCTTTCAACGACGGGCCATCATCGACACATCCATCGCCACCAACCGCCTGCGTGCATCCGAAGCGGATGCGCTCGCCCGGGGCGGCCTGCGCATTGCGGCGGCCATGGTCTACGTCATTCACCTGAAGGAACAAGCCGGCGCGTCAGGCGCAGACGCCGGCGCCGGCACCGACGAAATCGGCGGTCAGACGGCCGCCGTCGCTGGCGTGATCATCCCGACCGATCAATTGTGGTCGCGTATGGGTGAATACGAGTTGAATGTCGGCGCTGGCCGAACTCTGCGCGTTTCGATCGAAGACGAAGGCGCCCGCTTGAATCTGAATGCGCTGGTGACACCAGTGGCCAATCGCGCTGAGGACGCCGAGATCGGGGAGGTCGGCGAAGGCGAGGATGGAGGCGAAGCGCCCGCGCCCGACTCGAGCACGACGACATCAGCCGACGACGAAGACGCGGAGCGATACCTCGAAAGCGTTCTCGAATACATCATCGGCGGCATCAAGGAGCCACCCAAAGACACAAACTACGACGCCGGCGCGATCGCCCGAAATATCCTCGACTATATCGACGGCGACTCCGAGCCCAGAAGCGGGAACGACGAAGATCGCTATTACCGAGACCAGGACCCCGCCTACCGTTCCCGCAACGGCCCCTTTCTCTCGATTGACGAAATCGGCCTGGTCGAGGGCGTCGACCCAACCCTGCTCAAGGCGATGCGTGCGTACGTCACCGTCCATCCCATCGGCAGTACCCAGGGCATCAACCTGAATCGCGCCGAGCCCTGGGTGCTTTCGATCGTCTCCGTCGGATCCAATGATGATCGAAGGCTCATCAAAGAAAAGACCGTGCGCGACATCTGGGCGCTGCGCGAAGAATCGAAGATCCTGTGTGATGACGTGGGCTATGACCCTGTGCGCTGTGTGTCACCGAGCGAGGTCGGAAACGGCGAACTCACAACGAATGGGTCGGTCTACCCCGAATCGCCGATGCCCTCGGAAGTCAGCGTCTTCCGGGTGGTGGCCGAGGCAAGGGTCGGAGGGCTCACACGACGGATCGAAGCGATCTACGACACGCGGTCAATATCAGGCCCTCAACTGCTATCGTGGCGACGCCTGCGGGGACCACAATGACTACAATGACCATGATGGCCGTGACGAGAACGAAAACCATCGCTTTTCCGGTCCTGGAGACGATTAGATGTTGAGCCGCTTCGAACCCAACAGGCGGTGCCCGATGGCGGGCGCAACCCATGGCCGAGCGTGCGCGTTGTGCGACGCCGAAGCCCAGGCAGGAGTTGAATCGAGCCGATGGTGATGTTCGAGCGGAGCGTGCTCGGTCTGGATATCGGAAGCCAGAGCCTGAAGGCCGTCGAGCTGCGGGTCTCTCCGCGCAACCTCGCGCCGGGACAATTTCGCATCCACCCACTCATCGACGAGAATGCTCCCCTGGCCGACCATGTCCAGCGATTCATCGCCATGCACAACCTGCCCACGAATCAGATCGCCTGCGCCCTGCCCGCCAGCCAGCTCTCGACCCGAAGACTCGAATTTCCCTTCAGTGATGCCCGCCGACTCGGGCAAGCCATCCCCTACGAAATCGAAGCGGAAACACCATTCGACCTGGACGATATCTTCGTTGACTGGAATCTGATCGAGGGCGACCGCGGCCGAGGTGTCGTTGCGGCCACCCTCGTCAAACGAGGGCACGTCGGCCATGCACTCGAGGAGCTCCAGGCCGCGGGGTGCGATCCTCATGTGCTCGAAGCAGGCGGCCTCGTTCTGGCCAATCTCGCACCAATCTTCGGCCTCGACGGAAACGATTTGATCGTAGACATCGGTCACGAGAAAACCACCTTCTGCGCGATGCAGCATGGGCGACCGGTTCTGGCCCGCAGCATTGCCGTCGGCGGGCGCGCCATGACCGAAGCCCTCGCGAAGGAACGGGGCCTCTCGATCGATGATGCAGAGGAATTCAAGATCCAGGGCGGGGCCCTCGGCGCCGACGGCAGTTCGTCCTCCCCCGGCGTGATCGCGGTCCTCGATCGCATCGCCCGCGAAGCCGTACGCACCATCGAAGCAGCCGAGTCCAAACAGGGCGATGGCAGTCGCGGCGACAATGTGGTGATCACCCTCGTGGGTGGCAGCGCTCGGATGGATCACATCGACGCGTTCCTGGCTCGACGAACCGGATGCACGACCCAACGTCTGCGCAAACCAGACGACGGCAGTCATGCAGAGCTGTTGGAAGGCATCGACCCCGTTCTCTTCGGACCGGCCCTGGCGCTCGCCCTGCGACTCTCGGGCGAACCCGTCACACGGATGAATTTCCGCCAGGGCGAATACGCCTTTCGCCAGAACCTGATCGATCTCTTCAATCGCGAGTTTCGGCCGACCGCAGCCCTTTCCGCCGTCTTCGTGCTGCTTCTTGCCCTCAGTACGATCACGACGATCAGCCTCGACCATCGCCGTGCGAGTCGTCACCTCGAAGCCGCAACGGAACTCTTTCGCGAGGCCTTCCCAGAGATCAGCCCCGTGCCTGAAAACCCGGTCAGCGCAATGGGCCGCGAGCTTCGCAGCGCCCAGGAACGGGCCGATTTCCTCGGCCTCTACAGTGGCGACGGCTCTGCCCTCGATCTGCTCGCCGAATTGTCGCGAACCATCCCGAGCGACCTCGCCATTCGCGTCACCGAAGTCAACATCGATCGAAACGTGATTCGACTCGATGTGGATGCCGATGGATTCGAGGCCGCCGACCGGTTGACGGCTGTGCTTTCGCAAACCCATCCCTTCGAAGCCGCCAAGATCGCGGGGTCGATCAAGACCGATCGTAAGACCGGCGGCGTGAGCTTCAACGTCAGTATTCCGCTCGCCAAGCCGGGAGGCGACGCATGAGCGAGCTGCTTGGTCGAATTCAGGTCTTGTGGGATGGCCTAGCACCCCGCGAGCGAATCCTCGTCGGTCTGGCCGGTGGCGCCGTCGCGGTCATGGTTCTCTTTTTCGGATTGATCATGCCGATCATGTCGGCCACAGAAAATGCCGCCAACAAGGCGGAGAACGCCCACCAGCAACTGGCCATGATGCAACGCATGCGACGCGATTGGGACGGCCTGCACGGTCGACTCGAAGCCGTCGAGGGCCGCATCGAGGCCAACCGAGGTGGCCAGAATCTACTCACGCTGCTCGAGTCCCTGGCCGCGCGCGCAGGCGTTAAACCCACCTCGATGGAAAAGCGCCAATCCGGCAAGAGCGAGCGCTACGCGGAAACCAAGGTCGAAGTCAGTCTGAAGGGGATTTCCCTGCAACAGGCCGTGCAATATCTCGCGAGCATCGAGAGCGCGGCCCAACCGCTATCGGTCAAGAGCCTGCGTCTCAAACGACGTCCTGGCCGACCGACCGCAACGGACAAGAAGCCAGCCGACCTGATCGATGTGACCTTTTCGGTCTCCTCCTTCAAGCCCCACTGACGCGCTGCCGGCCGGCTCCGCCCACCTCGCAAAGTGGGCTGGCCGGCCACCGCATACCAGCATGGCTCGGGCAAGATCGGTAGAATGCCCGCCGTGACCGACTCGCCGCTCTCTGCACCACGCCAGCCACCCATCATGACCTCGAAGCGCGTCGTCATTCCAGTTGCCATCGCCGTGATCCTGCTGATCGTCGCGATCCGCTTTCCCTGGGATAGCCTGGCCCGCCGCGTCGCCTGGGAAATTTCAGTCGCCAGCGGAGCCCGCGTCACGATCAGCACGCTGGCGCCCGCGCTGACAGCGCGAGGGCCCGTCTTGCGCGCGCGGGATGTATTGATCGAACACCCTGCCACGGATCGGATCCGCCTACAGGAGCTCGAAATCGCACCGCGACGGATCCTGCAATGGCTCAGCGGTGCGCCGAGTCTTCGAATCTGGACAACGAGCGATCTGGGCGTGATCGACGGCGTGCTCGGACTCGGCGAAACCACCAGCTTCGTCGGCGACGTCCATCAAGTCGAACTCGCCCGCCTGCCACTTCGCCTGGAAGCCAGCGGCGTCGAATTATCGGGACAACTCGACGGCGTGGCCGACATCACCCTCGACCCCAATGGGACCCTACGCGGCCGTATGACCTTCGAATGCGCCTCCCTCGTCGTCACCTCGAATCGGCTACCGATGGCCATCCCCTTCTCCCGAGCGGAGGGCGTAATCGAAATTCTCGAAAGCGGAGCAACGCAGATCGAAACACTCACCCTCGAAGGCGACATTGTGGAGGGCCAACTTTCGGGCGAAATCGGCCTGGTCCACCACACTCAATCACCGCCGATCGATCTGAACGTAACGATGCGCATCGTCGATCCAGCGTTGCGACAACTCGCGCCTAGCGCGGGCATCCCTGTCTCCGCGAACGGTGAAGTCGATCTGCGGATCGCGGGCACCTTCGATGCACCCAGTTTCACGCCCAGCGCCGGCGGAGCAAAGCGAGCAACCCGCGCCGATCGGCGCCCTCGCCGCGGTCGGAATCGATGACGACCCCCGCCGCCGAAGCGCTGCAAAAGGTCTTCAAGACTCTGGCCGATCCGACCCGGATTCGGATCCTTCGCCTGCTCGAACAAGAAGAGTTGATCGTCGGGGAGTTGATGGACATTCTCGGCATGGCGCAATCGCGCGTCTCCCGCCATCTGGCCGTCTTGCGCGAAACAGGATTGCTCGCCGACCGACGCGACGGAACCTTCGTCGCCTATCGGCTGGTGCTGCCCGAAGACGGCCCCTGGCGAGACGCCTGGACGCTCGCCCGCAAAAGCCTGGTCGACGATCCCACCTCGACCCGCGACGACACGCTTCTGCGCCGCACCTTGGCGGCTCGCAAGCAGAGCCACGGTCGAAATTTTTTCGATTCCGTCGGCCCTGAATGGGACGCGCTGCGTCGCGTCTTCGGCGACGAAATGCTTCGCGCGAGCGCGACCGCGAAGTTGGTCCCGGCGGGACTTCGGGTGGCCGACATCGGGACCGGCACTGGGGTCCTGGCACTCGAACTAGCCGAACTCGGACTCGACGTGATCGGAATCGATCGCTCCGAAGCGATGCTCGAAACCGCTCGTCTAAAATGGCAGGCCATGGCGAACGACGGCCTGGGCGTGGTCGAGTTCCGCATCGGTGATGCCAGCGACCTTCCCCTGGAATCGAATCATTTCGACGCAGCCTTCGCCCACATGGTGCTCCATTCGCTCGAAGAGCCGGATCGTGCCATCCGAGAAATGGCTCGCATCCTCAAACCCGGCGGTCGCCTGATCCTGGTCGACTTCATGCCCCACGAGCACGAGTGGATGAAGCAGGAGCTCGGCCTTTTGTGGCTCGGCTTCGCACCCGAGACCCTCGTCGAGTGGCTCGAAGCCGCCGGCCTCGAAGCACCGCGCATCACCCGCCATGAGCCCGAGGCCAAACGCGACCTGCCCGCCAGCTTCGTCGCAGTTTCCCGCAAACCCGAATCGTGACTCCCGCCGCAATCTGCTTCGACGCGACCGGAACCCTGATCGAAACCGCCGAAGGGGTCGGCGAGGTCTACCAGCGCGTTGCACGGGAGTTCGGAGTCGATCTTCCGGCGTGGCGTATCGAGGACGCCTTCCGCCGTATCCTGGCCAGGGCGCCCGCGCGCGGCGTGGAGGGGACATCCGTTGCCGCCCGACGCGATACGGAGATCAAGTGGTGGTCCGAGCGGGTTCGCGAGACGTTCCAGGCCACCGACAGCACCGCTCGCTTCAGCGATTTCCCAGCCTTTGCGGCCGCGCTCTTCGAGGCCTACCGCACCGCCGGCGCCTGGCGTCTGCGGCCGGGAACGATCGGATTGCTCGAGGCGCTACAGCAGAAATCACGACCGATGGCCATTGTCAGCAACTTCGACCATCGCCTCCCGGAAATTCTCGAAGCCCTTGATATTTCGTTGTTTTTTGAAGCCGTAGTCATCCCATCAACCGTCGGCCGAGCCAAACCGGATCGAGTCGTCTTCGAGACGGCCCTGAGTGCGCTTGCGCCGTCTGCGAAGACCCTCGAAGCGCTGCTCTACGTCGGCGACGACTCGAAAGAGACGTTGCGCGCGATCGCAGAGCTCGGCCTTCAGGTGATCGACGTCCATCAATCAGGAGACTTTGAAACCCTTGCGGATCGAGTGCTGAGGGCCGCTACTCTTCCGCCCCAACACGGTCGCGATAGCCTCCACCGACAGGACTGAATCGACGGCGGGAGGCCGATCGGCCTAGTGCCACGAATCCGTTATGTAATCGATCTGATCTGTGTACTTTGCGCGACTTGAGTGACTCAACGGCCCATCGACGTCGACCCGAGAAAGGCCCCGTCCCAGCATGAGTGAATCAAACGAGTCCAATTCGGCTTCCAGCGAGCGGGCGCTCGCGTTCTTCCAGGACCGGTTCGATCTCGGCGATCGAAGTCTTGCGACCGCCCTCGATCTCGCCCTCGAACGAAACATCGACTACGCCGATCTCTACTTCGAATACACCACCACAGACTCGGTCTCCCTCGAAGAAGGCATCGTCAAATCCGGCGATCGACACCTCGAGCAAGGCGTAGGCGTCCGAGCCATTCGAGGCGAACGACAGGGCTACGCACATTCCGATGATCTCAGTCTCGACAGTGCCAAGCTGGCAGCAGGAACCGCCCGAGCCATCGCCGACGAAGCCAGCACACGGCACCCGGTCGCAATCAGCGCCGTCAACCCGATCCATGACCTCTACCCCGTCGAGACTGCACCCACCGACGTCCCGGTCGCCGCCAAAGTCGACTGGCTGGGCGAAATCGATCGTTATGCGCGCTCGAAGGATCCGCGAATCAAGCAGGTCATGGCCAGCATCGTCAGCCAGTACAAACACGTCCTGGTCGCCGGCAGCGACGGCACCCGTGTGGCCGACGTCTTGCCCCTCGTGCGAATCAATATTCAGGTCCTCGCCGCCGACGGCTCTAGCCGAGAAGTCGGATACCAGGGCGCGGGGGGACGCTATGAGCTCGAGACGCTGCGCGATCCTACTCGCTGGCAAGCACTCGTTGACGAAGCCATTCGCACGGCACTACTCAATCTCGAAGCCGGCCCTTGTCCGGCCGGTGCGATGGATGTCGTTCTCGGCCCTGGATGGCCGGGCATTCTCCTGCACGAAGCCATCGGCCACGGACTCGAGGGTGATTTCAATCGCAAGAAGACCTCCGCCTT
This sequence comes from uncultured Spirochaetaceae bacterium, assembly GCA_964565565.1. GTDB lineage: Bacteria > Myxococcota_A > UBA9160 > UBA9160 > UBA4427 > UBA4427. The sequence goes on along the minus strand of CAZMFM010000107.1, from coordinate 4,898 downwards.
CTCGGACAAACTCGGCCAACGGGTCGCCGCGGAGGGCGTCACGGTCGTCGACGACGGAACGCTGCCGGGCCGACGCGGATCGCTCAACGTCGATGACGAAGGAACGCCCACACAGCGCAATGTCTTGATCGAGAACGGCGTGCTGGTCGGCTACATGCAGGACCGCTTGAACGCTGGATTGATGGGCGTCGCGCCGACTGGCAACGGGCGCCGAGAGAGTTATGCGCATCTCCCGCTGCCACGAATGACCAATACCTTCATGCTCGCCGGGGAGGAAGACCCTGAGGAGATTCTGAAGTCGGTCGACAACGGACTCTATGCCGTCTCCTTTGCCGGCGGACAGGTCGACATCACGAGCGGGAAATTCGTCTTCAGCGCAAGCGAGGCCTATCGGATCGAAAACGGCCAGATCGGTGCTCCGGTCAAGGGCGCCACCTTGATCGGTAACGGGCCCGACGTGTTGACCCGCGTCAGTCGCATCGGACACGATCTCGCACTCGACGAAGGCGTCGGCACCTGTGGCAAGGACGGACAAGGCGTGCCGGTCGGTGTCGGCCTGCCCACGATTCGCATCGACGGCCTGACGGTCGGGGGGACCGAAGGATGAGTCCGACCAGCGACCTGGCAGCAATGGAATCCGTCGTCGCGCGCGCGCTTGCGGCTGCGAAGAAATCGGGCGCCAGTCAATGCGACGTCCTATTGGTCGAGGGCGACGACCGTGAAGTGCGTGTCCGCGGCGACGAGGTTGAGTTCGTCAAACAGGCCCAGGAACGCGGGCTCGGCATTCGCACCCTGGTCGAAGCCAAGGACGGCCTGCGTACGGCGATCGTGTCGACCAGCGATCTGGCCCCCGAGGCCGTCGATCGGATGGCCGAAGAAGCCGTCGCCCTCGCCCGTGCGACGGCCCCCGACCCCTTTGCCGGAATTCCCGAGGACGGCTTCGTGACCGACGTTCCGGATCTCGAGCTATTCGACGACGCGGATCGCAACGTTTCACTCGAGGCGCGAATCGAGGACGCCAAACGTGCCGAGGCCGCGGCGCGATCCTTCGACGATCGCATCGACAACTCGGAGGGCAGCCAGGCCAGCTCTGGATTCGCACGCATCGTCTATGGCAATCACCACGGCTTCATGGCCGACTACCAATCCGCTTCCCATGGCCTTTTCTCAGAGCCCCTGGCCCGGGACGGCGACTCGATGCAACGCGACTATTGGATGACCGCGGGACGACGTCTGGCGAATCTCGAAGATCCCGCCGCCGTCGGTCGAAAGGCAGCCGGTCGCGCCTTGCGACGCCTCGGCGCGAAGCGGGTGAAGACCTGTGAGGTGCCCGTGCTCTTCGATGCGATCACCGCGCCGAGCCTGATCGGGCAACTCACGTCGTGTCTCAATGGCTATTCGATCTATCGCGAGTCCAGTTTCCTGGCCGATCGAATGGGGGAGACGATCGCGAGCTCGAAGGTCACGATCATCGACGATGGTCAACTGCTCGGCGGCTTCGGAAGCAAACCCTTCGACGGCGAAGGGCAAGCGACGAGACGCAATGTGCTGGTCCAGGACGGCCAGCTCGAGACCTGGCTACTCGATCACTACTCGGCAAGAAAACTCGGCCTCAGCTCGACTGGCAACGCCAGCCGCGGAACGGGATCGGCACCCCACGTCGGAACGACCAATCTCTGGCTGGAGCCCGGCGAGGGAACACTCGAGGAGTTGATCGCTGAAATCGATCGAGGCTTGCTCGTCACCGAATTGATTGGCATGGGATTCAACCCAACGACCGGGGATTATTCGCGCGGCGCTGCCGGCCTCTGGATCGAGAAGGGAGAGATCGTCCACCCGGTCGAGGAGATTACGATCGCAGGCAACCTCGGCGAAATGATGAAGGACATCGACCGCGTCGGCAGTGAACTCGTTTGGCGCGGGCGAACAGCCGCGCCACCCTTGCGCATCGCTCAGATGACGATCGCGGGCGAATAGGACTAGACGACATGAGTGGCCCCAAACCCGCCATCCTCGAAGGCTCGAAATTGCCGGACATCGACGTCTTGTCGCCACGCGTGGCCGTCGCCCTCGGCCAGAATCCGAGCCAGTACACGGGTCCCGGTACGAATACCTACCTGGTCGGCACCGGACCGAAACGCTTCCTGCTCGATACCGGATCGGGACATGACGAGTACATGCCGGTGCTCGAAGAAGCCATTGCCCGAACCGGCTGCAACGAGATCGAAGGCATCGTCCTCACCCACGCACACCCCGATCACATCGGCGGCGTAAACCAGGTGCGCGCTCATTTCGGATCGATGCCAGTCTACAAATTGCCCTGGCCCGACTCGGTTGCCTCGTCGATTCCAACAGAAGACGACGGGAACGAGGATCGCCCCAATCCCGATACGCTCGCCGACGGCCCGCTCGAATTACTCGAAGACGGGGACCTGGTCGAAGTCGAGGGGGCGAGCCTCCGTGCGATCTTCACACCCGGTCACGCGCCGGACCATCTTTGTTTCCTGCTCGAAGAAGAACAGAACCTCTTCAGCGGCGACAACGTCCTGGGTATCGGAACGACCGTTATTCCCGCGAATTCCGGTGATTTGGGCGAGTACATGGACTCCCTGGAACGCGTTCTGGCCAAACGTCCGAAAGAGATCTATCCGGCGCACGGTCCGCTCATCAAAGACGGCTGCGCCAAGATCGAGGAGTACCTCGCCCACCGACGCGACCGCGAAGACCAGGTCCTCGCAGCCGTCGCTGCCGGCGACCGCGACGCCATGACCATGGTTCGGCGGATCTATGTCGGATATCCGGAATCGCTTCACGCGCCCGCCGCGCAATCCGTCACGTCGCACCTCAAGAAGCTCGAACGCGACGGGCGCGTCCGCAAAGTCGAATCGAATCCAGATCAGCTTCTCTGGGAGATGGTCTGACACGCAGACCGCGTCAGCTGGATTTCGGCAATTCGATCCGAACCTGAGTCCCGACCCCTGCGGTGGAGGCAACGACGATACTGCCGCCGTGAGCACTCGTGATCCCGTGCGCAACCGAAAGGCCTAGGCCGGTTCCTCCACGACCGAGCCGCGTCGTAAAAAAAGGATCGAAGAGCTGAGACAGATCCGATTCGCGTATTCCCGAACCATCGTCGCTGACCTCGATCCAGGCCGACTCTTCGTCGCCGCCGACTTCAACCGAAACCTGCGCCCCGGTTTCGCGAGACTCAATGGCGTTGCGCAGTACGTTGACGACGACCTGCTCGATTTCGATCGGGCTCACCGTCGCCATCTCCGGCGCCTCGGGGCCGGAGACATCGACCGAGCTCGAGCGCTCTCGGGCGAATTCTGAAGTCGCAGCGACCGCTCGCTGCGCGACGCTCCGCAAGTCTTCGGGCCAACGCTCCGCCCTTTCCGAACGCGAGAATTGAAGGACGCTTCGAACGATTCGGCCGCAGCGAACGGCTTCCCCTTCGATTGTATCGAGCGACCTGCGCCAGACGGCCTGCTCGTCTTCGTCCCCTTCGCTGAGCAGTGCGAATTGCGTGGCGGCCAAAATGGAACCCAACGGATTGTTGATCTGGTGAGCAATCCCAGCAGCCAATGTGCCGACACTGACAAGATGTTCGTTGTGTGCGATTCGCGACATCGAGTCTTCGAGGGATCTCGTTCGCTTCTCAACCAGATGCTCGAGTTCCGTTCGGTAACGCATCAACTCTTCTTCCGTGCGTTTTCGCTCGGTGATATCGATGCCCTGCCAAAGCCCAACGGATCGGCCATCGAGATGCAGCCGTTCGCCGGAAAGCAGGACCGTGAGGTGTCGATCATCGCCCGCAACGACTTCACATTCCGTGGACTCGACCGACCCCACGTTTCGAAGACGGTCGACCAGGGAGGCGTGAAGCGACGCATCACGCCAGATCTTCACGGAAGCGTCAGAGTCGCCCAATACATTCTTCGCCTTGCGCCCGGTAATGGATTCGAAGGCTTCGTTCACCTCGAGAATCTCGCCATCATCGAGGGCGGTCAGAATGATCATTGAGGGTGCCAGCCGGAAGGCGGCCGTAAAGCGCTGGGCGTATTCTCGGCGCTCTCGCTCCGCAACGTTTCGAGACCGCAACACGTACCCGAGCCAGATCAAACCGAAGAGCATCAGCACGGAGATCGCCAGGGCGACCGACTCGGCCACGAGATCCGGCGCACTCGACCCATCGCTCGAATAGAAGCGCGCCAGCGTGATCCCTCTGCGCACCGCCATCAAGGACACGGCGGCGGCAAAGCAAACCCAACCGGCCGCTCTCCCTGTCAGACGAATATGGTGAAGCGCAACCGCTGCGCCCGAAAGCTGCAAAATGATCGAGAGGGAGAGAATCGCGATCGACAGTGTTGGGACATCCATGAAAGCACGCCTTCTTGCACCAGGCTCCGAAAGGGGGTCGTCTCTCGCAGCAAGAGACCGCACGACCAGCCACTTGGAGCGCTCGATGGTGCGACTATATCAGAACATTGAATGTCCTTGACTGTGCAGGAAGACGCCCAACACCTAACGCGCCCCAGGCTCGCTGGTCGCGGGGGCCGCCGGGGCTTTGTTCGGCAGAACTACTACGACGCGGCCAGTGTCAGAGCCAATCAGGCGCTGGCAGCCCCTTGGCTTTCAGAAAGTCCGGATTCCACATCTTGCTTTGGTATCGCGAACCCGAATCCGCCAGAATCGTCACGATCGTATGTCCGGGCCCGAGTCGCTCGGCCATTCGCAGCGCACCGGCCACGTTGACGCCACTCGACCCTCCCAGACAGAGTCCCTCATCCTTCAAGAGGCGGAACGCGATCGGCAGCCATTCATCGTCGGGGATCTGATAGGCGACGTCGATCGGGGCATCCTCGGTCTGCGGCGCGGCATCATCAACGGGCGTTTCA
>CAZMFM010000106.1:11173-17169 GCA_964565565.1 uncultured Spirochaetaceae bacterium | reverse complement strand
CAGAATCGAGCCAAACTGTTGACTCGGAAGCGGAATCGCGCATAATCCCGCGCTCCAAATGAATCGAGGTTGAGTATGTACGCCGTAATACGCAGCGGTGGAAAGCAATATCGTGTCAGCCAGGGCGGCTCTTTGCGCGTCGAAAGGTTGCCCGGCGATGTTGGTTCCAGCGTTACGCTAGATGATGTCCTGATGATCGGCGGCGAAGGCGACGTCAAGATCGGCACGCCAACCGTCGATGGAGCCCAGATCACGGGAACGATCGTGGCCCAGGGCCGCGGCGACAAGATCCGCGTCTTCAAGATGAAGAGACGAAAGGGCTATCGCCGAACGCAGGGACATCGCCAGAACTACACCGAGATTCGCGTCGACGAGATCCGGGGCTAACGCTCGCTCCACCTCTCTCTCCACCTCTCTCTCCACCTCTCTCTAACCCGCACGACTGACAGCAGGATGCGGTCCACACATTCCGCCTAGACACAACGCGGATTCATTCTAGTCATCGAACTCAGGCCACTCAGGCCACTCAGGCAACGATGACGAAGCCGTAGAAAGCAGGGATCAAGATGTCGCATAAAAAGGGACAGGGCAGCTCACGGAACGGTCGCGATAGCAATGGCCAGCGGCGTGGGATGAAGGCTTTCGGGGGCGAGGTGGTTTCGGCCGGCTCGATTCTCGTGCGACAGGTTGGAACCCGTGTTCACCCTGGCCAGAACGTAGGCCTGGGCCGGGACTTCACGCTCTTCGCGCTGAAGGACGGCAAAGTTCGCTACGGCACCTCGCGTGGCCGCACCATGGCTCATATCGACCAGACCGTCACAAACTAGGTTCGCCCGAAGCCGAATAGAGAGCGAACGAGCACGCACCGACGGCGGTCTCTACGACGGACGTTTTTCGTCCAACGAGCGCGACGCGAAAGCCTCTCGGTCGAAGGCGATCGCCATGAAAAATTCCAGTCTCTTCGTTGATGAAGCACTCCTCGACGTCCGATCCGGCGCCGGGGGCAATGGAATCGTTGCCTTTCGTCGAGAAAAATTCGTCTCCAATGGCGGACCCAACGGCGGGGACGGAGGTCGCGGCGGAGACGTCGTGTTCATCGCGGACAGCAACATCGCGACACTGCTCGACTTCAAATCCGCACGAAAAATCGTAGCCGATGCCGGCGACAACGGCGGAAGCTCCGACCGTAAAGGCGCTTCAGGTTCCCATATCGAAGTTCGGGTTCCCGTCGGTACGCTGATCTTTGATCAGGACCTCGAAGCCTCGCAAGTCGCGATCGAAGATCCGGAGCCGATCGCGGACCTCACCGAACCCGGTCAACAAATCGTCATCGCCCGAGGTGGCAAAGGCGGCCTCGGCAACGCTCGATTCAAGACCTCGACACGTCAGGCACCGGACTTCGCAACCCCCGGCAAGCCCGGCGAGAAGCGGCAAATTCGCCTATCGCTCAAGTTGATGGCCGACGTGGGTTTGATCGGCTTTCCCAATGCCGGAAAATCGACACTGCTGCGACAAATTTCCGCGGCACGACCGCGCGTCGCCAACTACCCGTTCACGACCCTCGTTCCCTCACTGGGTGTCGTCGACCGTGGTGAGCGTAGATGTGTCGTCGCGGACATTCCGGGATTGATCGAAGGGGCGAGCGAGGGTGCTGGACTCGGTCATCAATTCTTGCGCCACGTCGAGCGCACCCGCGTCTTGATCCACCTTCTCGATCTCGAGGCCATGCTCGTCGAAGGCCGCGATCTGCTGAAAGACTATGCTGCCATCCGCCGCGAACTTGCCCGATACCGACCGGAGTTGCTCGAACGACGGGAGATTCTCGTGTTGAATAAATGCGATCTCATTCACGACGACGAAATGATCAAAGAGCTGCTCGCGGGACTGGCCGAGCTTGATCTCGCCCCACTTCGCATATCGGGTGCCGCAGCGATCGGAATGGATCGACTCCTGCTCGAAATGTTCGATGCCGTCGACGAAGCGAAGCGCAAAGATCGGGAACAAGACGAGAAGAAAGAAGCTTGATGCCTGCCTTGGACGCTCAAGCCGATGCCTGGAAACTCGTTCCAAAGTCAAAGCGAATCGTCGTCAAGATCGGCTCGAGCACGCTCACGCGTGACGGACGACTACGGCCCAATAAATTCACAGCCCTGGCGCGCGACATCTCACGTCTGGTGGAGATGCGTCGTCAAGTGGTGGTCGTTTCTTCCGGCGCCATCGCCATCGGCGCACACCAACTCGGCTGGAATCATTCCGGCACGTCGATCCGAGAAAAGCAGGCCGCAGCAGCGGTTGGACAGATCGGACTGATCGAGCTCTACCAACGTCGATTTGCCAAACGTGGCATTCAGGTCGGTCAGGTTCTGCTCACTCGCGCGGGGCTCGAAGACCGCAAACGCTTCCTGAACGCGCGGCGTACCATGCTCGAACTATTGCGGATCGGCGTCGTTCCGATCGTGAATGAGAACGACACGATCGCAACGGAAGAAATTCGCTTCGGTGACAACGACAACCTGGCGGCCACCATCGTCAGTGCGATCGACGCCGATCTGCTGATCATCCTGACCGATGTCGACGGGCTCTACGAACGGGCGCCCGAAGCGGGTCAGCCGACCCCTCCCCTGATTCGCACGGTCGAGAAAATCACGCCCACGATCCGGAAGGCGGCCAGCGGAGCGGGCACCCGCTTTGGCAGCGGGGGAATGATCACCAAACTCGAGGCCGCGACGAATGCAGCGCGTTCCGGTGCCGTCACGATTTTGTGTAATGGGCAGAAGGGCGGCATTCTCGAGAGGCTGATCGACGGGCAGCAATTCGGAACGCTCTTCGCACCCGGCGAAAGACTCAAGAGCCGAAAGCATTGGCTGGCCTTTACTGCCAAGACGCGCGGCCGCATCGTCATTGACGCAGGCGCCGCCCGTGCGTTGACCGATCGCGGCCGAAGTCTTCTTCCCGCGGGCATTTTGCACGTCGAGGGGCGCTTCGAAGTCGGCGACACCGTCTGCTGTACCAATGAAGCCGGTCGCGAGATCGCGCGCGGTCTAGCCGGCTATTCGTCCGTCGATATAGGCAGCCTCGCTGGGCGCCCGACGAAGGAAATCTCGCAAGTGCTAGGCTATACGAATGGCGATGAGATCATTCATCGCGATGACCTTGTACTCGTCGGAGAAGAAGACTCGACGGGCAACGAGGCTGAACTACGTAGCTCAGGATCTGCTGGCCGATAGGTCCCACAACTCGCTTTGCCTCTCGCTTTGCCTCGGCTCGACCGCTGGACCGCCTGGCGGCCGAAAATTTCTACCTGCCACTGCACATGAGTGCCCACCCCCCGCTCGAGATATTCTTTAGATGTCATCCTCCTCCCAGACCACTGGTTCCAACGAAGCATCCGCAGACTCTTCCGCAAATTCGTTGCGCCGCGAGATCGAAGAACTCGCCAAGGCGGCTTGTCGCGCGGGCGCCACGATGGGTGATCTGAGCGCCGAACGAAAGAATGCCTGGCTGCTTCGCACTGCGGCCCGCCTCGAAGCGGCACGGGAACGGATCATGGCGGCCAATGCCAAGGACGTCGAAGCCGCCGCCCAAAAGGGCCTTCCCGCACCCATGCGCGGCCGACTCGCGATTTCCGACGCAAAATGGTCCGACATGATTCAGGGATTGCGCGATGTCGTAGCCCTTCCCGATCCCGTCGGGCGAATCTCCAATCACAGCGTGCGGCCTAACGGACTACGCGTCGGCCAAATGGCGATCCCTCTCGGAGTCATTGCGATGATCTACGAATCGCGACCGAACGTCACTGTCGATGCGGCCGCGCTCTGCATCAAAGCCGGCAATGCCGTGATTCTGCGTGGCGGATCCGAGGCGATTCACTCCAACCTCGCATTGGGCGAAGAATTGCGCGCAGCAGCCCGCGACGAGGGCGTCCCCGAAGACGCGATCACCATCATTCCCACCACTGATCGCGCGGCCATCGACGTCATGCTCACTCTGAACGACTCGATCGACCTCATCATTCCACGCGGTGGCCCCGGCTTGATCCACAAAGTGATCGCGGAATCGACGATCCCTGTGATCGCCCACGACGCGGGGGTCTGCCATGTCTTCATCGACGAAAGTGCGGACACGCAGATGGCAATCGACATCGTTCACGAATCGAAGATTCGACAAATGCCAGTCTGCAACGCGCTCGAAACCCTGCTCTGCCATCGCGCCGCGTCGAAGACAATCCTGCCGAGTGTGCTCAAGAATCTGCATGAAGCCGGAGTAGAAATTCGCGGCTGTGACGAAACCCGAAGCGTCTTTGGCGATGCGATTGCTGCGACCGAAGCGGATTGGTCCGAGGAGTTCTTGTCCCCGACCCTGGCCGTTCGCGTCGTCGGTTCAATGGACGAAGCCATCGACCACATCCGAACCTATGGCTCGAACCATACCGAGATCATCATCACGAACGACTATGCGAATAGTCAACAATGGCTCCGGCGGGTGAATTCCTCGACCGTCGGCGTGAATTGTGCGACCGGTTTCTCGGATGGCTTCGAACTCGGCCTGGGCGCCGAAATCGGAATTTCAACCTCGAAACTCCACGCCTACGGGCCGATGGGTCTAGAGGGTCTGACAGCCAAGAAATTCATTCTGGTCGGGGAGGGTCAGCTTCGCGGATGACACGACGCAGCCGCGATCGCCGCTATGGTCTTTTCGGTGGCACATTCAATCCGATCCACCTCGGACATCTACGCGCGGCCGAAGAGGTCCGAGAGGCCCTGGCACTCGAATACATCGTCTTCATCCCGAGCCGCATACCACCCCACAAGAATCAGGACGTGAATGATCCGATTGCACCAGCAGAATTGCGGCTGGATTGGGTAGAGCGCGCGATCGCATCGCATGAGAATTTCTCGATCGATCGGATCGAAGTCGATCGAGAAGGTCCGTCCTATCTCATCGACACGTTGACCACGATTCGAGAGCGCAACGCAGAAGGAGCCAGCCCGGTCTTCATCGTCGGCGAAGATGCCTTTGCCGAAATGGGTGATTGGAGGTCGCCAGAGGCACTCTTTGCCCTGACCGACATGGCTGTCATGACTCGGCCCCCGGGACAGATGAGGGATCTGGAAATGAGTTTTCCCGAGATCGCCAAATCGGATTTTGAATTCGACGAGGACGGAAAGAGGGCCTCGCATAGAAAGGCCGGAAGACGCGTCGATCTGGTGCCGATCACGGCACTCGACATTTCTTCAAGCCTGATTCGGGAGGCCTGCCGAAGAGGTCGGTCCATTCGCTACCTGGTCCCGGAATCGATTCGGTCCGGAATCGAATCGAGCGGCGAGTACGGACGGCAAAAAGAGGCCGCCAGAACTGAAATGTAATTGGGCTTTGCTGCGTATTGGACAACGCGCAACACAGTCCATTCTCCGCACGAATGCAGGATGGACGCAGCATGGAGATGGAGATGGAAAGAGGAGAATGACAGGACAATGAATGATTCAAGCCCCCCCAGCCCACTCGCGAAAGCGAAACTGATCGTCGAGGCCGCACTCGAGCTAAAGGCCGAAGGACCGATCGTGTTGGACGTACGCGAACTCACAGCCTACGCAGATACATTCGTGATCCTCACAGGTCAATCCGATCGACAGGTCCGATCCATCTCGGACTCAATCGTCCAGGCACTGAAGGCAGTCGGCGACCAGCCGCTCGGCGTAGAAGGACTAGACGACGGAAATTGGGTCTTGATCGACTGCAACGATGCGATCGTTCACGTCTTCGACCCAGAGACGCGAGACCGGTATGATCTAGAGCGGTTGTGGCGCGACGCACCCCGGTTGCTCCTCGACGGACTCGCAGGTGTCGAGCCGGAGTCGACTGCGCTCGTCGCAGAAGAGCAAGCGGAGGAGACCGGCGAAGAACGAGCTGACCCAGCCGCTTGAACGACCCCGATTCGATTCGGTCCGGCCAGACCCTCGGCGCCTACTATGTCGGATGTGTCGGATGTGTCGGAT
>CAZMFM010000106.1:0-11073 GCA_964565565.1 uncultured Spirochaetaceae bacterium | reverse complement strand
TGTCGGATGTGTCGGATGTGTCGGATCCGGATCGCAGCGACGCAGCCGAGCACTCGTTGGATTCTCACCTTCGGTCCTGAACGAAGGAGCGCTCTAGCGAGCGCTGAAGACGTCTATTGAAAGTGATTTCGATCTTGTTGGACGCATGGGTGCAGCCTCGCTGTATCGAGTGCGAAGAGATCCTCTCGTCGAATTACGGACCACTATGCGTTCGTTGCCAGCAAATGCTGCCCTGGTGGCGAAGGGTGGACGGTTGTCCGCGCTGCGGGAATTCGCGACCGAGCATCGCTTCGGCCGAGCATGCGGAGGACGGCCCCTCGTACGATGGTTGTGGGGATTGTCTCGCGGAGGGAAGCGCGCTCCACGCCTGCACCACCCTCGCGCGATACGAGGGACCGCTCCGGCGCTGGATCCCCGGATTCAAGAATGCGCGCGGCCCTTTCGGCCCGTCTATTCCGATTCGACTCGCGGTCAACCATCTCGCAACAATGTTGGCGAACCGTGCCGTGGCGGAAATCAGCGAACGCCCAGATTTGATCGTGGCCGTGCCTCTGCATCGACGTCGTATACGCCATCGCGGCTTCAATCACGTCGATCCCATCGCAGAACGAATCGCACGAACGATCGAGGTCCCCTGCCGCCGGGATGCACTGACACGTCATCGGGATACCTCTTCCCAGGCCCAACTCGTCGGTCGCGCCCGGCGCGAGAACGTTCGCGACGCCTTTCGTGCGACGCGCCGGCTCGGGCGGGCAACGCGCGTTTGGTTGGTCGACGATGTCTTGACGACGGGAAGCACCCTGGACGCAGCCGCAAACGCTTTACTGGAGGCCGGCTGCGCCGAGGTCCGAGCGCTCACGCTGGCGGCGACCTTGCCCGCTCGTCGGGCGGAAAAATCCGGGGCCACGTATCATGCTGCCCCTTCGAATGGCCGATCCACTCGGACACGTTGAACGCGGATTGCACGTGTCTTCCCGACCTTCATTCCAGGCACTCAGGAGTCTTTTCATGGTCCACCGCTCGCAAGTCTTCGCAGCGCTTCTCGCTCTCGGCCTTGGCCTCACCCTCGTCCTCGACAGCACGGATGCGGTCGCCGCAGAGTCGGAAATCTCTGCCAGCTATCTCGAAGCGGTCGCGGCTTTTCTAGCCGCGCAGAATACGGCCGCGGCCGTCGAGGAGCAGATGAGCTACTCGGTCGCACAGCAAGCCTTCGGCAGTCTGGCTGCACAGGGCATCACCGTCACCGAACCAATGCAGGCAATCATTTTCGATGAGGCCAGAAAATCCTTCGGCTCGAAGTTCGCGAATACCGACTACCTCGCGAAAATCTATGCGTCGACCTACAAAGGTCAGCTCTCGGAAAAGGATCTCCACGAACTCGCAGCCTTCTGGAACTCGCCCCTCGGCAAGAAAATGCTCGCGGTCAATCGCACGCTGGCTGAAGGCACACTCGCCGCACTCCAGGAAGCGAGCCAACCGCTGCTTCCAATCTTTCAGAAGAACGTCGACGCGCGACTAGCAGAGATCGGGCTCACCAAGCAGCCCTGAGCCAACATGTAGTCCTGAGCCAATAGACAGTCCTGAGCCAATAGACAGCCCTGAGCCGATAGACAGCCCTGAGCCGACGAACAGCCCTGAGCCAATAATCAGTCCTGAGCCGACATGCAGCCCATGAAATCATGGCGAAACTGGACGCGCGATTTCCGCCACGATGAGTGGCGCGTGTCTTTCGATCAATGGACGATCGTCGATGTCGTCCGGATGAAATGTCGGCCTAAACCACGATCGATAGTCTGCGCCCGTTCCGCGCAAGAAGCCGGCCTCCCCGAAGAGAAATCGCCATCCGCCCGACCAGGTTCGGGTACGGAATAACAAGCCATCCTTCCAGAGCATGTAGATCATCCGATCCAAAACCTCGAGCGACAAGCCAATCGTATTGGAAACCATCACGAAAGCCCGAAGCCAATAGCCCGGCGCCACTTTCATCAAGACATCGAAGGCGACGGATTTGTGCTCCGCCTCTTCCAACGCATGCCAGCGCCACAGGCGTGACATCTCCGGATCCATCTTCCCCGTGCGTAGCTCCGGTTCCGTCAGGATTTGCCGGGCAAGCAGGGCCGTCAAATGTTCGAGGGCCGCGGTCATCGCGAGCGAAAGTTTCGGCAGGCGCCGGTTGTGCCACCGCACGATGCGGTCGCCGAAACGATTTCTGGTCTCGAGCGCCGAATAGCCCTGTTGGAGGAGCATTTCGACATGCTCGGCATGGACGCGACTATGTTGGCCCTCCTGCCCAGCGAAGCCACGGATCCGCTCGAGCAGAATTGGATCTTCAATTTGATCGCGGTAGTGCAGTACGGATCGAACGAAAAACGCCTCTCCAAAGGGAAAGGTCGAGGAGAGCGCATTGAGGAAATGTGTCGCGAAGGCATCGCCACCATTCCAATGACGGGGCATCTCCGGGGACAGCGGGCCATTCGGACGCCGAATCGGAATTGAAGGGTCCGGGTGCGTTCTATCCGATTGCATCGACGTTCTCCTGACCGGCGACTCTTCCCCGACTGCTCGGTCAAGAGTAGCGTAGACTGTCCGCCGAGCGATCGGACGATCGACACAGTAGGAGAATCGGGATTGCGAAAGAGTATCGACATGGGGCGTCGTGCGGCTTCCGCCTGCGCTTCGAAAAATGGGGCGTTAGCGTGAAGAGGTGCGCGGGTTGGCGATGGCTCGGGGCGATGACCCTTCTCTGCATGCTGGTACTTCCCGCGTGCTCGCCGACCGAGGTGCGGGGAACCTACGACGTCGAGATCGACATCATGGGTGTCCCGACGACGCTCAAGGGGACCTTGATTCTCGCGGCTGAATTCCTGGACATTCCACCGATTGCCGACAGCGAGCGAGCGCAGCTTACAGAATGGTTCGGGGGCGACACGCTCGATGCGAACTCTTGTTTCATACTCGAATCGCCCTCGGACGCCGAAGGCAGTTCGATCATCGTCCAGATCTTCGAGACCCGATTGATTGGCAACGAGATCGCCCTGCCAATCGAAATTTTTCACACACCCACGATTCGCATCGAAATCGTCGATCTCAAGTTCTTCGCCAACACGACCGGTGGTGAAGTCGTGCTCTACGATCGCGACCAGAAGCGTGAAGGTCTTATTGGTGGCGTCCGCTTGGGCGCACCGAGCGCCACGCGATGTCAGGAAGAACTCGAAATCTTTCGTGCGAACCTACGGGAATCGATATCGCGAAGCATGACCAACGCCGGCAGCTGACCGACTTAGTCCCGCACGTCAGCCCTTGCGCACCGACTCGACGATCGTGCGACGGAGCCGGTCCGGGTCGACGGGTTTCTTGAAAATCACCCCTTCGAGACCCTCCATTCGACTGCGCTTGATGATGTGGTCCTTGTCATAGTGGAAGGCCGTCATCATCAGAACCGGCAACTCGGGATACGTCTTCTGGACTTGATGGTAGAGCTGATAGCCATCCATCTTCGGCATCACGACGTCGGATAGAACGAGGTCGAACTCGTGATCCCCGAGTTTCGCAAGCGCTCGCTCACCGTCCTCCGCCACCTCGACGGAACAACCGTCCGCAACGAGCATCTCTTGTAGCGTCCGGCTGATCCCCGGGTCGTCGTCCACGACGAGGATCCGCAAGCCTTTGAGCCGCGGGTCTGGCTCGTAACGTTTTCGGTCGTCACTACGCAGATCGACCATGCGCGCCGGCCCGACATAGTGAATGGTTTCGTAGGTGTCGGACTTCACCATTTCGCCGAGGCGTTCGATGATCGCGGCGATGCGGGCCACCTCACGCCGAATCGCATCGAGCCGCTCGTTTTCCACGGACGAGTCGGCTTCGCCTGCGAGCTTCGCGATGTCATTCTCGAGCAGCGTCACTTGATTCACGATCACCGCGAGGGGATTATTGATCTCGTGCGATAGGCCGATCGCCACCTCACCGAGGGTCGCGAGTTGATCTTTGTGGCGAATGCCTCGCAGATCCTTCGCGAAGCCGATCGACCCATCCTCTGTTCCGCCCTCGTCGTAGAGCAAGGTCCCGGAAATCGCGACCGGAATATGCTCTCCCGATCGCGCGACGAAGGTCGTTTCCAGCGTGTTGACCACGCCCGCGCCATCGTCGCCACGCGCGCGCATTGCTTCGCTCACCCGCTTGGCTTCTTCGACGGAGGGATAGAAGAGCCCGACGAATTGACCGAGCACTTCCTCTGTCTCGTAGCCGAGGCTGTCGTGGGCGCCGTCGTTGAAATAGATGACCCGACCCTTACGGTCGGTCCCGACGATGATATCCGGGGAGCGATTCGTTAGTTGTTCGAATTGTTGTCTCGTCAGACCCATTTACGGGCTCCCCAGCAATGCCCTACTCGAATCCCTGCTCCGCAAGCCATCGCTCCGCATCGATCGCCGCCATACACCCGGTGCCAGCCGCCGTAATGGCCTGACGGTAGATCGGATCCGCGACGTCACCACAGGCAAAGACACCAACGACCGACGTTCGGGTCGACCCAGCCTCGACTTTCAAATAGGCGGCATCGTCCAATTCGAGTTGGCCCTTGAAGAGCGTGGTCGTCGGCTGATGACCAATGGCTACGAAAACCGCCTCGACATCGATTTCGCGCGTCGATCCGTCCCGCACGTCTCGCAAGCGAACGCCGGTCACGAAGTCGTCGCCAAGAATCTCATCGACCTCGGAATGCCACTCGAATTTGATCTTCTCGTGGGCGAGCGCACGTTCCTGCATGAGTTTTGACGCACGCAATTCACCGCGTCGATGAACCAGATTCACCTCGGTCGCGAAACGCGTGAGGAAGAGCGCCTCTTCCATCGCGGTATCGCCGCCTCCGATCACGGCCATCGGCTTATCTCGAAAAAGCGCCCCATCGCAGGTCGCACAGGCGGAAACACCCATATTCAACAGCCGCTTCTCGGACTCCAGGCCGAGCCATCGCGCCTCAGCACCGGTCGCCACAATCACGGCATCCGCGGTGTAGTTCTTTTCATCGGTCGAAACCTTGAAGGGACGGCTCGAGAAATCGATTTCGGTCGCGTCTTCGAGCAAGACCGTCGTTCCGAAACGCTCGGCCTGTTTTTGCAGATCCTCCATCATCTGAGGACCCGTCACACCTTCGGGATAGCCGGGGAAGTTTTCGACTTCCGTGGTGATCATCAGCTGACCGCCAAAGCTCATTCCCGCCAACATCAACGGCTCGAGCCCGGCACGGGCACTGTAGATGGCCGCCGTGTAACCGGCTGGGCCACTGCCAATGATGAGCACGCGGCGGTGCTCGGACGTCATTCGCTCTCCTCTCGTTTCCTCTGTTCCCATCGACTTCTCATCATGGGAATCGAATCTCAGTTTACGGATCGAAGGGGTGGGCCGCTACCCACGGAGTCATCCGATCCCGGGTTTGAGCACTAGAGCGGCTCGGTGATCGGCAACTCTTCCCACATCAGTTGCAAGAAGATGCCGATGAAGAATGAAAGAAAGGTCATCAAGAGCAACGCAGATGGAAAGGCGTAGATCGGACCGACGCCCACGATCGGGGGGAGCTGCCCAATCATCGGTGCCAATGTCTCACGCAAGACTTCGACGCTTACTTCACCCGAATCCGGGGACCAATTGCGCGCGACCATGAAAGGTCCCACGAGTCCGGTCATCGCGACGCCAACACCAAAGGCCTCGACAACGCCCAACAAGAAGATCGTCCTCGCCCGAGCAAAAGCCACGTCCGTATCCGAGATCCGACGCGCGATCTCGACGTAGATATAGAGAAGCGTCACGAGTCCAAGCATCAACACGACTGCATCGAGTGCTAGATTGGGCCGGCTCGCCAGGTCCCATACCTCGTCGATCAAGAACACCGGCAGATAGCCAACCACGATCCCGGCCCCGATTCGCGGGACCGACGCATGAAAGAAGGAGAGGTCGCGCTTCCAGCAGAAGCGGTAGAGCAGAAACCAGAGGGCGGCGGCGTTGATCAGCACGACCTCCGCCGCGCAAAGGAGATCGAAGAATTCCGGCGCGCGATCGTAAGCAAAGATCGCCGCCACGAACGGAGACACCATCAAAGCAAGTACGCCGCTGAGAACCACGGGACTATGCCAGGTCAATGCCTGGTCATTCTTCACTCGACCCTCGTTCAACATTGCAGCGTGGTGGATGATCGCGGAGGAATGCTGAATATCGTAACTGCGCAGGAACCATCGCTCGAGTTTGCCGAGAATTCGCTGACAGTTGCGGTTCGAGCGACGCAGGAAGGGCATCAAATCGCGACTACGCTCCACGGAATTCCTGCCACCGACGGAGATCGCCGCCAAAACCTCGGCTTCTCTGTCTGCGAAAGGCGAGTCCTCTTTTTCGAACGCCTGATTCTCCTCGTCGAGACAAACGCCCTCGAGCCAGAGATAGAACGCGCGCTCCGTCATCCGGACGATCATTCGATTGACTGCGTCGGCTTCTCCGGTCTCCAGCACCTGAAAGAATCCGCTCTCGCTCGCGTCGTCACTAGGGTCGATCGGTTGAACGCGGCCGGCGATATAGGATTCGACATAGGCGGGTTCCACGCGATCACTCATCAATACCCGCAACGATTCGTACATTCGTCGACGAAGCGAATAGTCCGCTATGCGAAGCTGTCTGCCATCACCAAGTTCATGCGCCTCATTGAAGCGAATCAAGATCTGGGAAAGCAGCGCGACATCCTGATGAAAGCGCAATCTCGCATCGGCACGAAGCCTGTTCGCCTCTTCCAAATAGGTGCAGAGACCATCGAGATAGCGAGGCACCGAGGCCAACATGCGCGTCATCAAATTTCGCGCATCGCGTGCACTCGCGCGCGGGCCGAGGGTGCGCGACTTCGTCAGCAGGTCTTCGAGTTGCAGAAAGAGTTCCGTCGGATCATGACGAGCAACATGAAACGAAAAAGTCTCGGGAAAAACTCGCTCAAAAGCGCCGTCATCCTCCGCAACTTCAAAACGGACTTCACGTGCGTGGAACGCGAGGGTGAACCGAAAGGTGAGTTGCAGCCGTTCGATTCGCAGTTCCAGTCGCGGGAGCGCGACGGTGCCAACTTCTGGTGCCACGGGCGGTGTCGTTCCGGAACGACCCTCTGAGCGTGATGCGCTTTTGGCTTCCGCCGCCAACTAGAGGACCCGAACCCGAGCGTTCTCACCTGTTTCGTAGTAGCTCTCGACCGCGCGTGTTAGTTCCACGATCCGCTCGGGTGGCGATTCCGATCGAGGCCATCGCCGCGCCGCCATGTTGAGGCGATCACGAAGGAGCTGCGCATCCGGGTACTCGTTCAAAGCGAGGGCATCGTCGACGTCGAGCCAGTTGCCGATCGCCGTCCGCGTTCGGGAGACTCGCTCTGCGAGCTCCGACAAATTCGCAGACTGGATTCCTCCGCTCGAAATTCTCTCACCGAGAGCTGCCAGAGATGCCTGTGCCGTCTCGAGTTCTTCTCGCAAAGCACCCGTCGTCGACGAGACACGGCCCACAATCTCCTCGAAATAGCGGGTCAGAGGCTCGTGCGAAATCTCTTTGAAGAGGATCACGCGCCCGATCAATTCACCCGATTCATCGCTCAGGGCTTGATTCGACATCCGGAAGCGCTGTCCCTCGCCGACAGCGAGGTCGACTTCCTCGAAGCTCCCACCCGACTCCTCGGCCAGGCTGCGAACCGTCTCGAACAAGTGTGCGAGACCATGTCGAGCCAGGACTTCTTTGAGTGATTGGCCTTTGACGTCATCCTTCAGACTCATGAACTCGATGGCCGGCTTGTTGACCGCGCGAACGATTCCGTCACGATCGATCGCGATCGCCCCCATCCGCAGTTGATCCATCACCGCACCAAGAAAGAGATTCGCATCCCGAAGATCTTCGACCAGGCGCCTGTTCTCGACCGCCAAAGCGTGAAGCTCGCTGGCATGGCGAACGATCGTCTTCAGCTCGTCCGGCTCCCAGGGTTTGTTGATGTAACCGTAGATGTGGCCATCGTTGATCGCCTTGATCGTTGCTTCCGAGTCTGCGAATCCGGTCAAAATGATTCGCACGGTCTCGGGAAAACGTTCGTAGACTTCCTTCAGCAATTCGACGCCGGTCATTCCCGGCATCCGCTGGTCCGTGATGACCACTGAAATTGGCTGATTCTCTTCGAGAATGGACATCGCCTTGGTCGGGTCGGACGTCGTCAGCACCTCATAGAGGTCCATGAAGGTAAACGTCATCGTTTCGAGGATGGCTTCCTCGTCGTCCACGATCAAAATTTTCGGTCGTTCGGATTCGCTCATCGACTCTCTGAACTCCTCAAGCTGAACCCCACAAATTCGTCTCTGGCCGCGCTAGTAGACTCTACAGCCGCCGGCGCGGCTGGCAAAAAGATTGCTCCTCTTTGCGGTGGTCATTGAGCGCGAATTGGCCCGAAGCGCCACGATCAATATCGGGTTGCTTCAATCAAGCGTTGGCGATTTCGTCCCCATTCGCCCCGCCAGCGGTCCGCAATCTCTTCACCCGGGCTGATGCCCTTTTCGATCTGCGCCAGCAAGGGCTCGAGGAAGGTCCGCTCGTCATGGTCGTTGTCTTCCTGGATTCCGATCCGTCTCAAGCCCTCGGAGGAATGTGCCACGACTTCCCGCGCAAGATCCAAAACCCGGCGACCGGCTTGTTCAGCGCGCAGGCCGCGTTTCGCCACGTCGAGCTGACTCTCGTCGAGCTCCGCGAATGTCGTCTCCCCAAGCAATTCCCAGACGGCTTCCCGGGCGCCTTCGTCATAGAGGATTCCCTTCCAGACTGCGGGCAGCGCACAGATCAGATCGCGGGGCACGGTATCTGCGCCACGAACCTCGATGATCCGCTTCAAACGCACGTCCGGGAAGAGGGTCGTCAAATGCGTGTCCCAATCCCCGACGGTCGGGCGGAATCCGCGCCAACCCTTGTCCATGAATTGACGAAAGGTCACTCCATCCCCGGCGTGATAGGCACCGTCCCGCACGACGAAGAACATCGGGATATCAAGCGCCCACTCCGTATATCGCTGGTAACCGAAATCCGGATCAAAGGCGAAGGGGAGCAAGCCACAACGGTCAGGATCCGTGTCGCGCCAGATGATCAGACGCTTCGACGCGAAACCATTCTCCTTGCCACCCGAGATACTTGAATTCGCGAAGAGCGCCGAGATGATCGGCGTCACCACCAACGCCGCGCGCATCTTGGAAATCATGTCCGCTTCGTCTTGGTAGTCGAAATTCGCCTGCACCGTCGCCGTCGCGTGCATCATGTCCAGCGCCAGACCACCGCGCGTCGGCAAATAGGAGCGCATGATGTCGTATCGACCCTTGGGCATGGTCGGAATGTCGGCCACTTCATGAAAGGGATCGATACCGAGACCAAGCCATGCGATTCCGAAATCGTCGGAGAGTTCCTTGACGAGATCGACGTGGGTATTGAACTCGATACAGGTCTCGCGGGATGTACGAAGGGGCGCGCCCGAAAGTTCGATCTGACCACCCGGTTCGAGGGTGACGCTCGCACCGTCCTTGACGAGTGCAATCGTCTTGCCGCGTTCCAGAACGGGATCCCAGCCAATCGCGGCAGCGATCTTGTCGAGTAGCGCGTTGATCCCATAAGGACCTTCGAAGGGGACTCGATCACCGGTATCGGCGTAAACCCCGACCTTCTCGTGCTCGGTCCCGACGCGCCAATCTTCGCGCGGCGTCTCGGAATCGTGAAAGTACTCGAGCAGGTCGCCCTGACCCTCGATGGGTCGATCCTTGGCGTTCATTCTGGGCGGTCTCCTTGCGGGCGGGGCGGGCGCGCGGGCCTAATCGTAGAGGTCTGTGTGCAGAAAGCGAACCAGGGCACAAAGCACCGCCTGGCCACCGTAGGCGGCACGTTCGAGACGCCCTCCGGTCAGCATCCCTATATTGCCGCCTTGGCGGCCAGATGCGACCCCATTTGCCGGTCCCTGGGCTCCTTTGGAACCCGGCTCCGAGGAAGATCCAGCACGCTTCGACCGCCAGAGCGTATCGAAGAGGTCGCCGATCGGACGTTGATCGCGAAGGGCGGGATCGCTGCACGCCCGCGGATAGGTGAATGCTGCGGAAAAACCATGACTCATGCGCTCCCCGTCGGTCAACCAAGCACAACCGACGTTGTAGAAAAGATCGTCCTCCTCCGCGGTCGTCTCGGACGACTCGCCCGGCGGACGATCCCGCAAGCGCGTCAGCCCATCTTCGATGCCGACGGCCAGCACGGTGTCACTTGCTGCGAAGGCGGCCTCGGCTCGATTGCGCGCACCCTTTCTGATCTGCTCAAAACCGACCGGTTGTCCAGGAACCCCTGACTCGACCTCGACGGGAATCAGATCGAGGCTGCAACCCGGCGCAGCGAAGGCGGCGAAGGCCGTGCGCACGGCCTCGAGTTTGGCGTGGTTTTGCGTCCCTACACCAATCGGTGATCCTTCGAGGGCGGCGACGAGAGAAGCCGCGGGGCGAAACCGGGTATCCGTCATGGATTCGTACGCGGGACGCTCGCGAGAGGGCTCAAGGCGTCGCAGCCTCTTCGAGAAAATGCTCCAGAAATTCGACGAGCGCATCATCGATGTCTTCGGCGTCGTCGATCGGAAAGCTCAGACAGGGACCTTCTTTCTTGCCCGCACGAAAGGGGCCAACCAACGTGACAACGCCTTTGCTCTTCACCGTGACGACCGCGCGATGTCGCCCGCGCTCGAGGTTGAACTCGATCGCGTGAAGATGTTTGTCGTCAACGCGGGTCGGGCTGAGGGCAACCCGCAAGTAGGGCGCGCGATCGCTGAGCACCTCGTTGAAGAGTGAAATCGCGGAATCGACCTGTTCGTGCAGCGCAGAAGCCTTGGCGCGCGCTCGGGCAATGGCCTCGGCATGAGCCGCCTCGCGCTCCGCCAGATCCTCGGCGATCGCCTTGATCCGATCAGTCAATCTCAATGGAGTCTCCCTCGAAGCGGGCGCGTCGGTGGGAATCGGTGGTGGGCCTAATAGAAGGTAGAAAGAAAGGTAGAGGTAGCGAAAGATGGAA
>CAZMFM010000105.1:0-17475 GCA_964565565.1 uncultured Spirochaetaceae bacterium | reverse complement strand
CTTTGGAGCAGCTTTTGCTCCTCGGAGAAATCGAAATTCATTTCGCGTCCCTTTCATCGAAGGTTATGTGAGCTTCAAAGGTTGTGTGCGTTGAAGACAATTATTTTCCCGTCCACTTGGGTGCACGTTTTTCCGCGAAGGCGCGGGGCCCTTCCTGTGCATCCTTGCTGGCAAAAATGTCGCGAATCAGTGGTGCCTGGTGTTTCCAGAACTCTTCTTCCGTGCGACCGAAGGAATCCGCGACCATCTGCTTCGAGGCTGCGACACTGAGCGGAGCGTTTTTCGAGATTCGCATGGCCAGGGCGATCGCCTCATCGACGGCTTTCCCGGGCTCGGCAATCCGAGCGACCATTCCATAATCAGCCGCTTGCTCGACGCTGATCGGATCGCCGGTCAACGCCATTTCCATCGCAACGCCGTAGGGGACGAGGCGGGGCAGGCGCATCAATGCGCCACCGGCCGCGAAGAGTCCGACGCCGACTTCCGGAATACCGAGTCGAACACCCTTGGCCGCGACGAGCAAGTCACAGCTGAGAGCGATCTCCAGCCCGCCCGCCAGGGCGAAGCCCTCGATCGCCGCAATTAGCGGCTTCTTTGCGCCATTGCGCAGGAAATCGTCGAAGCCCTTGGGTGGCCCCTCCTTTGCGAAGGCTTTGAGATCCATGCCCGCCGAGAAACCGCCGTCGGCGCCCGTGAGAACACCGGCGGAAAGGCCATCGTCTCCGTCGAGTTCCTCGATGGCCGCCGTCAGTGCTGCGGCCAGCGCCGAGTTGACGGAGTTCTTTGCTTTGGGGCGATTGAGCGTAATCAGAAGGACCCGATCACGTCGTTCAGTGAGTACTTCATCGGCCATTGGAGACTCCTTGGATCATTTCGGGGGAAGTCGTACGCCACCATCCGCGCGAACGACTTCGCCATTCATGTAGTCGTTGGTCAAGAGTTCCATCACCATCGAAGCGAGTTCGTCCGCGTGGCCGAGTCGCTTGGGGAAGAGCACACTCTCGCCGAGCTTGGCCTTGAAGGCGTCGCTGCCCTCGCCGGATCCGTAGATCGGAGTGTCGAAGAGACCGGGGGCGATGGTGTTGACGCGAATGCCGATCGCGGCCAGATCGCGTGCGATCGGAAGCGTCATGCCGACGACGCCGCCCTTCGAGGCGGAGTAGGCGCATTGGCCGATCTGCCCGTCGAAGGCGGCGACCGAGGCCATATTGACGATGGCGCCACGTTGTCCCTGATCATCGAGGGGTTCCATCTTGGCCATCATCGCCGCGGCGAGGCGCAGGCAGTTAAACGTGCCAATCAGGTTCACCTTGAGCACGAACTCGAAATTTTCGAGATTGAAGGGCTCGCCTTTTCGATCGACGGTGCGACCGGCGGCGCCGATGCCCGCGCCGTTCACGAGGGCGCGCAACGGGGCCAGGCCAACGGCCGTGTCGATTGCGACGGCTACCTGCTCTGGATTGGAGACATCGGCCTTCACGAACTCACCGTCGAGTTCGCTCGCGACCTTCTTGCCCGTTTCCTCGTTCATGTCGAGGATCACGCAGCGGGCCCCCGCTGCGGCCAGTCGACGGGCGCAGGCCTCGCCGAGGCCGGATCCGCCGCCCGTGATGATTGCTGAGGCATTCGAAACATCCATCTTTGTTCTCCTTGCAGAGCGGGTCGGGCCCGCTCACGGTGTCTGATTCGACTCGGTTGTGACTACGACTAACGATTAACGACCAACGGCAAGTGACCCATCACTCGCTGGGGTGGTCGCGGTTTGTTCGATGACTAGGCGACGACACGACTGACGTTTTCGCGCAAGCGGTTGAGCAGACGGTTGAGCTCGCGCCGTTCTTTGCGCGAGATGCCTTCGCGCAGTTCGGTGCGCAGATGTTCGTCGATCTTGGCGACCTGTTTTGCGGCTTGCTCGCCAGAGGGCGTAATCGCGATCAGCCAGACACGTCGATCTTTGGGATTGGGCAGACGCTCGACCCATTCTCGCTTTTCGAGGGAGTCGATGAGCGAACCCATCGCGGCGCGTCCCACGACCATATGCCGGGCGAGGTCGACCTGCGTGAGCGGTGCGGAATCGGGCGCCGCTGCTTGCGCGGCTTCCTGTAGAAAGGCGAGCAGGATGGCTTCGGAGAGGTTCAGCTCGAGTTCTTCGAGTCGTCGGTCATAGGCGCGGCGAATCCCGCGCGCTGCCGACATCAAGGTCGACTCGACCCGCAGCCAAGGGGGTGCGTCGAGTTCGTGTTCTGAAGAATCAGGCATATTGGGGGGAGGGTCTCGCTCGTTTTTCGTCTTGATTGAGGTGAGGGTGGCAGTGGAGCGCGGCGAACTTTTGGCGTGCTCCCTGGTTGATTGTCTGGCTCCATACTATCTGTAGTCATACGACCTGTCGAGCGGGCCAAGCCGGGTGGTGGGCAGGGCATTTGGTCAGCCCACCTTGGCTCTGGCTACGAGGCGGAGCGGGAGGAGTCGAGGGCGGCGAGAGCGGCCGGGGGGAAGTTCTTCCTCATCGCGATTCCATATGCGGGCCGTTCGCTCAATGAGGCGGAATAGAGAGTCAGGACATCGGATAGTGCGACCTGCGCGAAGCCCGCCCAATCAAGACAGGTCTTCAAGAGCAGGTCGGCCACGCTGAAGGCGTCGCCCATCAGGTAGGGCCGGTGGTCCTCGAGTCGCCGCTCGATTTCGCTCGCCGAGCGTCGAAAATAATCCTTTGCGGACTGCACGGCGATCGGTGAGTCGCCGTAGATTTCGGGCAGCCCGGCGTGGCGTCGAATCAGATAGAGCGGGGCATCCATTTCGGTCATGATGAAGAAGCAGAGTTCGTCGTGTCGGGCGCGCGCATCCGACCCGGCCTCGGGCGCAAGGATCGGGAAATGGTCGTCACCGTCGGTGTTATTCGACCGAGGGCCGCGGTATCGATCGGCGAGAAAGAGGACGATCGCCGCGCTCTCTCCGATCATCAGGTCGCCGTCTTCGTAGAGTGGAATCTTTCCGCGCTCCGAGAGCGCTCGAAAATCCGGTTCATCCATGGCCTTGGTTCGTGTGATGATTTCCCGGGTTTCATAGCGGAGGTTCAATTCCGCCAACATCCAATGCGGGCGAAGGGTTCGACTCGTGCCGATTCCCCATAGCCGTCGTGTGGTCATTGCTGGATTCATTTCGAGTTCTCCCGCGCCGGCTACCAATCGCCCATTCTGTCGAGACCGGGCCGAGAGCTTGATCGAGCGGTCAGTCCGGTCGGTCCGGGTCGGTGATCGTCGTTGGCAGCGTCTCTGGAAGACCGGGGGCATCGAAGCGGCCATTGCCATCGACGTCCACGAAGATCGGATTGGTAAAGGCAAAGGGAACGAAACCCGGAAGGGCGTCTTCGTAGAGACCTTTCGCCTTGCCCTGGACCTCGATCGTCACGAAGGAGTCGACTTCAAAAGCCAGCGGCAGCGATGCTTCGCCGCCCGCGGAGATCGGCGCGCGATGGACGAGTTCGCCATTGACGTAGGCGCGCCATTCGTCGACGGGAACCCAGCCCGCGGCCTCGACCTGGACATGGAGAATCCCGCTCGATCCGGAATGCAACGCGCCGAGGCCGGCCTGGTCGAGTCGTGCTGTGACCATGGGGCCCGTCGACCCGAACGCGCGACCCGCGCGGAGGGATTGCATGAAGGCGGTTTCCTCGAAGGCTTCGAGCCGGTCGTCGGGGATCTGTACATAGGTTCGGGGTAGGCCGACAATTTCACCCTGGCGATGGGAGTCGCTGTTTGAAGTGCCGACGATGCGTTCGCCCTGGAGCATCAAGCTGAACCAATCGGCTCGCGTTCGCCGGTATCGCAGCAGACTCTCTGCATTCAATAATTCGACACCGTGATAGTCGAGGTCTCGAACGCCATGGCCGGGGTCGACCTCGAGTAGCGCGGCGTTCCCCTCGGCTGTCACCGGGCGTGTCGGATCGAAGGGCTTGCCGACGGCGCCGAGATGGCTGAAGTAGGCGTCGTCTTCCGGGGTATCGAGTGCCGAGCGTGGATGATTGAGTTGCACGAAGGAGGTCGGGGCGATCTCGCGAATCTCGGCGAGGGTATCGCGGAGACGTTGCCGTGCGAGGGAGGGGGCGCCATTTCGATACTGGCCGACTCGAGGGACGACGGGGAAGGCATTGAGATGGGCCGAGTGGTAGGGCGCTTCTGCGCCCCCAACAGCGCTGGTCACTTCCATGCCCGTGATGGAGACGAGTTGTGCGTTCAACCCGCTTTCCTCGATCGCCGGACGCGGGTCGAAGATGCGGTCGTGTTCGGTCGCCACCAGGACTTCCGCTCCGCTCGCGGCAAAGGCCACGATCTGCTTGGCCTGCGGAAGATTCGAATCGAAGCTGATGCCGCTATGGACATGGAGATCGGCCGAGATCCAGCCTGGCGTCTTGAGGACTCGCGCCAGACTCTCGAGCTCGAGTTGCGCTTCCTGGCCCGCTTGAACTTCTACGCGGACTTCGACCGCTTCGTATTCAGGGCCGCGAATCGCGACGACCCGGTAGCGACCGGGCGGCAGTGCGACCCGGTCGGGATCGAAGCGGCTGTTCGCGAGATTGATGAACGGGGATTCGAGTCCGCTGGGAATCGCTTCTTCGCCGATTCGGAGTCCCAGCAAGTGATCGCCGAAGACGACGGGTCCAGATCCGTCTTCGTTCAGGAAAACGAGTCGGCCGATGAAGGTGCTAGGCAGCCGCAGCCAACCGGGGGTGCCGAGTTGGATTGGTGGAAGCGTCTGGACCTGGGTTTCAGCGTACATTGTTGCCGGGCGGTCGCCGTTCGCCTCCGCATTTACGTCCACATTCCCATCAAGGGTGGAGCCAACCTCGAAGGCCAACTCCGATTGGCGCTTGGCCGATCCGATCGCGCGGGCACGGTAGTTCCCGGGCGGGAGTCGAAACGCGAAGGTCCCATCCCGGTCCGGGCGAATTTCGGTGACGGGTGCGCCCGACGCGAGGTCGACGTGAATTCGCGCACCCGGATCATCGATCGTGCCGCGCACGCGTGGGGCGTTCTGCCAGATCTGGTCTGTGATCGAGGCGACATCTGCGCGTCCGCCCACCCAGATTCGCGAGCGATTGGAGAGGATCGATTCTGGTTTCACGTCCATGAATGGAAGCTGCATGAATTGGAAGAGGCCGGGCGGCTTGCCGCTCCGCTTGAACCAGAGTGGCTTCGTGAGTGAGTTCAAGAGCGTGAAATGTCGGCCGGTCACGCTAAAGGAGGCAAGGTCCTCCCCACGCTCGACCTCGTCCGCATCGGTCTCGCCCTTGGCTTCGGCCCTGGTCCTGATCGCAGTCACCGACACGCGTTCGAGTCCGTAGCTGATCGGCGGCATCTCGTCTCCGCCGACGAGCACGGTTAGATCTGCTGATGCCAACGCTTTGATCAATGAGGTGGGCGATTGGCCACTCGAAGGTGGATAGACGAAGCCGAGCGAGCGTTCGAGATCGCTTCGCAACATTGAAAAGGGAGCCGTCTGGCCGGAGGGGTGGAGCACGACCGAGCCGATCGAGTAGAGGCGGTCGCCGTCTTCGATCCGCCGGACCTCGAGCGAGATGGAGAGCGCGGTCGGACGTTCGAGGTCGAGGGAATAGATCGTCGTGAGTTCGATACCGATGGCCACCGCACGTGTTCGAATCCAAGCGTGATGATCGTCGCTCCCCGAAATGATCTGGCTGACCGGAGCGATCTTCGCAAGCGATAGATTCAAGATCGGTTGCAGCACCGTCCATTGGTCGTCGTCCGCACCACAATGACCGAGGTCGATCAAGACGCCGCCTTGGGGTGCGATCGCGGTCATGTGCTTGGGATCGGAAATGGCAGCGCAGAGCGTGCCGTTACTGATGAACCAGTCGCCGATTCCGGCGATCGCATCCGGCCCGCCAACGTGATGGGTGTCAAAGTTTTCTGCACTGATTCGCTCAGCGACGAATGCGGCGTGGGCCGGCCGGAGGTTGGCGCTGAGAAAGAGTAGGCTGATCAAAGCCGCGCCCAGACCCACCGCGGGAAGTCGCTTTCGTTTGGCAAGAAAAGGAGTGTTTTGAATTGTCGTTCGATGCGTCATGGTCGGTCCTGTTGATTTGATTGGGGTCGCGCCCGAGGTTTAGCAGTTTCGACTTCCCAGGGCGGCTTCGAGCGTTCAGCTAGGCTGTGGCTGAGCGGTCTGGTCAGGTTGGCAAGGGGCTCGGAAGACGCTGCACTTTCGTTGCCTCGCAGACAAGCGAATTTCATGATCTCGAAGATCTACACAGCGATCGCACTCGCGATTTGTCTCATGTTCTCGCTCGTCGTCGCGGCGGGGGAGGGCGCGCTTCCATGGAACCCACGGCCGGCTGAATCATTTCGAGAAAACTGGCCCGTCGATCAATCCGTTGAAGCCAGGCTTCTGAGAGACATCGGTGCGGAATACACGACCTTTCACACGGGGCATTTCGCAGTCACCCACGCGTCGCAGACCGAGGCGGCGAAATTTCGTGGGGATCTCCTCGAGTCCGTGTATTCGAGCTTTGTCGTCTTCTTCGCCGGGCATGGATTTGATCTCGAAATCCCTTCGGCCCTCCTCCAGACGATATTTTTTCGCACGCGGGAAGAGTTCGTCCTGCACCTTGGGGCACCGAATCTGTCGGATGACGTCAGTGGTCTCTATCGCGGCGACCTCTCTCGTGGATATTTCTTCGACACACTAGGGCGAAGTCAGGATCGTGAGTTGAACAAGGAACTCGCGGCGCGCAGGCGGGAGCTCAAAGCGATGCAGCGCCGGGTTCGGCGCGCGGGCGACGACGACGATTTCGCTTGGAAGGTCAAAGGGCGGGCAGCCAAACGCGTTTCGAAATCCGAAGCCTCGCGACTGATCAGCAAGGAACTCCGCGCGCTCGGTCAGCGAGAGTACGAATTCCGAGGAAAGCTCGGCCAATCAAGTCTCGAAACGATGTGTCACGAAGCCGCCCATCAATTGAGTCATCGGATGGGTGTACTCCGCTTGGATCGCGCGACGCCTCTCTGGCTATCGGAAGGTCTGGCAAGCTTCTTCGAGCCAAGCCGAAACGGCTATCTACTCGAGACCGGATCGATTCATTGGCAGCGTCTTGACCAGTTGAGCCGCTCCCATAGTGGCGGGAAACGAATATCGCTGACGGATCTTCTGACCCGGGACGAACTCTTTCGAGACCCCGCCGCGGCGACACTCGCCTATCACGAGGCTTGGAGCCTCTTTCACTATTTGGCGACGGAGCGCTCAGAAGCGTTGATGCACTATCTCCGCGTGCTTCGCTCCGCGGACCAG
This sequence comes from uncultured Spirochaetaceae bacterium, assembly GCA_964565565.1. Classification (GTDB taxonomy): domain Bacteria; phylum Myxococcota_A; class UBA9160; order UBA9160; family UBA4427; genus UBA4427. Next base: position 10,173 of record CAZMFM010000105.1, on the reverse strand, counting down.
GAGTACCCGCCGATTGCGAGGATCCGGGTCTTCGAATCGGCTTTCGGCTCGGGCACGGCAGAAATGGAAACGCGCTGGCAAAAACACGTAGAGGGATTGTCGCGTCCCAAAGTCGATCTCGTACCCCGCTAGTCGACTCGTTGATCTGTTTGCGCTCGGTGCTTGGGGAGTTTTCCCGGGGTGACCTCGATGAACGCAGCCAGCGGGAAGTTGGCCGTGTTTTGGATCGAAGAGAGCCGGCCCGGCGAAGACCGGCTTCGGTGTTACGCTCCATCGACCAATCATTCGAGACAATTCGCGGAGAGGAATCGACGGGTGGAAATTTCAGGCAAGAACATTGTGGTGACGGGTGGTGCGAACGGGATCGGGCGGGCGCTGTGTGAGCGTTTCGCAAAGGAGGGCGCGTCGCGGGTGACCGTCGTCGACCTCGATGAGGCCAATGCGGCCCAGGTTGCGGAGTCCGTGGGAGGAAAGTCCTTTCGCGTCGATGTGGGCAGTCGAACTGAGATCGAAGCGCTGGTCCGAGACGTGGAGGCGGACGCCGGACCGATTGATCTCTTCGTCTCGAATGCGGGGATCGCCACGCCGGGCGGGCCCGAGGTCAGCGTCGATGATTGGCAGCGCATCTGGGACATCAACGTCATGGCCCATATCAATGCGGCCAATGCGCTGCTTCCTTCGATGCTTGAGCGTGGGGAGGGCTATCTGCTCAACACCTGTTCGGCCGCCGGGCTTCTCAGCCAGATCGGCTCGGCGCCCTATGCGGTGACCAAACATGCGGCGGTCGCTTTTGCTGAATGGATTTCGATCACCTACGGCAATCGCGGCGTGAAGGTCTCGGTGCTTTGCCCTCAGGCCGTGCGCACGAATATGACGGCGGGCACCGAGAACGGCGGCGTTGCCGGGGTCGACGGCATGATCGAACCCGAAGAATTGGCGGAAGTCACGATGGCAGGATTGCGATCGGAGGAGTTCTTGATTTTGCCGCACGAGATCGTGCGCAAATACTATCAACGCAAAGGCCAGGACATCGATCGCTGGCTCGCGGGCATGCGTCGATTGGCGGATCAGTACACGAATCCGATCTGAGCTGCGCTTGGCTGGGGAGTGGGGGCGATCGCGCTCGACGTCGATTGAGTACGTCGACTTCTTGCTCGACCTCAACCTCAACCCCGCTCTCGGTCTAAAGCGAAGTCGGAAACATCGTCGACAACCGGGCGCGCCGGGGCTGGACAACTTACAAGACGCAGCGTATCGTTATTGCTTCGCCTGATTCGAACGAGGCGAGCGAGGCAAAGCGATGCATTCCGATTCTTCTGCCGGGCATTTGCTCGAGGGTGTCACGGTGCTCAACCTCGGCAGCGTCGGCCCGGCTGCGCGAGCGGCCCGTACGCTTGCCGATTACGGAGCTCGGGTCGTTCAGATCGCGCCGGTCCGTAAGCGGGGTGCCCTGCAGACGCGACCCGTCTATCACACCTACGGTGCGGGGCGGGATTTTAGGCGCATGCGCATCGACCTGAAGGCCCCGGCCGGACGTGAAGCGTTACTTCGCTTGACCGAAAAGGCGGATGTCTTGATTGAATCGTTTCGGCCCGGCGCGGTCGATCGATTAGGCCTCGGTTGGGACGTCGTGCACGCCAGGAATCCGCGCCTCGTCTATTGCTCGACTTCCGGTTATGGACAGGACGGACCCGCTTCGACCTGGGCCGGACACGATCTCAACTACCTCGCCATGTCTGGTTTCCTCGCTTGCAGCGAGCCACGTGCTGACGGCGGCCCACCCATTCCCGGGGCCACGGTCGCCGATAGCGCCGGTGGCGGGATGCACGCGGTGCTTTCGATCATGGCTGCCCTCGTGCGGCGGGCGACGACCGGAGAGGGCACGCGTCTCGACGTCTCTGCGGCCGAGGGGGCGCTGGCCTTGATGGCCCTTTCCATCGATCAATATCTGGCGGAAGGCGAGGTGGCCGGACCGCGCGAGGTCCTGCTGACGGGACGCTTCGCTTGCTACGACCTCTATGAAACCAGCGATCAGAAATGGTTGTCGGTCGCAGCGATCGAAACGCATTTCTTCGTGAATCTCTGCACACGGCTCGGGCTGCCCGAGCTCGCGGCGGATCAATACGAGGATCAGAAGCAGGACGCGATCCGCGCCGCCTTCAGGCGGGTCTTCAAGACTCGGACCCGAGACGAATGGACGGCCGAGCTTTGTGCGAACGATACCTGTGTCGCCCCGGTCCTGACGATCCCGGAAGTGGTCGAAGATCCCCATTGGCGCGCGCGCGGTGTCTTCATGGAGGCCGAGTTCGAAGGCCGCGGGGTCTTCGAGCAAGTCTCACCGATCCTGGCGGGTGGTCTTCGCGATCACCCAACTCATTGCGTGCGCTCGGACGACGAAACCGATAGTGCGCAGTGGCTTGCGCAGGCCGGCTATTCGGAAACGGAAGTAGCAACGCTGATGGGCGATGGGGCCGTCGAGTAGGTCGGTTGCCGAACAATCAGTTCAGAAGGAGTTCATCGATGGGAGCAGAGCCGGCGGAGGATCTTCCCGAGATCGTTCAATCGTGGATCGGGCAGGAACGTTATGTGGAACGAACGGAGTTTCCGATCGAGATGGGTTATGTGCTGACAACGCTGTCGGCGACGCAGAACGGGAATCCGCTCTATTGGGATGAAACGGTCGCGGCCGAATTGACCGATGGGCCGATCACGCTCCCGACGATGGCGTCTGTCTGGTTTCGGCCGCACGATTGGTCTCCGGGACGGACCAAGCCGGCCGTTGCCCTGCAGCTCCATTTCGATTTGAAAGAGGTATTCGGGTTGCCCGAGGCCGTGATGAGTGACAACACGATGGTCTTCGGCGAACCGATTCGTCCGGGTGATGAGCTCACGACGACGCAGATCCTCTATTCGGTCTCTGGACCGAAAACGACGAAGCTCGGTGCGGGTCGTTTCTGGGAATTCGGTGTGCGAATCGTGAATCAGAACGGCGAACTTTGTGCAGAAGAGCGGTATACGGGATTTGGTTACAACCGGGAAGCGCCCGGAGGTGGAGCGAAATGAGTCAGAGCGGATGTCGAGGGCTCGTGTTAGGGGATGTGATCGAGGGAGCCGCGCTCCCGGAATTGTCCAAGGAGGTGAAGCCGGTCACGGTCGTGCTTGGCGCGATGGCGAGCCGGGACTGGCGACCCCAGCATCATGACTACAAATTCGCGACGGAGCACAACGGTCTGGACGACATCATCATGAACACGCCGAACCTGGCCGCCTGGTTCGAGCGCTATTTGACGGATTGGTCGGGGCCGAAGGGGCGCCTTGGGCGAATCAAGTTTCGCATGAAGGATTCCATCTATCCTGGCGAAAAGATGACGTTTTCTGGAATTGTGAAGACCGTGGGATCCGCCGAGATGGACGTCGGGTGGGTCGAAGTCGAGATCGAATTACGCGCGGGTGCGGAGAAGAAGCTTTGTGTGGGCTGTGACGCGCGCATCGCGATTCCCGCGACCGAGGACGCGAATCCCTGGCAGCTCAAGGGTGAGGCGTGGAATCCGTAGATACAGATGCAGGCGTCGGAGTTCGAAACTGACTTCGCAGCACCTGCGCGAACCACCACCATAGGGCGATCCAGACCGGCATCCGAAGAACGTTCTGGTTGAAGGCGCCGAAGGCGAGCGCCGGCCGCTTGAAGGTATCGGCATACGCTTGAAGGAGATCGATTAGCCATTCCGGCGATGGCATGCGCGGGACGATGCCCCCCGCTTCATAGCCGTAGGCTTGATGGAACCAGGTCGGATTGATCAGGCTGTCGGGCAGGACGACGTAGATCAAGAAGAGATTGATCGAGGCCAACCACAAGAGCGTCTTGGCATGCCGATCACCGCGATCGACCGCGAACCAGAATGCCCAGGGCAGGAAGAAGTAGAAATTCTGCAGGCTGATCGTCGGGGCGAGACAGAACATGCCGAGCACGAGCAGCAGGCCGGCGTCGAGAATCTTCAAGCGTCGATGCCACAAGCCAAATGATACCGCTCCCGCGAGGCCTAGCATGAGTGGGTAGAAGGCGAGCAGATTCCACTGAACGACATCATTGGCGAAGCCGTCCGAGATGAAGAGCCGCGCGATTCCCCCGAGCCCCCACCAACCTCCGACCACGCCCCGGTAGGTCAGGATGCGTTCGATGGCTTCGGGTGAGACAATGGCCAGCACTGCGAAGGAGAAGATCGTTGGTGCGGCGATCAGGGCGGCGGCTTCCAGCGCTCTGCGCCAGCCGAAGTCTCGCCAGATGTAGACGGCCAGTGGCAAGGCGAAGAGGATCGGAAAGGTTCGCGCCATGATGGCCAGGCCAAGTAGAAGTGCTGCCATGCGGGCACTAGCAGGCTGCGGAAGAACCCCTCCCGTCGCGCCCATTCTTCGTTGCGAAAGCTCGCTGTGGTTCACCACCGCTTCATTTCCGCGCCTCAATTGGTCACGAAAGCCACGCACTTCGCTCGGTCCGGAGTTCTTCCGCAACCTGCTAGCGCGGGTTTCCGATTGCATGACGAGAAGAAAGGCGGCGAACGTAAAGAAGGATGGAATGACGTCGAAATTTCCGTGTAGAGCGGTGATCGTCCAGGTCGCGGGCATCCAAAGGAAGGCCAACATGATTCCCAGGCGAGCGCCGGCGCGCCGGCCGTCATTGCGTTCTCGACGTCGTCTGTCGAGCGCCGAACCCAGCGTCCAGGCCAATGCGATTTCGAAGAGGAAGTAGAGGCATTTCAAGAAGATCGATGGCGAGACCAGGCGCGTCCAGCCCGGGACGAGGGCTCCGATCAACTCCCAGAGCGACGACCAGAATGCGACGAGCCCCCACCAGAAGGGAGGCCATGCAATGATCTTCGAGGCGACGTAGGGGTTGATTCCCCGGCGCGTCATCTCGAAGAGCAGGACATAACCGTGTTGATCACGGGTTCCCCCGAAGAGGGTTCCGAGTCCTAGCCTCAGGACGATGATCGCCGCAAAGACGCCGAGCGCGAGCAGTACCCACCGCAATGGCCCGGCGCGAAGTCCTTCGCTTCTCGTCGTCGGCTCCGGGCTCGCTTCGTCGGTCATACATCCTTCGCCTTCGGGTCGCGGAGGCTTGCTCATGGGCTCGCGGTCGTGCCGGTGCCGGACGCATCCTAGCAAAGGCGCGTCCTTCGACGGTCAGCCGCGTTAGACTGGAGCACAAGGGCGACGGGCGATCGATGGGTCGAGGATCGACGCTGGGGTTTCTTGATTCTTGGTCCGCGCAAGGTCCGCAAGGCCCACGAGGAGAGTTGGACGTGAAGCGATCCGGACGAACGGTGGCCTTGGTCATCGTGGGTGCGCTCTTCTGGATTCTGGCGGTAGTCCATCCCTTGGCCTTCTTCCGGGATCGTGAGGCCGCGCTGCGTGAGCGGCCCAAAGCGAACGTCACACCCCGAATCTATACGCTCCTATCCGAGGCCGACGGACTCCAGGCGCGTCTGCGAAGCAGCGAGGTCATCGGCTACGTCTCGGAGGGCGACTTCGATCTTCGCGTCGGTGGACCCTTGCAGGGTCGCTATTACCTCGCGCAATACGCGTTGGCCCCGACACTATTGCGGCGAGAGGAGCGAGAGCAGCGAGTGGTCGAGCCCGCCCGGAACCCGAGCGGAGACTCCAAGCCGGGTCGCGAATCAAGCGAGGGCCGATCGCTTCAACCCCAGTCGCCTGAGCTCGTGCTTGCCTGCTTCAGGCATCCTCGCCAACTCGAGACCTTTCTGGCCGAGACGGACCGGACGTCGGTTCTGGCTCTCTCGCCTAACGTCGCCTTGACATTGACCTTGGCTGTGAGTCAGGGCGATTAATGGCCTACGCGACGATCGCGCTGCTGATTTCCCTCGCCACGGGGTACGCGGTACTCGGCGGCCTCGCGCCGAACGGGCAAAAGACATCTTCTGGAGCGGTCTTCCGCCTGGCCTTGGCGGGTGGACTCGGTCTCTTCGTGAGTTCGCTGAGCTATCTCCTCTGCCTCAGTATTGGGATCGCCGACCGCTTCTGGGTGATTGGTTTCGATCTCGCAATACTGGCTGGCGCGGCGACACTTGCTCGGCGCCGTTCCCTCGGCAGGGGGACCAGTATGGAAGTCGATCCCCGGACGCACGTGGCCGCGCGACGCTTCGGCGGGACGGATTGGCTATTCGCCTTTGGGCTCGTCTCTGGGCTGATCGTGAATGCGTGGGGATGGATCATTCGATTCGCTGATCGGCCTTTGGGTTTTTGGGATGCCTTTGCGATCTGGAATCTGAAGGCTCGGTTCTTTTTTGTCGAGTCCGGTGCGCATTGGTTGCGCGCCTTTTCGGAGACCATCTCGTGGTCCCATACCGACTACCCATTGCTGCTCCCGCTCAGTGTTGCGCGGCTTTGGACGTATGCAGGCGAGGGGGATCAGGCGATTCCCGTTCTGCTGGCGGCCTTCTTTGCGGTGCTGATCGGGAATCTGTTATTCGGTGCGGTGGCGTTGGCACGAGGAAGGACGATGGGATTTCTCACGGTCTTCGCCTTGCTCGCGACACCGTCGTTCATGGGGCAGGTCGTCTGGCAGTTGGCCGATATTCCGATGAGCTATTTCCTGGCGGCGGCCCTGGCCTTGATCGTCGCGGCTCGCCGAACGGGTGAGGGTGAGTCCGGGTTGCTCGTCCTTGCCGGCTTGTTGGCGGGAACGGCGGCGTGGACCAAGAACGAGGGATTGCTCTTCGCACTCGCGATTGCGTCGGGGCTGATTCTTGCGGATGTTGCGCAGGCGTTCCGACCGGGGCAACAGGACCAGACGCTCGACGAGCAACGAGAGGGGCGTCTGTTTTACGCGAGCCTGCGCAGCGTGTCGTCCTTCTCCTTGGGATTGGCTCTGCCCTTGGCCGTGCTGTTGACAATGAAGCTATGCGTAGGAGGAGCCAATGATCTGGCAACGGATTTGACCTTCGACTCCCTGGCACGAATCTTCGTCTTTGCGCGACACGAGGAGATATTCGTTTCCTTCGCCCGGACGCTCTTGACCCTTACAGGTCTGCCATTGCTTGGGCTGGTCATGGGGCTTGGCGTTTGGGCGATGCTTGGACGTCGCACTCGGGAGAACGCACCACTCGTGCCGGCGCTGATCGCGATCTTGCTTCAACTCTCCGGCTACTACTTCGTCTATCTTGTGACGGAGCGAGATCTCGCTTGGCATCTCGACACCTCGAACCTGAGGCTCTTTGTTCAACTCTGGCCCAGCGCCTTGCTGTTGATCTTCCTTGCTACTCCGCCGCCGGTCGGCGCTGGGAAGGAGCCGGGGCTCGAAGAGTGAGGCGATGGCTTTTGATCAATCCGCTCTGGGAAGTGGGTTGGCGAGGTCGAAGATCAGGATCGAATGGCCGACTTGGTCGTTGGGCCAGAATTCGTGAAAGAACGCGTAGACGGAGGGGTCGTCGAAGCCGACGCCCTGATATTGATAGGCACTGAGGGCCACGATCGATGGCCGATCGGCCCGGGCGAGTCGGGAACGGTCGGGTGTCGGTTGGAGCATGCTATTGCCCGACGGAAGGTAGTCGTAGTCGATCCCGTAGTGCGCTGGATTGGCGGTCCCGAAATAGGCCAATTGAATCCGGTCGATCTCGTGTTCGTCCATGTAGGCCTTGAGCTGTTTCAGGTCCTGTCCCCAATCGAGATTCGAATCGCTGAACCAGAGGTAGCCGTTCTTCGGGCCGCCAATCCATTCGTTTTGATAGGCGAGGTAGTTGGGCCAGGTCCAAAGGCTGGTTGCGACCAACCAGAGCAGGGCCAGCGACAGGGCGGGTCGATGCCAGCGGCGACGGACCGATACCTCGGCGTATTTGCCAAGCAAGATGAGCAGCGCAGGAAAGACCGGCATCAAATAGCGGAAGCCGTTGTGAATCGTGTTGAAGAGCGAGAGGTAGATCAGGAAGAGCAGGAAGGGCATCCATAAATAGATTTCGGCGTTGCGGAATCGGATTCCCAGACGCTTTGTTGCGATCGCGAGTCCGAGCAGCCCGAACCCGGTGACGATCGGAATCTTGATTGCGAGGACAATCAGGTAGAAATACCACCAGCCGTCTTCCGAAAATCGGCCCATCAAGAAGAAGCGATGCGGGGTCTGGGATTGTGCCCATTGAAAATAGGCGCCCTCGAAATAGCGGGGTGCAAAAAGTGGGATGTCGAAGCTCGCGATTCGGGCCACACCCAGATCGAATAGATAGCCCGACCAGAGGACGACGAAGGCAATCACGAGTAAGCCGGGCCAATGGCTCAGTAGAGCCAATAGCTTTCGGGCGTCGCGCCAGTCGACATCCGCTCGATGGATTCGGGCAACGGCATCCGTCGCCATCAAGATCGGCAGGAGGGCGAGTGCCGTGTATTTGCTGAGCAAGAGAAGTCCGAGGCAAAGGCCCGTCCATGCGAATTGCCGGCGCCCTGGACGCTCGGCGAGGCGCCATAAGCGGTAGCCACTCAAGGTCGTCATCAGCGTCAGCGTCATGTCGGGGGTGATCAGTCGGGCGTGTGCGATCAAGTTTGGACTGAACGCGAACACCGTCAGCGCGAGAATCCCACCCCACGTTCCGTAGAGTCGCCGCGACCAGACGAAGACCACCCAACCCAAGGCGAGAACGACGGGCAGCATCGCCATTCGACTGGCATTCAACATCCAATCATCGCTGCGCAATTCGATGATGCGTTGTCCGCGCCGATCTGCGTTGGGTTCGCGCCAGATCTCTTCGGGGATTTCGACGGCGAGCAGCGGGAGACCGGCAATCACCGAGGAGAGTGGGGGATGGAAGAAAGCCTGGGAAATATCCTGATCATGATGGCTGATCAGGTATCGGCCGACTCCGAGGTAGTGGCTCTCGTCCCAGGTCGCTGACTTCGTGAGAAGGCTCGAGGCGCATAAAAGAGCGAGTACACAAAGTAGAGTCGGGGGTGCGGCGTGCTGAAGCCAGTCGGCGCGATTCATCTGCCTATTCACCCTATTCACCGGAGAGGCTTTCTATGCGCGCGCCTTGCGCGCTGGGCGAATTATCCTGCCAGGCGGCCAACTCGCGCAGGCCGAGAATGAAAAGTGTGGCGATGGCGAGGCAGAGCAGCACGGCCCGGTCATGGGCTTCTCCGATTCCCAACATCACCAATGGGCGGATCATGACGGCAATCAATACTGCAATCGCGAGTAGGCGCGAGACGGCCCAGGATGCGCGCCCCCGTTGATCCGCGCGCCCTGGTCGAAGAACGATCAGCAGCATGGGGATCGCGGCGACGAAATAGTGGAGCCACGAGAGCGGAGACGAAAGGAGTGTGGCGATTCCGGCGAGGGCGACGACGAGAATTTCATCGAGACCGGGCTCGGCATCGAATTCTTCGTCGATCTTCTTCGTGCCCGATCGCGTCCGCCCTCTTAGGATGGTGACCAGCGCAAGCCCGCCGCAGGCGAGAGCGATCGACCCGCCTGCATTGATCCCCAACGATTCACTCAAGAGCCGGGCCGGGGCGTAATTTCCCAACTCGACGGTGATCAGATGATCGGGCAGGCCCGCTAGCGCGGCGAGCCAGTCCTGCCAGATACTGACGCGGCCGAAGGCAAGGCTCGACCATGTGAACGCCACGATTGCCCCCGCTCCCACCCCGGCCGTCTCGAACGCGAGCTTCCTGTATTGGCGGCCCACCAGCCAGAGTGTCATGAGCATTCCTACGACCAGGGCCGTGTTTGGTTTAAACAGAGCGCCGAGCCCCAAGATGAACCCTCCGAGCAGATGACCGGTCGTCGTGGGAAATCGCCGGGAAAGCCATAGGAAGAGCACCAAACCGGCGAGTTGAAGATGGTTGACGTTGCCGACGGTCAGATCTGAGAGCGATGGAGCGAAAAACGAGGTGAAGAGCGGGGCGGCGAGGAACGTCGGCACAAGGCAATAGCCCAGGAGTCGACATAGCATGACGACGGAGAAAATGAGACAGAGCAGGCTGAGCGCCCTGTAGCTCACGAGGTCGCGTTGATAGTGACCGGACGAGGCGGATCCAAAGACCGTGTACAAGAAGGGTGTAGAGAAAGTGTCCAGCGTCGAACGCTCTCGTGCCGTGCGGAGACGGGAACGATCTTCGGACGTGCGCGCTTTTTCGAGAAAGCGTTTTCCGATGCGTTCGCGCTCGAGG
>CAZMFM010000104.1:0-18329 GCA_964565565.1 uncultured Spirochaetaceae bacterium | reverse complement strand
CCCATGCCGGACCCAATCACGACTACATCACAGGATTCTGGAGGGGAGAAGCGATCCATGCAGTGCAGAAGGTTGCCTCAAACGACCTTCGCGCGCCTGCGCCAAGCCAGACGGGCGAGTCCCAATGCGATGACCGCTAGAGACCAGGGGGGCGAAGTCCAATTTCAAACGGCGTTTTCGGCACCGACGGTCTGTAGCGTTCTGACAACTACGCTTCGGACGAGGCGAAATCTTCCCGTTTCGGGGCTCGAACCGATCGGTGATACCCCACAGGCAAAGTTCGAAGCGATGCACTACGAAGGGCAGGAGGGTTCGGCCAAGAAGATTGGACCCAACGAAAAGAGTCTCCGGGAACGCCGGGGCCGTTCACTTCCTTGATCACCCGATCCACGTGACGCTAAACTGATTTCCCGGTGGACCTGGCCCTTTCTGGCCACCCGAATCAAGGAATTCATGATGCGAATATTCTCTCGAGTCTGGTCGTTCCCCCTGTTGTTTCTCCTTGCGATGGCCCTTGGCTGCCAATCTGGCGGTGCCGGCCTGACCGAAGGATCGGGCCCGTCGGGGAACGTCTACTACGCGCGGTTTTCGATACAGGTTGATCGCAATGTCTGCCGGTCAACGAACTATCGCAATACGAGTTCTGCTGTCACGATTCCGATCAACGGGAAAGTCGAATTCGTTTCGAGCAGACGTCATCGCTTCAACATGCTGATGGAGGACGGACAGCCCTTCACTTTCGAGCACATCGCGAAACACACGCGTGATTCGTCGACCGAAGCTTTCGACTCCTTCTTTTCGCCTGCGCCCATCGACCTCTCTTCTTTCTCCGCAAAAGAACGCAAGGCGATCGAAACCGGCAGCGTCGAAGAAGGCATGAGCCGAGCGGCCGTGCTGGCTGCGATGGGCCCGCCGCCTGCCGTGGGCACGGCGAACCTCGAAGGATCGGTCTGGAAGTATTGGCATAATCGCTGGGCCACCTTCACGGTCCGATTTGGAGATGACGGCCGCGTCGCCCAGGTCAACCGCTAGCGCTTCGCATAGGAATCGAGTCGACCGTGACTTCCGCGTACTCGTTCGGAGCCCATGGAACGAGGCCACCCTGACCAGTGACGCTCTCCAGAACTTGCCGATCGCGATCATCGATTCTTACGCGCGATCATCGCCTTCAGGGCACCAGTCCTGGCTACATCGGCCTGTTCGTGACGGCTGACGCCTGCTCACATCAGTGGATGTGACAGGGAAGAAGCCTGCAGCGACTGGACTTCACGACGGGGCCGGGCGCCTGGAAAACAAATGAATCGCAAACGCGAGAACGAAACACAGGCTTGCCACTCCGAGAAGAAATACAGGCACGGCGAAAAAATTTCGCAGAGATAGGCAAAATGCGACCAGTGAAATGGAGACGTTGATCGCAAGCATTCTCGAGCTGGGCATGCTGAGCTCTCTTAGTAGTGAGAGATTCAGCAGGCCATAGCCAAATAACATCAGACCCATCATGAGGCTGAAGCCCTCATGGAAGAGAAATAGATTCGACTCCGTTCCGAGCATCGTAATCGGGAATTCTCTCATCGTGTCGAGGATTTCGAGTTGCCCGGGCACATCAGGACCAAATGTCGACGTGACCAAATGGCCGATGCCAACTAGGACGAACGCCCAGCTGCCCACTTTCGAAAGCATGGAGTTCGAATTCATCAATGTCCTATTCCTTTGCCTGCAGCCAGTTTCCATGAAAACCCAGGGGCATTCGCTCATCCAGCCATAGACGTGCCAATGGCTCTTTGTCGATGGCCCGGGCATCGAGCACGTCGATTGCGGATCGGTCATTCACCGCATCGAAGAGCGGGTTCAAGACAAAGCCGTCGTCTTCGCTGGCCTCGGGAGTGCGCGGCACAAAGACGGGCTCACCAACCCATTGGCCGTCAACCGCCGCGCGGCGAACGGATGAGCCGCCTTCGCGATCGTATTTCATGATGCTGCGGAAGATCGCACGCGCGTCGCTTCCAGGGTCTGCGGTTGCCGCATAGCCCCAGCGGTTCTTGTAGCCCACGAGGCGATCGTCGATACGGGGAAACTCTGCAGAAATGCTGTCGAGCCGTGTCTCCTTGCAGCTGCCCAAGGCGAGATCGAATTCATAGAGATAGGGATGGGCAGTGAGCCCGCCAACGGGCCCAGCATTGCGGAATGACGCCAGACTTTCGACCATTCCTTGCGGATCCTCGTAGGTACATGCATCCATGAATATCTTCCCGTTCTCTTCAAAGGCGTTGCCGCAATGGAATAGATACGCTGAAGACGGAGCCTCGAACCAACGTGTTTCAGCGCCCGGTTCGCGCCGACGAATTCCGAATTGTAGATTGAGATCGGAACGCCCCTTGAGGGCCTCAGAAAATGAGCCTCCGGCAGCAATTACGGCGAGGTCGAAATAGATGCTCCCGATGGGAAAGATCACGTGGTTTTCTGTGATCGCGAAATCATGCATCATCGAGGGCCAGGGAGCATCGATCGCTTCAGCAAGCGAAACTCTGCCATCGGCTTCGATCGCATAGAGTTGGATGTGGGGTTCGAAGGGCTGGTATCCGTGGATCCACATCTGGCCGGTCTTGGCATCGATTTTCGGATGCGCCGTGGTCGATAGGCCTAACATTTTTCCGTCGAGATCCCACAGGCCCTTCGACTCAAGAGTCGACGGTTCCATCTCGAAGGGTGGCGCATTCTCGACCAGGGCGAAAAGTCGCCCCGAATGCGGGACCACGTTGGTGTTCGGGGCGATTGCCGGAGGTGGGTCTTCGATCGCGCGATCAGGCGGGAGGTTTCCCCCGCCGATACAGTAGAAGCCCTCTTCCTGTTCTCGTTTGAAGCTCTCGCTCCTGGCGAAGCGACTGCGATACGTGGCCGCCCCATCGTCGAAGCGAATGGCGTGGACCATGCCGTCGCCGTCAAAGAAATGCAGCGCGCGATTACCCGCGGCGGGCGGGGTTTTTTGATTGGGCCCGATCCGGAAGAGCGTTCCATTGAGTTCGCGCGGGATCTCCCCATCGATCTTCGTGATCTCGAAATCGGATTCGACCGGATTGGGGCGGGCGACCGCGGCGAGTCGTTCGTTTGCCTGATTCGACATTCATTCTTCTCGATTTCTCCCCTAAGCAGGGGGGGGATGAGGGGGCTGTCAGGGAGCATTCCGCTTCTGATTCATGCTCGACAATACTTGAAAACTGATCGTAGTCAATTATGATCTTACTCAGCTTTTGAAAGAAGGGGTCGATCGAATGCTGCAAAATCGGACCGTGGAGGGCCGTCACACGCCGGGTCTGCGTGAGCGAAACAAACGCGAGAAGCTCGAACGGATTACCCGGGTCGCAGGCGATCTCTTTCGTGAGCAGGGTTTCGACGGAACGACCGCACGACAAATTTGTGAGCGCGCCGACATTGGAACCGGAACGCTCTTCCTTTACGTGAAGGATAAGCGCGAACTTCTATCGCTGATCTTTCAACCCCTGGCGCAGGAGGTCTTCAGTCGCCTCACCCGTGGCCTAGCCAAGGATGAGTCGCTCGTGGACGGGCTGTCACGAATTTTTGGTGCCTTCTTTCGGCTCTACGCGGGCGACCCAGCCATTTCGCGACTTTTCGTACAGGATCTCCTGCTTCGCGGGGACGACTATCCGGAATTGCGCCGACTTCAGGGCGAGCTCCAGAGACGCGTATTCGATCTCGTTCGTGATGCACAAACTCGAAAGGAACTTCGCTCGGATATTCCGAGCGAAGAACTCGGCATGCTATTCCTTGCCCACTACGTGTTCTGGCTCCAGCTCTGGCTTGGCAGCGGAGAGATGAGCAAGCGCGCGGCAACCCAAGGGCTTCGAGCAGCACTCCAACTTCAACTCGACGGAACGAGAAAGACGCGGAGAGGTACCCGATGAACATCGAACGCGTATGGGTCGTAGCGTAGGCGGTGGAGCGTGTAGGGAGTTCAAACTGCGTTTTCAGCACCGCCGGCAAATTCCCTTCTGACAACTACGCTTCAGATGACGCCCATTTCTCCCTTATTCGGGGCAATTTCAAGCCTTCCCGTTCCGGATTAGACCAACCTGGATCACGCTCGGCGCCGACGCTTCGCATTCGCTCCAGCAGCCCGAATGCCCAGAGCGCTCCTAGATAAGGGGCAATCGCGCTCGTCGCCTTGCCGCGCTCGACCTTGCCCATGGCGTGGCGCGCAATGCCGACGCGTTCGGCGAGCTGCGCGATCGTCCACTTCCGCCGCAATCGGGCAATACGGATGTTGGCCCTGAGGCGTGCAAGGGCCTCAGCGACCTCGTACGGGGGAGACTGGGCGATCTGGCTGACGCGGAGGCATGGTCTTTCAAAGACCCTCGCAGCGGTTTCGGGAGATTTCGAAGGATCTTAGAATTTGGGCGTGGCCCGGCCGTTTGGCGAAAAATGACCCCTCGACCCTGATCAAGTTCCCGCCGATTGGCTTGACGTGAAGAATCGCTCGCGACCTCCCTGCGAATTTCCGACCCATGGTACGCGACGCATCCTTCGACGCGATATCGTCTGGTTCAAACACGGGAGGGAGCATGCTTTCGCATCTGCAAGTCCTCGATCTGACGGATGGCGGCGCCAGTGTCGCCGGCCGAATGCTCTCGGACCTCGGCGCGAACGTCGTCCTCGTCGAGCCGCCCGGGGGTGCCGCTTCGCGGGCCTGCGGACCCTTCGCAGACGATTTAGAAGATCCCGATCGAAGCCTCGAATTCTGGTCGCGCCATCGAGGAAAGAGCTCGATCAAGCTCGACCTGGACATTCAATCCGACCGGGAAAAACTCCTGGAATGGGTTTCCGGCGCAGACGTCTGGCTCGATGACCAGGCGATCGGCCGGCTCGATAGCATCGGCCTTGGCTACGACGTTCTTTCGGCGATTCGCCCCGGTCTCGTTCACGCCTCGATCACGCCTTTCGGCGAGACGGGCCCCAAGAGCAAGTGGGCGGCCACCGACTTCACGGTGACGGCCGCTTCGAATGCGATGTGGCTGACCGGCGACGCCGACCGGCCTCCGCTGACCTGCAGTGTGCCCCAGGCCTTTTTGCATGCGGGAGCCGAGGCGGCGGGGATGGTGATGGTCGCCTTGGCAGAGCGTGAGCAGTCGGGCCTCGGTCAACACATAGACGTGTCGGCCCAGACAGCCATGATGATCAGTTGTCAATCGAATGTGCTGGCCTACGGCTGGAATGATCAACCGCTGGCACGCTCCGGGGGTGGCGTCGCGATCGGACCCTTTCGGCTCCGGTTCATCTACGAATGCCTCGATGGCTACGTCAACCTGACCTTTCTCTTCGGAGAGCCCATCGGACGCGCGACCCACCGCTTCTTCGATTGGATGGATCGAGAGGGCTATTCGAACGAAACCCTGCGCGCGGAAGATTGGGTCCGCTACGGCTCGAAGATCCTGGGTGGACGGTCGTCGGTCGAAAACCACGAAGCCGTCATGGAAGCGATCGAACGCTTCACGCGCACGAAGACCAAGAGCGAACTTTTTGCGGCCGCCTTCGAGCACAAGCTATTGATCGTGCCTCTCTCCGATTGCAATGATCTACTTCGCTCCAAACAGCTCGCCGAGCGGGAATTCTGGACACCGATCAAGCAAGCTCCACTCGATCGGGAAATTCTCTGCCCGGGTGCCTTCGCCCGCTTCAGCGCCACGCCGCTCCAGATCCACCGCCCAGCACCCGGACTCGGGGATCCGCCGCCCGAAGCCTTCGCACCACTGGGACCACTCGGACAAAAGGACGAGACCCAGAACACGACGCGTACGGCCACGCCAGAGCGGCATCGACCGCTCACTGGACTCAAGGTCCTCGACTTCACCTGGGTCTACGCCGGCCCGGCGATGACGCGCCAGTTGGCCGACTGCGGCGCGACGGTCATCAAGATCGAATCGAATATTGCCCCCGACGGATTGCGCTCGGTCGGGCCGTACAAAGACAGTCAGTCGGGCACCGAGCGCTCGGGCAATTTCGGAAACGTCAATCTCGGAAAATTGAGCCTGGGCTTGAACCTCAAGGTCCCGGAAGCCCGTGCGCTCGTGCTCCGCCTGGTCGATTGGGCCGATGTCGTCGTCGAAAATTTCTCGCCTAGCGCCATGAAAGGATGGGGCCTCGACTACGAAACATTGCGCGCGCGCAAGCCTGAACTGGTCATGCTCTCGAGTTCACTCTCAGGGGGAAGCGGCCCGGAGACGTCACTCGCCGGTTACGGAACGATGGGCTCTGCGCTGGCCGGCTTCGGCTTCTTGACTGGATGGCCGGACAGACGCCCCGCCGCACCCTATATGGCCTATACCGATTACATTGCGCCTCGCTTCGCGATCACAGCCCTGCTCGCCGCCCTCGACCACCGCCGAAAAACTGGTGTCGGCCAACACATCGACCTCTCCCAGAGCGAATGCTCGATCCATTTCCTCGGCTCCGCGATTCTTGAACAGACGACGAACGGCCGGACCATGACAGCGCGCGGAAACAAATCGCGAGACTCCGCGCCATGCGGGGTCTATCCGGCCAGCGGCGATGAACGATGGATTGCCATCGACGTCCCTGACGAAGTCTGCTGGCGCGCGTTCGCCTCGCTCGCGAATGAAGGTTGGCAAGACGATCCACTCTTCGCAGACCATGCTGCGCGACGAGCGAACGACGTCGCCCTCGACAAAGCCATCTCTACCTGGACGTCCCAACAGGACGTGGAGCGACTCGAGACCCGACTCCAGGCGGCTGGGGTGCCGGCTCATCGAATTTCGACGAGCCAAGATGCGTTCGAAGATCCCCAGCTCGCGGCACGACAGCATTTCGTCTGGATCGAGCACCCGGAGCTAGGCAGCGTGCCCTATGAGAATGCGCGGGCCCGGCTTTCGGCGACACCGACCCACCCGGGCCTATGTCCGACGCTCGGACAGCACAATGCACACGTGCTAGGCGAAGTCCTCGGGCTCCCAGACGATGAGATCACTGAACTCATCATCGCGGGCGCGATCGAGTAAAAAGGTCGAATCAATGACGAATCGGTACGGTCCTTCTACGCACGCTGAGTTTCATCGCAACTAACGCGAGTCGACTCGACGCCGCCCTTCCCTGCGACGCAGCGGCCTGACGCTGTTCACTCATCCAGACTCGCAGCCTCCCTCGCCTTCGAATAGAGCGCCTCGAGCTGCGAAACGAGCAGTTTGCTGCCAATCGACCGTTTGGTGCCGCCGCCGAATCCAGCCACCTGATCGGTCGAGGTCCGATTGATGTAGAAGACAGCCGTTCCTTCCACGATGGGAATGAAGGCCGCGATGGCCTGTTCCGAATTGTAGCCACGACTCACGTAGAATTGACGCTGCACGACCATCCAACTCTCACCGTCTGGAATGTAGAGCGAATGGGTGAGAACGATCGTGGTCTCGCCATGCGCCTCGAAATAGCTCCAGCGATACACTTCCTCGGTGCCCGGCGGGATTGAAGCTGGGTACTCGAGTAGAAGCTTGTAGGCGAGCGGAGCGATCTCCTGGATCGAATGGCTGGCGAGGGTTGCCGACCGCAATTCCTCAGCAGCCGACCGCGTCTCTTCTATCGATTTCTGATACGTCGCGATACCCGCTAGACCTTTTGCTTTGTATGCCTGGACCCGGGAAAGCAGTGCTGCACGAACGGCCAATTCGACCTGGTCAACCGGCGATTCCTTATCGAGCTTGCTCAACGCTTCGATTTCCTCAGCGGAGAGATTCAAGGTCTCGCCCGCCTCAGCACTCGCAAAATCTTCGAGGTCATCAGCGCCTAGACTCAGCCCCGCAAAACTCTCGAGGGTGGGATTCTCAGGCAGGATCGAAAATGCAATCGTCTGATCGTCGACGGCATCGAGCAATCCGCCCTCACCGCGTTCAACGAGTTCGTCAGGGCTGACCCCCTCAATGACGAAGGCCATGGACGCCACGAGTTCACGTTCGCTGCTCCCCGGCGCATTGCCCGCAATGATCTCGCCCTTCTTAGCGGCTTCTACCTCCGCGGCCGAGAGGTCCATCGCAGTCAAGAAATCCTGAACGCTGATCGTTGGGGGCGCGGCATGTGCGACATGTGGATTGATCGCCGCCTGTTCGATCTGGGCGGCCAAACACAAGCCGGTTACCACTTTCGGCCATTTACTTCGAAAACGTCTTTTCATTTCCAATAGTCCAATCACATTGGTTCGCATCTTGAAATGAGCATCGCGCAACTCGTAAGAGAAGACCATCACAACAGAGCAACAGAAAATTCTCACCTAATATTCAAAACGTCGATGGAGCCAGAACGAATGATCGGATCCAAACGATCGCGGCTCACCTGGCTGCCCGCGACCTCTCCCCTCGCCCTCGGCTCGACGTGCGTCGTCGTCGAAAGAAGTCCCTACTACGACCTGCTCTCCGAAGGCGAGGGGCCCGAGTATGGACGCGGGTGGCCACTGAGCAGCGTTTGCGAAAACGAATGGCCCCCGAAGCGAACCAATCTTGCAGCAGCGCTACGATTGCCCAGTCGCGACACCATATGGGAGAGCAGCAATGACGGCAGCGATTCGGATGGTCCTGGCACTCACACTCACGGCGGTCGTTGGGCTCGCATGTGCGCAAATCGGCGTCAATTCGAAAGTCCACTCCAAGATCACCGAGCGTTTCCCCGACCGGCTGAATCGAATAGAAACGCTGGGAGTCGAAGTGAAATCCGCGCTCCCGGAAGGCGCGGTCTCCGAGCTCGACCTCGAGAAGCTCTCCGCTTTCATTTCCGACGGCTTGCGAAAAGGCGTCTTTGGCGCTGTTGTCGATCTCACCGGCGGCGGCGATGTCAAGAACGTAGGCCTCGTCGTGACGATCCACATCAACCTGCTCGAAGCGTCAGACCAAGCGGAGCGCAAGAAAGGTGTTACGTCTCATCTCCACGGCAGCGTTACCCTGCGCAATCGCGTAACTGATCGCAGCCTCGGTGCCACAAGCATCTGGGCATCCGGGTCGAATCTCAATCTAGCCTCGAATCACGCGCCGCAAATTGTGCGCAAGTTCACCGATGAGTTGCGGGAGGTCCTGCACTAGAACGGCGAGGTGCGCACGATTGCGCACCTCGCCGGGTCCAGTCTATTCGTGTACTGACACGAGATAGCGTTCCCTATTTTGTCGCGGACGTCGCCCAGGTGATCTTTTCCATCAGCTTTCCGAGACTCAGGCTCGAACCCCTGGCCGGCGGAAAGTCTTTCAAGGTTGCCAACTGCCTTGCGACGTACCCCTGCGCAGGCACCAACAAGAACATCCGGTCTGCATACCATTTCAGGAACATGCTCGATTGTTCATGGAACCGCTCATAGGGATCCCTTCGCAAGTTCGTGACCAGCGGCCAACTTGGCGTTTTTCGCCAAGCCGTAGGAAGATTGCCTGACATCTCGGTAAAGGTGATCTTCCAATCACCGATTCGAATCGCGTTCAAATCGCCATCGCCACTGAAATAGAAGATCTCTTTGCGTGTGCCCGGGCCCTTGCCTGTCAGCAAATCCATCTGATTGTAACCGTCGAGATGGGCCTTGAACTTCTTCCCCGCGGCCTTGACGCCGCCCTTCTTCAGCCTTGCCTGGATGTCGGTATCTTTGCCTCCATTGGCGGCGGCCAGCAACGTTGGCATCCAGTCCTGCTGCGCGAAGATGTCATTGATGATCGTCCCCGGCTTGATCTTGCCCGGCCAACGCACGAGCTGAGGGACCCGCATACCACCCTCACTGGTCAGGCCCTTTTCGCCCTTGAAGGGATGGTTTCCACCCTGCGGCCAGGTGAAAATCTCGGCACCGTTGTCCGTGGACCAGATGACAATCGTGTTGTCGGCGATGTCCAGTTCATCGAGCTTGTCGAGCAAAGCGCCAGTGACGTCGTCCAGCTCTGCCATGCCGTCGGCGTAAATGCCATTGCCCGTCTTGTTCTTGTACTTCTCGGACAGATGAATCCAGACATGATTGCGTGTCGACACATGCCAAAGAAAGAAAGGCTTATCCTCTTTGGAAGCCTTGTTCTTCTTGACGGCTCGCTCCATGAAGTCGAGCGATCGCGCCAGCAGGTCTTCCTCGACGGTCTCCATGCGCTTCTTGGTGAGTGGGCCCGTATCCTTGCATTGTTGCTTACCGACAACGCCCCATCGCGGCTCGTCGGTCTTGTCGAATTTCTTCGCCGCAACACAGTCCATGACACCGCGCGGGCCGAAACTCTTTCGGAATGCAGGATCCTTCGGGTAGTCGGCATTCTCCGGTTCTTCTTCGGCATTCAGGTGGTACAAATTTCCGTAGAACTCATCCATGCCGTGTACGGTCGGCAGGTACTCGTTGCGGTCACCCAGATGGTTCTTGCCAAACTGGCCGGTGATATAGCCGTACGGCTTCAGTAGCTCAGCAAGGGTCGGGTCGATTTTTCGCACGCCATGCTTCGCACCGGGCATGCCGATCGTCAGCAATCCCGTACGGAAGGGGTTCTGGCCCAACATGAACGCTGCACGACCTGCGGTACAGGATTGCTGGGCGTACATGTCTGTGAACAAGGCGCCCTCGTTCGCGATGCGATCGATGTTCGGCGTTCGGCTACCCATCAAGCCCCGGTGATAGGCGCTGATGTTGTCCTGACCGATATCGTCGCCCCAGATGACGAGGATGTTCGGCTTCTTTGTTGCGGCCTCCTTGTTCGCCGCGTATCCCGCGCCGGCGGACAGGCAGAGTCCTAACGCGAGGACCGCGGCAGTCACCGCCCCGGTCACTATTCTTCTCTTTTCACTCATGGTTTTGTCCCTTTCACATGCGTATCACCGCACTTTTTGTCTACAAAAAGCATTTCAGCCGTGCTCAGCCAAGACCATTGTCGGTCCTTGTTCCGCGACGGCTTTTGCCGCGCGCCCCGAATTGGCAAAGCGCGAGCGCGCTCCTCAATGCTGGGCGTTACGTCCGCGGGCAGTTAGTTCTCAATGTACTTGCCTTTCCCCTGCTCAGGCGACGAAGCGTTGTCGAGAGATCAGTGATCAAAAGTCGACGATCGCCCGTATCCCAGGAATGATCGCGAGGTCGTCGCCCTTCCTCTCGTTCTCGACAAACTGGAGGTCTGGTGTCAAATGGAGCCATTTGTTGACTTCGACGTTGTAGTAGATCTCGATTCCGTATAGATCGCGAAGTCTGATCACCGGAGAAGTCAGACCCTTGAAATCGTCGGACAGCCAGTTCTTCCAGAAAGACACGCCCATCCGATCTCGCGGGCGCGACGCCATCGGCCCGTATGCCTCGACCGACACGAAGAAGTTGTATTGCGCGAACTGTGGATTGTCCGGACCGATGGTCCCGCCCATGAAAATCGTTGCTTTCCGATCCGGGTCGTTCTCGGCCTGCCATATGGTCTGGTAGACATAAAGGGCGATATCCCAGGGCTTCTTCTGTTTGGTGTTCACAAGACCCTGCCCAGGGATGTTGATGAAATCGCGTGGGTCGTTGGATGCTTGCTCTTTTGTCGAGCCGCCGGCGAATAACATGACATTGCCCGGCTTGTCATCCAGCTTCCAGAAGAGCCTATGAAACCCGGCGATCCAGACACCGTCGTCGAACGAATCTTGGACGCTGTTCCAAGAATCCGACACCCCCTGTGTACCAGTGACAAGGAGGCCGGTCTCCGCGAGCCCGTACTCCATATTCACTGTCTCCAATATCCCGCCATACAACGAGAATCCCTGCACGGCACCAAACCAAGGCATGGCGCTCGCAAAGGAATTGACGTTCCAGAACCCTTCTTGCCCGTACGCGACCGAGGGAAAGAGGCCCGTGAGCGTATCGATGACGTCGAGCTTGCCGAGGACGACGAATGCCTCCCGCCCGGCGAAGGCTGGCATCGACTGCATAACAGTGAGCCCTGTAACGTCCGTCCCGGTGTAGGTCCCCGGAAGCGGCATGAACATTCCCGCGCCCGGAAGCGTCAAGTCGCCCGCGGCGGCATTCACATCTTGCCCCCATCGCGACCTGGCGTGCATGCTGACAGTCAGACCGTCCCACAAGCCGAAGAGCTTTTTGAGATCGAGGTTGAGCCGGTAGTCCATCGTTCCGCCGTATGCACCGTCGGTCTCGACGCCGCCGTCCGCGACCCACTGGCCATAGTTTCCTAGTCTGAACTGGGAGTCGATACCGTGGTCTTGCAGGTCCGCGCGCCAGCCCTCCCAATCTCCCGTGAACTTGTCACGCGTCCAGACTTCCTCGAATTGCTCCTTGAAGGTCTCCTCCGGAACGGGCTTTGCTTCCTCAGCCGCCGCTTCGTCGACCGCGAGAGCGGGGTGGGAGATCACGATCAGAGCGAGTACCAAGCTGACCGCCGCCGGTCCAATCAACCAGGTCGTATGCGGTGCACGTTGCGAATCTGGCGCATTCATCTCTGCAGGGGGGCTCCTTGTCCTGTGACGGCGCGATCCCCGATGCGCTCGTCGCGGATCCGACGATTAGCGTTGCATGCCGCCGATGCGTCATACGGCAGTTCGCGCGACCGTTGTCAGCCTCCGCCGAAAATCGGATTCTTGACCAGAGCGCCGATCACGGGAATGATGTTCAGCTTGAGCAGCGCGCGCTTTCCAAAGTCATCCTGACTAACAACCGAGTACTCTATGCCGAGCTGGAATTTGACGGGCATGTTTCCAACCTTGGTCGTCTTCGCACCGTAGATCCCGATCGGGATATTCCACTTGTTCCCCCGACCCGCTTTGTGGTCGTAGGTGATGACCGGATTCATGCCGATCTGCCACGCGTCGGGCAAGTTGACGTTCGCGAAGTAGAGCAGGTTCATATTGCTCGCGTTCTCGATGTTGCTGCCCTGGTCTCCTCGTCCGCCAACGCCGAAGAAATACTGCGGAAAGATTCCGAACACATATTTCTTCGTTTTCCAGCCGATCACGGCGGCCGGCCCCAGTTGCCACTGCCGTCGGCCGAGCTGGACCTTGGTCGAGGTGGGAAGCGTCAGAGTCGGGCCGATTCCGAGAATCAGATTCGAGCCCGTGATCTTTTGCGACGGGGTGACCAGCGCCGGAAACAGGATGTCGGCGAGGCCCGCGTCATAGTTGGTGTTGTTGATGCCGTCCGGTCGGGGCGAGGCAAACTGGATCGGAACCGCAGGCCGGATCAGTATCTGCCATCGCTCCTCGCCTTTGCCGTAGATCGGAATCGGCATGATCGGCTGAAAATTCATCAGCCCGCCGATCTTGTCGTCGCCCTGGTTGGCGTTCCCATTGTTGAAACTGAGATCCAATTCGGTGAAGAGCGCCCAGACATCGGAGACCGGATTGCTCAGCTTGGCCCCGGTATCGGCCAGGCTCCCATGATCAGAACTCGCCGCGGCCTTCCCGTGATGCGTGTGATCGTCGTCCGGCGGATGAGCACTCGAAACAAGGGGATGAACGAAGACCAGGAGCAAAACCCCAAGGCAGGAAATCAAGCCGTCTCTTCCCTTTCCGATCGATCTCAAATTCGGAAACACCTGTCCCCCTCTCGGCTAGTCGTGGTCGTGGTGTGCGGAATTCGGAACACGTTCGGTAGAAAATCTTTCGAATTCGTTCGACTCGGCGGCCAGTGTTCCACATATCAGCGATGCAACCTTGCCATTTCAGGCCACGTGCCCATCATCTATCCAGACACTGAATCCGAGAAGAAGAACGCCATGCACGAAAGACACGCTGTACCGCTCATTCATGGGATGGCGATCGAGCCGGTCTTGGATTTGTTGAACGAAGCGGGTGCGCCGACGGGCGATCTTCTCGTATCCGCAAACGTGCCAACGTCGCCTCTCAAGGCACCAACCGGGCTTGTCTCCGCGCGTTCGATGTTGCGATTCATGGCCCTCTCCGCCGACTCTGCGGATTTTCACGATCTCGGTTGGCGCGTCGCAACAGGGGCACAGGTTTCGCAGCTCGGGCTATGGGGGGGGCCGGTTTCCCGCCGCGGCACACTACGCGAGGCGATCGCGACATTCTGCCACCTGTACAGCCAAGAGGTCTCGTTCATAGAACTCGGCCTCTCCTTCGAGAATGATTATGCTTGGCTATGGCGACGACGTGATCTACCTCCGAAGGATCCAATCGGGGAGATACAGGGCGAACAATTCATGTTAGGGGTGATGACCCAGATCGTCCGACTGGTCGCCGGAAGCCGCTGGGCGCCGCCCGCGATTCGGCTCGATTCCCGATCGCCGCGCTGGTTGAGACAGATTCCAGATCTGCAGGGCAGTCGGCTGGATCTGGGGTTCCCATCCATGGCGATCGCGATCCCCTATCGCCTGATGGATCGCCGCCTGCCGAGCTATCCCGCATCGAGGACACCACGAAGCAAGGGCAGCACGCCCGACATTCCGCACGACTTCCTCGAATCGCTTCGCATATCCGTCGCGCAGCTCCGCTCCCAGAGCGTACTCCCGATCGATCTCGGCGCAGAGATCGCCGGGGTCAGTCCCCGCACGCTGCGCCGCTGGCTTCGCGACGAAGAAACGAGCTGGCGCGAGCTCGTCGACGGAGTCCGGCTCGATTGCGCCGAACGATTGCTCCAGCAGTCCTCGCCGACGATCGCAGACATCTCACACGAAGTGGGCTACTCCGATCCAGCCCATTTTACTCGCGCCTTCCACCGCTGGACGGGTGAAACGCCGCGCGACTACCGGCGGCGAATTGCGACCAAGGCAGAGCGCATTTCCTCCACCCTGGATCGGAACGAAGAGATCCGTTAGTCGTCGCTCTTGTGAAAGAGACCGCGGAAGAACCCGTCGCGCTTTTCCTCCTGCGCCTCGTGTTTGCTCGAATCTTTGCCTGGCTCACCCGTCTTCTTCGATTCAGCCTCGTCCTTCTTCTCGTGATGGAAGAATCTCGCGATCGGGCCCTGCTTCTTTCCACCCGCGCCCGAATCGGCCTCGGCGGGCGCCTCGCCCGGCGGTCCTCGCCAGATCATTGGCGACCAGTCGAGCCATTCGTCCTTGACCTCGTCGTGCATCCGGAAGACCGAGCCCGGCTTGACCGGAGGTCCCGGCGCGCTCGGCGTGGCGAAGGCGATGCCACCCGCCAGAATCGACGCCATCGACCCGGTATGGATCTCCAAACCCTTCAAGCCGAGCGTTGCGGAGACGCCACTCGCGTTCCAGAAAACAGAACGGCTTCGAACGAGCGCGGCATAACGATCCTGGATGTTGAGCCCGACGCGAACATGCTTCGAATCGACCATGAGTTCCTGGCTGATCACAGCCCCCACTGGAATCTCCCGATAGGAAACGAGATCGCCGATCACGATCGATCCAAGCTGCGGCCCCTCGATGAAGACCCGCAGTCCGCCATAGCGAAACGGATAGTTTTCAACGTCGGCCTTGGTCGAATGAAGCCAGAACTTCGAGTTCCCATCCGCGGGCTTGGCCTTCACTCCACTGGGCGAGTCGAAGGCGATTCCGCCGGCGATGATCGAATCCAGGGACTCGGTCGCCACCTCGAAGTTGGTGAGGCTTCCCGAGATCTGGATGCCGCCTGCATTCCAGAACCGGCTGTCCTCGCGAACCAGGTCCGAATGTTCCGGGGGAAAGAAAAGGCTCAACAGGACGCCGCTGCCATCTTTCTCGAGTCGGTGTTGTTCGACCTTACCCACTTCGACCTCGCGAAAATAGATCGGGGAGCCGACGTCGAGGGAGGCCAGGCTTTCCGCGTGGATCTCGATCGTCAGGCCCGGCGAATCCTTGTTCTCCAGGGGAGGCCGATCGAGTGCCGCAAAGCGACGCTTCATCTTCGCATCGGTGGGTCCGATCTGCATAGACAGATAGGCTCCGGAAACAAGCGTGCCCAAGCCACTGATCCCGCCCGCACCAACCCGGGGGTAGACAAGCCAGAAGCGCGCACCTTCTGTCAAATACTTCTTGGCGCCTTTCTTGAGCGTGCAGGTCAATTCGACCCCGTCGGCCGCTTCATTCATGTTGACGGCGTCCACCGTCCCGATCTCATAGTCGAGATATCGGATCTTCGTCTTTCCAGCCTCGATCCACTCCGCCGTGGGCAGCGTGACGATCACCTCGATACCGCGATTGCGAATCGCATTGAACCCGATCGCCGCACCGACGAGGACGGCGACGATCGGAATGATCCAGACGACGGAAATTCCGCGACCCGTTTCGACAACCGGTTCCGGAGCCTCGCTGGAATCTCCGTCCGGCTCGGCGTCTGTTCCCGTCATGCTCTCCCCTTCTCATGGTCAGCTTCATCATTCTCGAGCGAATCCCAGATGAGCCGTGGGTCAAAACTCATCGCGGCAAGCATCGTCATGACGACGACCCCCGCAAACCAGGTCGCACCGGGACCCGGTTGCACATTGGCAACGACCCCCAGTTGAATCAGCGCAACCGTAAGCGACACGACGAACATGTCGAGCATCGACCAGCGTCCGACGTATTCGACGATCCGGTAGAGGAAGGCCCTGTCTCGCGGCTTCCATCGAGAACGACGCTGCACTGAAATCAACAGGAAGGTCAAACTCACCAGTTTCAGCAACGGCACCGTAATGCTCGCAAAGAAGATCAGGGTGCCGACAGTCCACCAACCCACGGCGAACATACTCAAGACACCACTGATGATCGTGTCGCCCTCGGACTGGCCGAGCTTCCCGGTGTACATCACGGGATAGAGATTTGCCGGGATGTAGAGGGCATAGGCTGTCAGCACGAGCGCCCAGGCCCGCTGCAGCGATTGCGGCTTGCGCTGATGAAGCCGTGTCCCACAGCGGCTGCAGCGAGCGAACTGGCCTGACGGCAACGCCTTCGCGCGACTCAGCTTCTCGCAGCCAGTGCAACGAACGAGGCCTGCGTTCAAAGCCGTATTCGCCTTCAAGACTCCTCCTCCAGGCGCGACCAGATGGCCTCCGACTCGAGCGCGCTATTGGCCAGGGTCGAGACGAGAATCAGTGCGAAGAAGGCGTAGCTTCCAACTTTCAATTCTACTGTCGCCATCTGCGATAGTTTGCCGACCGTAACGATGACGGCCAGGAGATAGACCTCGAGCATCGACCACGTCGATAGGACTTCCGCCCCGCGCATCGCCACCGCGACACCCGGATACCGCCGACCCACCATCGCCGAGCTGACCGCGTAAAGCGTCACCAGGATTTTCGCGAGCGGAGCCAGCATGGTCGTGAACAGGATCAGGGCAGCCAGGGGCACGTAGTCGAAATCGACAAGGTCGACGGGTCCGCTGTAGATCAGGTTCGACTGGGCCTGCCCCTCCAATGAGACGTGCAGGAAGAACATGACATTGGCCACGACGAAGAGCGCCAAAGCCGCGAGGTTCAGGGCGAGGGTTCGCTCGAGGGAATCGACGCTGCTGCCATAAAGACGGGTTCCGCAACGCCCGCATACTGCCTTTTCACCGCGAGCCAGCGGCAGATGCCGGTAGAGATGGTCGCAGCCTTCGCAAGCGAGAAGGGATTCCATTTCGTGATCAGTCCAGTGGATTCAGCGTCAATGAAGCACAGGTCGGCAGAACGACTCGGACTGTAGCTCGTCAGTTTTGTTTTCAACCCGTCACAGAGAGCAGCGTGGTCCCGGCGTGCGAATCGCCAACGACGCGGCATTCATTAAGCCCGTTCAGTCTTCGGCGCACGCAGCGCTCAACATGGCGGATCGATTCGAGCGAACGACGAGCAATGGAGAAAGGCCGGTTCCTGTGGCCGGAAACCGTAAGTCTTTTCAACGTAGTCGCCGGGGCCGACGACAACTAGCGCGAAGGATCCTCGGATAGCCTCTCGTACTACGTCGGTTTCACGACGTGCAAAGGTCACGACCTTGACCCAGGTCCTGGGCCGCAGCGCTAACTGTCCTCTCCGCATCGGCAGCGACAAGTAGAACGAGGCCTGGTCGAAGAGGGTCATCTCTCAGATGCTGCCGGCTGCGCCGGTCTCGATCTGTCCGAGATGCAAGCGACAATCGAGGAGGGGGAAGGCGATCTCGCAAATCGATCCGACCGCGGCCAAGCGGACCCTTCCGCGTCAGGGCGATATACGCTCTCGGATTCTTCCGAGCATCGCCTCGATCGACTTTCTGAGATTTTTCTCGCGCCTCTGCATCCAAATCGATTCTCCACGCATCCCTATCTACACGTGGCACATTCACGAACTACTCGAGGAGATTAAAATGGAAGATCTAGGCCTGGGGGTCGGCCTCGCCGCCCTGGCATTCTGAGGCTTCGCCGGCACCTGCGTCGTTGCAGGGGTCTGGAACGGCATTCGCAAACGTGACACCGAACATGAAACCGTGCGCCGTCTGATCGAAAGCGGACAA
>CAZMFM010000103.1:5301-18353 GCA_964565565.1 uncultured Spirochaetaceae bacterium | reverse complement strand
ACGATGGCTGGACCGATCGGCTTCCCGACGAAGCTTCGAATCTTGGCTTCGAGGGCCTCCTTCTTGCTGTCACTCATTGCGCAGTGTCTTTCACCCGGTCAAGTCATTCACTTGGTCACGACTCGTTTCTGGTCGCGGCTCTTATTGGGCCGCGGCGCTCATTTAGTCGCGACGCTCATTTAGTCGCGACGCTCATTTGGTCGCGGCGCTCATTTAGTCGCGACGCCACGATACATCTGCGCGACGATGCCAGGGCCCTTCGCGCGAAACCGGTCGAGGCTGGTCATCTCGAACCCGCCGTCTTCAACGAGACGGTCGATCTTCCGGTTGATGTTGCAGCCGTCGCAGACGCGACGCCAGAGCGGGTTGACGCGGTCTTGCCAGGCTGCGGTGCTTTCCGCGTCGGCGCGTCCGTGCTCGATGAAGATATATCGTCCACCGGGCTTGAGTACGCGGTGCATATCTCGAAGCGCTTCGGCGACATCCGGTATCGAACAGAGGGTCCAAGTCGTGACAACCGTGTCGAAGCGTCCCGAGTCGAAGGGGAGGCCCCCGTCGGCACGCAACGCTTTGCGTTCAACCGGAAAGGATGCCGATTGAATGCGTTGCTGCACCGATTCGACATTCGCGACATCCATCGGGTCGAGACCGACGAGACTCTTGACCGCTGGTCCGTAGTATTGGACGTTGAGCGCGGTCCCAAAGCCGATTTCGAGCACATCGCCCTCCGCGACATCGATCGTGTCCCCGCGCAACGGATCCATCTGGCGCATCAACAAATCTTGTATCCACGGCTTGAAGCGTGATCGAATACCCATCTCAACATCCTCCCTTTTCCTTTGGCATGCCGCCAAAAAGCAGCCGGGCTAGCGATTGATCACTACCACGGCTCCATGAACGGGCGCAAATCCAACTCAAAGGTCCAGGCACTTCGCGCCTGGCTGTGAAGCATCCAATAGCTCTCCGCAAGATCATCGGGCTGAAGCAGACCGTCCTTGGGTCGCTCTTCGACAAGTTTAGGGAAATTCTCCCTGATCCACGGCATGTCGATGGGCCCGTCGACGATGGTATGCGCAACGTGGATACCCTGCGGTCCGAGTTCGCGAGCCATGCTCTGGGCCAGCGCACGCAGCGCATGCTTCGCACCCGCAAAGCCGGCCATTCCCTGACGACCGCGTGTGCTGGCCGTCGCGCCGGTAAAGAGAATCGTTCCCTTTTCTCGAGTCACCATTCTCCGCGCCGCCTCGCGGCCGAGCAGGAAGCCCGAGAAACAGGCCATCTCCCAGATCTTGAAGAACTTGCGCGCTTCGAACTCAACAATGGGAATCGAAACGTTCGCACCGATATTGTGAACAGCGACCTCGATCGGCCCAATCTCATTTTCGACCTGCTCGAAGAACTCGACCACCGGCTCCTCTTTGCGCGCATCGACTCCAAAAGCCGTGGCCGTCCCGCCGGCTTCGCGTATCTCCTCACAAAGTCCTTCCAACTTGTCCGCATGCCGGCGCACCACACAGGCGTGATACCCGCCGCGGGCGAATCGGCGGGCGATCGCTCCGCCAAGGCCATCCCCGGCACCGAAGATCACAGCGACACGGCGACTAGTCATGCCCGCCCTCACCCGTGAGCACCTCTTCAACCCGATTCATCCGATCGTTTCCAAAGTACATTTCACCGTCGACGAAAAACGTCGGCGCACCAAAGACGCCGCGCTCCACGGCTTCGTCCGTCGTCGCGCGCAAAGCCGCCTTCGACTCGGCTTGCGTCGACAGCGCAACGATTTCCTGGCCGTTGAGTCCGGCCGCCGTCAACACGCTCTCGATGATCTCGGGATCCCCTAGATTCGAATCTGTCGTCCAGAATGCCGCATAGATGCATGAATGAAAGAGATCGAAGACGCCGAGCGCGCGGGCCGCGTGGGCCGCGCGCATCAAGCCGAGCGTATTGATCGGGAAATCGGGGCTGAGTTCAAAGGCCACACCCAACCCACTTACGGTTCGACTCAGTTCGGTCGAGAAGTAGCGCCGCTTCGCCTCCACCGGCTCGAAGAATGGCGATTGATTTCCGGTCGCCTTGAAGACGCCGCCCAATAACATTGGCCGATAGACCACACTCGCACCCGTCCGCACCGCGAGACCCGCCAAACGTGTGTCGGCGAGATAGCTGTAGGGACTTCCGTAGTCGAAGAAGAACTCCACGCTGCTCATTCGTCTGCCTCGTCGCTCCCTTTTCCTGGACCCGCGCCGATCGACGCAGGTCCGCGGCCAGTCGTGGCCTGTGAACGAACCATGTTGAATAGGGTAGAGATCCCCGCCAAATGGCGCCCGTAGCATTCAATCCGCCGAAACGATTCGCCGCGCCTTCACGCCCTCCCCAAACCAATCGCAGCGGCAGAAGCCGGAAGCACGGCCCCGAGCGATCAGCTGCATCCGGAGCGAGGGGTACGCAGGCACAGCTTTGCCTAGGCCGGCAATCGAAAGTCCCGGACCGGTTTGGTCGAAGAGATGCGCATGCCAATTTTCGAATTTCGGGTTTCGGTTCGACTCGCCCTCAGCACCCTGATCCTCTTGTCCCTGTCATGGATTTCCCCGGCCCTGGCCAGAGAACCGATCCAGGTTTCCCATTCTGTTTCGATCCGGAACGGAGACTGGATCCCACTACCGATCGAGGACATGCGCCGGGCTGCCGGAGACGCAGCCCTTTCGCGCTTGACCGACGCCGGTCGCCTACGGCTCACCGACGTCCGAGACAACCGCGCGGCAACCGGGGGCGATGACAGCGGATCCCTGGCGCTCGAAATTGCGCTGATCGGTCCAGCCGAAACAGCCAAGCTCACAATCCGACTCGATGTCTCAGGATCACCGACACTCGTTTCGACTGCGTCGATCTCGGTGCGCGCGCTCGACCATGCGGGAATCTACAATGCCCTCGAACATGTGGGCCGTCGTGCGGCCGATCGTCTCGTCGCGAAACTGGATCTGCTCCACGACCAGGTCCTGGCCGGAAGCGTCGGTCCGGATACGCGAAGCGACGACCCCGCACGACGAAAACGCTATGACGAAGCCCAGGCGGCGAAACGTTCCGCCCACTACAGCGAAGCGCGCGCGTCCTTCGAGGCCGTCGTCGCAAGCGCCGACGATCCGAACGACACGCTTCGCCTGCTGGCGGAGGACGAACTCCGGTATGGCCTACCGGTCTTCGAAGCCCAACAAGCGCTTAACAGCCTGGGGCGAATAAGCATGCCTGGGCAGCAAGGCAATCTCGAGGAGTCTCTCGCGCGTGCCGAAAACCTGTACCGCCAGATTCAGGCCGAGAACCCTTCCAGCGTGTCCCGCGTGATGCAGGCTCAACAGGCGCTGGACAATCTACTCGTCACGCGATCGGCGCTCGCCAATGCCATGCGCGCGAACACGATCTCGCAGGTCTTTGGCGTGCGCATAGCGATGATGGAATCGATGATGATGGAGGGCGAATGCCCGGATCGAGCGCGGGCCCTCGAACTCGTCGAACAGGCTCGGGCGCGTGTGACACTCAA
This sequence comes from uncultured Spirochaetaceae bacterium, assembly GCA_964565565.1. GTDB lineage: Bacteria > Myxococcota_A > UBA9160 > UBA9160 > UBA4427 > UBA4427. The sequence goes on along the minus strand of CAZMFM010000103.1, from coordinate 14,818 downwards.
ATCCATTGAATCCGAATCGAGCGGCGGACGTCTCTATCATTTCGAAGGAAAGGGGGGCCAGGGCCGGGTCTCGCTGCGTTGCCAAGACTTCGAAGTCGAGATCGTCGATTCGCAATTGGGCCGAAATGCGGGTCCCGCCTCCTTTCGCTAGCCGCCATACGCCCACCGTCGCGGGGCCGTCGTCGTAGGGCCATCGTCGTAGGGCAGAGTGCTCTACTCTGTTCGGAGCGCGTCAACCGGCGCAAGATCCGCCGCGCGCCTCGCCGGACCCACACCCGAGAGCAGCCCGACGATCACACTGAGCCCGAGCGATGCGACGACGTATTCGACGGGCGCTCCCGCCCGGAAGCTGGGAAAGGCCAGGCGTAGGGCGAGAATCGCGATGAATCCAAACGCCAGACCGGAAAGACTCCCCAAGACGGTCAGTAGAATGGCTTCGGTCAGGAATAGTCTCTGGACCTGGCGTTCGGTGGCCCCGAGCGCTCGCATCAAACCAATTTCCGAAACCCGTTCGCCCACCGAGATCCACATCATCGTAAAGATGCCAATCGAACCGACGAGCAATGAGATACTGGCGATCACGGCGACGCCGAGGGTCAGGACATCCATCACGCGACCCAAGACGCTCAGCATCTCTGATTGAGAAATCACCGTAAAGTCCTCTTCGCCGCGGTGGCGGTCGATCAAGACTCGGCGCACCGCCGCCTTGGCCGCCTCCGTGAGTCCCTCATGAGCGTAGAGAACGTCGATCTCTTGAACCTCGTCGAGATTGAATAGCCGCATCGCGGTCGCGACCGGGATATAGGCCGAGTCGTCCATGTCCATCCCCAGGATCTGTCCTTTGGGATGCATCACACCAATCACGCGCAACCGGGCACCGGAGATCCGAACGAACTCCCCGAGCGCATTCGCATCTCCAAAGAGTTCGCGCTTGAGCGTTGGCCCGAGCACGGCCACAGCGCTACCGCGGCGCGGGTCCCCGGGAGAGAGAAAGCTCCCTTGCCCGATCGACGACTTGAGCACTGTGGGGAAGTCAGAAGTCGTTCCGTAAACGACGACGCTTCGCCCCCGACCTCCGCCCTCGACGCGCGCTTGTCCGATCGCAATCGGGACAACGGTATCGACGATCGCGATCCGACCGAGCGCTTCGGCATCTTCGATCGTGAGCTTGCGTGTCGTGCCTCCGAAGATGCCGGGCATTCCGCTGGTTTCCGTCTTTCCCGGATTCACCTGCAAGATATTCGTGCCGAACTCTTTGAACTCACTATCCATGTGACGACGAACACCCTCGCCGAGCGAGGTCAGCATGATGACGGCGGCGACCCCGATCGCGATACCTAACATCGAGAGCACAGACCGAAGGGGATGCCCTCTCATCGCACCGGACGAAAGCCGCATCAGGTCTGTCATCTCGAGATGCGCCATCTATGAGAGCCCTTTCTGCATTTTCCCGAACGGGATTCTGTCAGTGCCCTTGCAAGGCGGCGACCGGATCAAGGTTTGCGGCCTGCCAGGCCGGCAGCACTCCAAATCCGATCCCTGTACCCAAGGACAAAATCATCACCGCCACGATCGCCCACAACGGCGTCACCGCATCGACCGCCGGGTAGAGCTCGTTCCCAATCATCACGAGACCCGTCCCCAGCAGCAAGCCCAACAGCCCCCCAAGCACGGAAAGCGTCGCCGCTTCGACCAGGAAAATGCCCATGATCTGGCGACGCGTGGCGCCGAGCGCCTTCAACAAGCCGACCTCAGACGATCGTTCCGACACCGAAACCAGCATCACATTCATGATCCCGATTCCGGCCACCGCCAGACTGATCGCTGCGATCCCTACGATCGCCAACGCGATCGTCCGAATGATCGAGGACAGCGACTCCAGTACAGCGTCCTGACTGATGCAGGTGAAATCTTCCTCGTCATGTCGCGCGATCAAGAGCGATTTGACCTGCTCGATCGCTCGATCGGGACTGGCTTTGGGATGGAGTTCAAGCATGATCCGACTGACCGAACTTCGATTGGCCATCCTCATCCCCGTCGCCACCGCAATGAACACGCTCTCGTCCACCTGCATGCCCAATTGCGTTCCACGCTCGACGAGGATGCCGATCACGCGCATTCGCCAGCCACCGATCCGAACGGTCGCACCGAGCGGATTCGAGCCTCTGAAGAGCTCGCGAGCGACGGTATGACCGAGCACGACGACCGAGCCTCCGCGATCGCTCTCGCCCTCGGGCAGGAACGCCCCCGAAGCCACCTTCAATTGCTGAAGTCGCTGAAAACCAGCGGTCGCGCCAACGATCGGGACGTTGCGGCTTCGCTCGCCAAAACTGATCGCATCCGTACTGATTGAAATAGGCACCGCGCGGCGCACGGATTGGATTCTTCGCTCTAGAACGATCGCATCGCGAATCGTGAGATCATTCGGAATCCCGCCCACCCCATGCGACATACCGCCGGTCGTTTCATTTTTTCCAGGCGCGATGATCACGACCGACGAACCGAGGCTGGCAAACTGATCCGCGACGAAGCGGATTCCGCCTTCTCCGATCGCGGTCAAGGAAACGACAGCCACCACGCCGATGGAAACGCCCACCAATGAAAGCGCACTGCGGCGCCGATTCTGCAACAGCGCATTCCCTGCGAAGCGAAAGAGATCGACGGGACTCATGCGCTCGTCAACTCGTCCGCGAAGAGACTGCCCAGGTCGGTCACCTCGTCGCCGGAGACGCGCCGAACGATCTCTCCGTCGCGCAGAACCAGAACGCGATCCGCGCGACGCGCAACGCCCGGATCATGAGTTACCACGACCAGGGTCCGCCCCTCTTCATGGAGCCTCGACAAGAGATCCAATACTTGTGCACCGGTGCGCGAATCGAGGTTGCCCGTTGGCTCGTCCGCCAGCAGCAAGCCGGGTCCCATCACGGTCGCCCGGGCAATCGCCACACGCTGCTTCTGCCCACCCGAAAGTTCATTCGGCTTATGGCCGGCACGATCCGCAAGGTCGACGGATACCAGCGCCGCTTCTGCGCGCTCGCGCCGCTCGACCAGATTCACGCCAGCAAAGATCATCGGCAACTCGACATTCTGTAGCGCCGTCAGCCGGGGCACGAGATGAAAGGATTGAAAAATGAAGCCGATCCGCCGCAAGCGAACCTCGGCGAGGGCATCACTCGACAAGCCCGCAACATCCTCGCCTGCCAGGAAGTATTGCCCACGCGTCGGAGAGTCCAGGCAGCCCAGGATATTCAGCAACGTACTCTTGCCGGAACCCGACGGACCCATGATCGCAACGTGTTGACCATCCTCGATCACTTCGCTGACACCGCGAAGCGCGTGGAGTTCTTGACCACCCATTTCGTAGGTGCGCCAGAGATCCTCGACACGAATCACCGCGCGTCCCCATCGTCGTCGCTGATCGCCACCGCACGTGCACCCGCCTCGATCTCGATTCGATCGAGCGCGACCACCACCAGGTCGCCGACTGCGAGACCGCTCTTCACCTCGGCGAACTTCCAATTCCGCAGGCCGAGGACGACTGGTCGTTCGACGAGTTTTCCGTCCTCGAGAACCAGGACGGCCCGGTCGCGGATCAGTGCAGAACTCGATACGCGCATCACATTCGCTCGATCCTCGAGAATGACTTCGGCATCGGCCGAAGTCCCCGGCAACAGGGAAATGGCGATCGCCTTGTCGTCGAGCTCGACCTCGATCTCGAGCGTCCGATTCTGCGCCTCTTCATCGACCACATAGGGTGCCACCCGAGAAATCGTTCCGGCGAAGACCTCGCCAGGCCGCGAGTCCACGGTCACCTTGACAGGCAATCCAGCTCGCACCGCACCGGAATCGACCTCATCCATCGGTGCGCTGACGAAGATCGAAGTCGGATCGATCAGATCTACGACCGGCGGCGACGTCAACAGCGGCGGCGAAGGCGTCACCCATTCACCGATCTCGACATTCACTTCGGCCACGACACCATCAAAGGGCGCGGCAATCACGGTCTTCGCCAATTCGGCTTCGGCCGATTGTCGCTGTGCGACCGCTTGCAACAACACGGCACCCGCCGCCTCACACGCCACGCGCGCCGAGTCAAAACTGTATTGCAGCGCATCGAGTCGATCCGCGGAGGCGACATTGTTCTCGGCCAGCTTTTCGACCCGCGCAAGCTCTCGACGCGAACGGTCGCGCAACAAACAGGCATCCTCCCTCCGCGATTCGCTGACTGAGACACCGTTGCGAGCGAGTTCAAGATTGGCGATATGGCTGACTGCCGAGAGCCGAATGAGGGGATCACCGGCCTTCACGTAGGCCCCTTCCCGATGTGCAATCTCGACAACACGCCCCCCGATTTCAGCAGCGATTCGAGATCGACGCCTGGCCTCGACCGTCCCAGCCTTCGAATTCGAGACCGTCGATTCGACCAGGCCACGCTCAACCGGCTGCACGCGCACGGCGAGGGGATCCGGCGCGAAGATCGTATACCGGAGGACGACCCCCAGCAGGATCAGGCCAACCAAGATCACAAGCGGAAGCAAAGATCGTGCGCGCCCGGCATCATTGTTCATCGATTGGCTCTACTCACAGAACGCACGCTGGCGCAGCCACCTAACGTCCTCGAAATTGTGGATCGCGCTTCTCGGCAAAAGCCCGCCCCGCCTCTTTGGCGTCTTCGGTCTCGACCGATAGCATTTCGACCGCGAGCCCCGCGTCCAGGGTCAGGTTGATGCTATTTCGCAGATGTTGATTCAACGTCATTTTCGTCCAACGAATCGCAACCGCTGGCCCTTCCGCGAGTTTGCGCGCGTGTGCAACGGCCCGATCGAGCAGTTCCGCCTCGGGAACCGCGTAGTTGACCAGTCCCATCTCGGCTGCCGCACGGCCGGTCACCAGCTCTCCCCCCATCAGGAGTTCCTTGGCGCGGTGCAGTCCGATCAGCAGTGGCCAGATCACGGCGCCCCCATCCCCAGCCACCAGTCCCATCTTGACGTGGGTATCTCCAATTCGCGCCTCGTCCGCCATGTAGACGATATCGGCCAGGAGCGCGATCGTTGCTCCGAGTCCCGCCGCCACACCGTTGACCGCCGCTACGACGGGCGCCTCACAATTCACCATTTCCAACACAAGGTTCTTTGGGCCGCGTAATTTGTCGAAGGGTCCCGGATCGCTCGGATAGAAACCCACCATGTCGCCGCCCGCACAGAAGCCCTTGCCTTCACCGGTAATCACGATCGCCCCGACGTCGGGATCCGTTCCCAGCGGTCGCCACAACTTTTCGAGCCCCTCGTGCAGGGCAAAGTTCACTGCGTTTCGTTTCTCCGGCCGATTGAGTCGAACGATGGCAACGCGATCCTTGATCTCGATCAAGAGATGATGTTCCTCAGCGAATTGCTGATAGTCCAATGCTCGTCTCCTCGTGACGCTTTCGACTGCCGCGAGCGTCGCCGTCCGCGATTGCACCGTTTACTCTATCACTTCGATCCCCTCCATGAGGCAAAGTCAACTTGACCAGGCCCAGTCAGGCGGGGTCGGCGGTCGGCGGAATTGGTCAGGCGTGGTTCGGCATGGTCCAGCGTGGTCCAGCGCGGTCGGAACTATCCGCCCTGGTTCGGAGTTCGTCAGGCCTGTTCGGGGAGGCGAGCGTCCCGCAAGGCGCCGCGCCGTACCTTGCCCGCATCATCCTTGATCGCGGAGTGAACAAACTCGAAGCGACGGGGGATCTTGTACCGAACGAGTCGATCGCTGAGATAGGCGCGAAGCGCGTCCGCTGTCAGATCGGCCCCTGTCTCGGTCTCGACAATGGCATGCACCAGGGCGCCGAGATCCTCGTCTGGAAGGCCGATCGCTGCGCACGAAAGCACATCGGGATGGGATTCGATCGCCCCCTCGACTTCCGCCGGATAGATATTCGAGCCGCCGCTGATGATCAGATCCGTGCGCCGATCGACAAGAAAGAGATAGTCGTCCTCGTCCAGATACCCCATATCACCCAGCGTCTCCCAGCCGTCGTCGAGACGACGAGGCGTGGCGCCCAAATAGTGATAGGTCGAACCCGGTCCGCCTACGGGCAGACAATAGATGTCCCCTACTTCGCCGCGGGGAACTTCCGTTCCGCCGGGATCCATGATCTTGAGTTTGCGCCCTTCGCTGACGCGGCCGACGGAACCCGGCTTTTCCAACCATTCTGCTCCCGAAATGATCGTTCCACCGATCCGTTCGCTTCCGCCATAGGCCTCCCAGACTCGATCTGCTCCGATCCAATCGATCCATTCGCGTTGCAACCAGTTGGGCAAGGCGGCGCTGCTCGACACGACGCGATGCAGAGAAGAAAGATCGAAGCCCTTTCGCTCTGCTTCGGGCAGCTTCCAGATTCGCAGCAACATGGTGGGCACGAAGATCGCGAGCTGCAGATGATGTGTCTCGACGAGCGACAAGGCCTCGCGCGCGTCGAAGCGCGACATCAGAACGACCTGCCCCCCGCCCAGAAGAATCGTCATGCAATTGATCAGCGGACCGGAATGATAGAGGGGGCCCGGGACGAGGATGCTGGCGCCCGCCGCCATGCCGTGAAACGGCGCCTCAGGATCGACCTCCGCCGGGATATGATCGACGATCACCTTCGGTCGCCCCGTACTGCCCCCGGAACAAATCGCGAAGCGATAGCGCGAAACACGATCCGCCAGGGGATCTGCTTCGTAGGCCGAAGAGTCGAAACCGGCTGCGAGGGTTAGGCGGCCCTTCGCTTGCCCTGGATCTTCCCCAACGATCAGTCGCGGCTTCACCAACTCAAGGATCGCTTCGCGTTCGTGCAAGGGTAGACGCGACGAGATCGGCTGTGGGGTCGCGCCCAATTTCCAACAGGCGAAGAACGACTCGACAACTTCTCGTCCGTTGGGCAGAGAGATCGTGACAAGATCGCCCTCGATGACGCCTTGATCCGCAAAGGCACGCGCCCTTCGATTCGAATTCGACTCGAGTTCGCCATAGGTCGTGACGCGCCCGTCGTGAATCAGCGCGACGGCCTCGGGATTGTTCGACGCATGCCGCGTCAGTGCACGGCCGTAGGAGCAGGTCGAGGAAGAATCGGTCGACATCTCCGCTAAAGGAGGTTCTTTTCGATGAGGCCGTCCTTGACAACGATCGAGATGTTATTCGGGTCGCGGTGTACGCCCACATCGGTCGTCGGATCGCCGTTCACGACGATCAGATCCGCCAGCTTCCCCTCTTGGATCACACCGAGTTCCCGCCCACGCTCTCCCATCGCCTGTGCACCGTTCCGCGTCGCCCAACGCATGACTTCGATCGGCTCTACGCCGTGCTTCACGTAGAGTTCCATTTCCGACACGTAGTCACCGTGCGGCATCATGGCAAAACCGTAGTCATCGCCCAGGACCAGACGAACGCCGGCCTCCTGCATTTTCGGAAACATCGACAAGGTGTAGTCCGAGTCGCGACGAACGGCCTCGATCCGCGCGCGGGTTTGCGCTTGCGATTCGGGAAAACCGTCTCCGATGGGAAAGGGACCGAGGTCATAATTCCAACTATCGGCAAAGGCCAGGTAGCGATCCGTCCAGAGAAGACTCGGCGTAATCGTCGCGTCCGCGCGCAATACGGCCTCGATGCCTTCATCGTCGATCAAATCTGCGTGGTCGATGATGTCGACGCCGGCCCGCGCAGAATCGATGATTCCCGATCTCGACGGACAATGCGCGCGAACCAGTGCACCACGCGTATGGGCGGCATCCGTCGCCGCCTGGATTTCCTCGGGCGTGTAGTAGTTCCAATCGGGAATGGGTTGGCTTCCATGTCCATTGCTGATCGAGATCTTCACGATCTCGCAACCGCGACCAATCTCCTCACGAATCGCCTGGCGAATCTCCTCGACACCGTCAGCCCGTCGCGTGAGTCCATGCTTCGCGACCCCCATGAACCAGGATCGATTGTCTCCATCGGCGGCATCGCCAGAGGCGAGAATCTCGTGCGTACACGCCACGACCCGCGGCCCCTTCGTCAAGCCGAGCAAGATCGCCTCTTTCAGACAGACATCGAGATGATCACCATTGCTCGAACCGATCAGGCTCGTCACCCCGAAGTCGAGCGCGATCTGCGCATTCTTCGCTGCGACCATGCCAAGGTAGGCCGGCGGCATATTCAAACCAAGATAGGGTGCGGCGTTACCGGCATCGGGACCGAAGCCAGTATGAAAATGACATTGCACCATCCCCGGCATCAGCGTCTTGCCTGCGAGGTCGACCACCGTGTCGTCGGCGGCGATCGCTACCTCTGCCGAACCGACCTGACTAATCCGATCTCCGTCAACGACGACATTCGTTCCGTCTGGGAGAACGCTCTCTCCGTCGAATATTCGACCACCCTTGAAGATGATTCGCGTCATGCTGGTCTGCCTCCGTGAAAATTGCCTACGACGCACTCGAACCTGGACGAGCATCGCCGAAGCTCAAATTCTATCACGTCACCTTCTCTTCATTCGATTCACGAAACTTCATGGCCGAGACCGAATGGTCCGCCGCGAGTTCCACGACGAGATCGGATTGAGGCGAAAGTTCCCGGTCCATCGCCATAGTCGTGCGCTCGAAGTGCTGGACAAAGCGATCGATCGCAGCTGCGTCCAATCGCTGCTGCCCGGGACGCTGGCTTTCTTGTTGGAGACGCCAGCGTCGAACGGCGGCCATATCGGGAACTCGGAGAAAGATCAGATAGTCGAGCAGTCGCCAGATCTCCGCGTAGGATCCCGAGAGTTCTTGATTCACGAAGCTGCGCCAGACATGGTCGCCGTCGCGAGTGCTTTCGAGCGAATTGATCGGCGCTTCGAGCCGCTCCGCCTCTTCAGGCCTGGCGCCCACGCACCAGCCTTCGAGCAGAACTGCGTCGAAGGGACCTTGAACCCGGCGACTGCCTCGTCGATCGTCGATTCCCTTGTCGAAGACGGGCAGCTCGAGTTCTTCGTCGCGCCCCAGAGTCCGCAGCCTCGTCACGATTTCGAGACAACTCGCCATATCGTGGGTGCCCGGCGGTCCTCTCGTTTCGAGAAGCGGATGCACACGCTCGGCGAGTTCGCGCCTGACCGATCGCGGAAAATAGAAGTCGTCCAGGCTGAGCACGCAAACTCGCGTGCCCAATCCAGCACAGGCCGTCGCGATCAAACGACCGAGCGTCGACTTTCCCGCACCCTGCCCGCCTGCCAATCCGATGAATCCAGGCGGGCGGACGGACCATTCATTGGCGAGCAATCCGGCGATCTCGCGATAGTCGCTCGGCGCAGAAGGATCGAGACTGGCAACAGATTCGGAAATCGCCCGCGTCGATTCGCGGCCGGCGAGACGCAGCACCCTCAAGGGCGTCTGTCTTTCGAACGCAATCGATCAATCACGGATGACACTGCAGCGATCCCCCTCACAATGGCCGCGACCATAGCCGCGCTGCGACTCCACTCCGACCTAACTACGACCCGACTACGACCCGACTACGATCTAGATACGGCCACAACCACCGCCAC
>CAZMFM010000103.1:0-5201 GCA_964565565.1 uncultured Spirochaetaceae bacterium | reverse complement strand
CTACGACCCGACTACGACCCGACTACGATCTAGATACGGCCACAACCACCGCCACAAGGGAAGTCATCATACGGCCCACGCCCGCGCGAGCCTCCTCGCCGCCGGCCTCTTCAGCGCGTACGGCCCAGTGAAGCATCGCCCAGGAACAGATGGATCAAGGCGTCGGAGTGTGCCTCGATCGCGCTCTCCGTGAGCGGGTCGTATCCCGAGACGCGACGGCATTCCGGTGCCTGATGAAAGATCATCGCGACCGCGCCGACGAAAATATAGTTGAGGTGAGCGGGATCGATTTCAGGAGGCATCCCCATCCCGTCGGCCACCCGCGCAAAGAGCGTCGTCAATCCATCGATCAGTGGGCGGACGTGCCGATCGACCAACCAACGCATGCGCGGCCCCTTGCGCTTCCCTTCTTCGTTCATCATTCGAACGAACTCTGGATGGCTCGCGACGAACGCAACATAGGCACGAATCGTCCGCGCGATCGACTCGCGCTCGACGGGCCCTTCGCGGGCGAGCACGCCGTCCATGGCCACGTGCAGCTCATCGAAGGCCCGGTCGACGGCCTCTCGCCAAAGTGCCTGCTTGGTCCGAAAGTAGTAGGGAATCAAGCCTTGATTCACGCCGGCCTGGGTTGCGATCGATCGCGTCGACGCGCCTTCGAAGCCCTGCAAAGAGAAAGCCTGAAGCGCTGTCTTGAGAATATGTTCGCGAGTGGAATCATCCTTCTCGCCCGGCTTTCTACCCGGAGCAGAGGAGGCGGCAGGTGTCTCGGGCGGCATCGACTGGCTCTCCGAAGGTGAATCGATCGCGTCGAGATAAATTTATTCACTCGACCAACTCTAATTTCACTCGACGGGCGGCCCTCGTCAACCCCGCCGCCGCAACGCGATCGTCGCACAACTGGCCGATCCCCCCGACAGCAAGATTTCGCAACGCAGCCAGCGGCGCGCCTCGACACCAGGGCGTTCCACGAGAGCCTAGGGACAGGCTCCTAGCTGAGGTCCCCATCCTTCGATCGATCGGGAGACGGCTCGACGCGGATCAACCTCGGTCGCTCCGGCGTCGCCTCGTCGTCGGCCAAGGACCGAGCGCTGCTCGGCAACGCAGCCGACATATCCAATCCGCCGACCACCACACCGCCGTCGTGCATGATCACTCGCGGGCTCTTCACGTCGCCGCCAATCACGCCGCCAGCCTTGATCTCGATCAATTCGCTCGCCACGACGTTGCCTGAAATTCGTCCCATGACGAGAACCGTATGCGCCTCGACGTTCGCCTTGACGAGACCATCCGAACCGACCGTCAGTTGATGATCGGCCAGTCGAATCGAGCCCTCGATCGTCCCTTGGATGTCGAGATCCTCCTGCGCCACGATGCTTCCGGTAATCGTTGTCTCGTGTCCGATATGGGCCATCGGGTCCACCTCCAGTCGCGGGAGATCCAGTTCTTCTTCCAGCTGATCTTCGACGGCGCGAAGGTGCTCGCGGCGTGGAGGCAGCCCGGGGACGTCTCCGCGATGACGCTCCGCCCGCTTTGCTTCGTCCGCTTTTCGCTCACGCCCGGCATTTGGACCAAAGTGTCGATCGACGATCCGATCGGTGGGGTCGGGCCCGGCCAGGGTGGCCGAAGTCGTCAGGATTCCGGAAACGACGCCCACGCGCTGAGGAGAGGTCTCGCGTACCTCGCCGTGCGAAGAAGTGTTCCCGGCCCCGCTGGGCTCATCTTTCGACAGCGCCTGCGGCGTGCTCGAGGACTTCGAGGCCTCGGGCGATGCTTCCCTCGACGCTTCTCGCGGTAAAGACGAGCCCGCGCGCTCTTCTCCGACCTTGTCCTTGCCGCGGCCCTTGCGGCCCTTGCCCTTGTTCCGTTTGAAAAATGCCATTGCCAGCACTCCACTCCACGAGCCAGAAGGCACGATGAGGCATCGAGAGAGGATCCCTCGCGCCGGCGGCCCACACGGTAAGTACATGAATTCGAGAATCGGTGACTCGAGCGTGGCGATTCTTCGCCTTGGCCGCGGACTCTTGCCTCGAAGTTGCCTGGGGGTTGCCCCAGACCTAACAAACGCGATTGACGACGGAGAGGCCAGCCTGCCAATCCGACAGGGCCTCGACCAGGATCTGCCCCATACCAACGCGTGCTTCGAGTGTCGAACTGCCGATATGCGGAAGCATGAAGACGTTAGGCAGATCGAAATAGGCCGGATCCAGATCCGGTTCGCCCGCAAAGACATCGAGCCCCGCCCCCCAGACGCGGCCTTCGCGAAGCGCAGCGACCAGCGCCTCGTCCTCGACGAGATCACCTCGCGCGATATTGACCAGGATCAGCTCGGGCTTGGCCTGATCGAGCAGCGCCCGATTGATAATGCCTCGCGTTTCAGCTGTCGAGGGACAAGCCAATAGCAGAACGTCGCATTCCCGAATCAATTCGCTGGCGCTCGCGCGATAACCGGAAACACGGGGGTCAGAGGCTGCCGGGCTTCGTCGATTGGAGTAGATGATTTTCATGCCGAGCGCCTCGGCGCGCGTTGCGACACGCAATCCGATGTCGCCCATGCCGAGAATTCCCAACGTGCGTCCGGACAGCTGGAAGCCAACGAGCTGCCGGGGACTCCAACCCGACCAGGCGCGACTGCGAATCAGGTCGAGGCTCTCTGTCGCCCGACGGGCCGCCCCCAACATGAGAAAGAGCGCATTCTCCGCGACCGAATCCGCCAGCACACCCGGCGTGTTGAAGACCGCAATCCCGCGCTGCCTGGCCAAGTCGAGATCGATATGGTCGGTCCCGACGGAATAGGTCGCCAACGCGCGAACGCTCTTCGGCAATGATTCGATCTCTGCCTCCCGCATCGAGACATCGAGCGAGAAAACGACCGCATCGCAGTCCTGCTCGCTCGCCGCCAATTCGTCGAGGCTTCGATCGCCGACCGCGCGCGTCACGTCGAAGACCGACTCGAATTGCTCTTCGACGGTCTCGATTAGACGCGTGGCCATGTATACGCGGAGACGCACACCTGAGTCTTGACTCACCGTTTCCTCCCGATCTCCGAAGCGAAGCCCACCGAGCCCGAACCATAACGAATGCCATGATCCGAACTCGAAATTCGCCCGCGCAGCCCGACCGATTCCAGCCTACTCTAAATGCCCACCGGCTTCCGAACCCAATGCGCTTGAAAGGCCTATTCGATGCAGCGTCTGTTGATTACCAATCGCGGTGAGATCGCCGTTCGAATCGCCCGCACCGCCCGTGAAATGGGGCTCGAAACGGTCGCCGTCTTTGCACCGGAAGATGAAGAACTCGCTGCCGGCTATGGCACAGATGAACTCGCCCCCTTGGAAGGACGAGGGGCAGCCGCCTATCTCGATGTCCAACAGATCGTAAAGATCGCGGGAACGAAAAGCTGCGACGCCCTCCATCCCGGCTACGGATTTCTCAGCGAAAGCGCCTTGCTGGCCGAGGCCTGTCTGGATGCCGGGATCAACTTCGTCGGCCCCAAACCCGAGACCCTCGAACGCTTCGGCGACAAGTCCGCGGCCCGTGCGCTCGCGATCCAAGAAGAGATTCCCGTCGTTCCCGGAATCCCCTCCCCGGCGACCCTCGAAGAGGCCTCCGCGTTCCTTGCGAGCCTGCCCGACGGATGCGCCATCATGCTCAAGGCGGCCGGCGGTGGCGGTGGACGTGGCATGCGCATCGTGGCCCAGGAATCGAAACTCGCCAAGGACTTCGAACGCTGCCAATCGGAAGCCCTGCGTTCCTTTGGGTCGGACGCGCTCTTCGCCGAACGATTCGTCGAGGCCGCCCGTCATCTCGAGATCCAGATCCTGGCCGACGGTGTCGGCGGCATCAGTCATTTATGGGAGCGCGATTGCACCCTACAGCGCCGCCACCAGAAGCTCATCGAAATCGCCCCGGCCCCCGGACTCGATCCAAAACTTCGCCGGGGACTCATCGAAGCCGCAAAAAAGCTCGCCCGCGCTTCGGACTATCGCGGGATCGGCACCTTCGAATTTCTCGTCGAGCCAGACGGCTCGTTCTTCTTCATGGAAGCCAACCCCCGCCTGCAGGTCGAGCATACCGTGACGGAAGAAATCACAGGCGTCGATCTGGTTGAAGTCCAGCTGCGCATTGCCCAAGGTGCAAAGCTCGAAGAGTTGGGATTGAGCGAAGCTCCAACGACTCGGGGACATGCGATCCAACTTCGGGTTCTCGCCGAGACCCTGAGCAAGTCCGGCGAGCCGCTGCCGGCGGGTGGCCAAATCGAATCCTTTGAAATACCGGGCGGACCCGGGATTCGAGTCGACACCGCGATGCGCCGCGGCCTCGCGCCCCACCCCGCCTTCGACTCACTGCTGGCCAAACTCATCGTCTCGAGCCCGGACGCCGACTACGCACGTACCGTACGACGGGGGCAACGCGCCCTGGCCGAGTTTCGCATCGCGGGGCCCAAGACGAATCTCTCACTCCTGGCCGCCCTCATCAGCCGCCCGGAATTTGAAGCGAACACAGTCACGACACGTTTCATCGCGGAGCATGCAAAGGAGCTCATCGAAGAAGCAAAGGCGCACCAGCCACAGGACGCGACGAAGACGATTCCTGTCGGCGATCGCCCCGACGCACGAGCCGACACCGCAGACCGGAAACCCGCCGAAGGCTCCCTGGCCGTTCGTGCGCCGCTGATCGGAACCGTGATCGAGGTTTCCGTATCCGAAAAGGCTTCCGTCGCCCTCGGGCAACCGATCTGCATTCTCGAATCGATGAAGATGGAACATGTCATCGTCGCCGAAGCCGCCGGCAGCGTCGACCAACTCTTGACCGAAGTGGGCGCCGTCGTCGCGGAAGGCGAACTGCTCGCCTCGATCCTGCCATCGAATGAGAACAGCGAGGAGATCATCCAGGAAAAGGGTCGCGCCCTCGACAGCATCCGCCCGGACCTCGCCGAGGTGCGCGCTCGACACGCACTACTACTCGACGAAAGCCGACCAGAGGCCGTGGCGCGACGGCGCGCGCGCGGCCAGGTCACCGCACGCGAGAATCTCGAGAACCTCTGCGACCCCGATAGCTTCATCGAGTACGGCGCCCTCGCCGTCGCCGCGATGCGCAAGAATCGCTCGCTCGAAGACCTCCAACGAAAGACCCCTGCGGATGCGATCATCACCGGCTTCGCAACCGTCAACGCGGAGCTCTTCGGCGCCGACAAAGCC
>CAZMFM010000102.1:3066-18356 GCA_964565565.1 uncultured Spirochaetaceae bacterium | reverse complement strand
ATCGTCGACCGCGCCAGAGGGTGCGGGGGCGGGTACATCGAATGCAATGGCACAGACGGTCGGAGAGGTTTCGGTCTCGAGGGACGGCACAGATAGCGTCGTCCGACTCGAGGGTTTGATCGATCCGATCTACTCGGTCTCCGAGTCAGGGGACTCCAATCTGATCGTCGTCGATCTGGTGGGGGTTGGCGTATCGGCGGATGATCCCTCGATGGACGACGGTCAGCAGATCGCGCCCTATGACGGTGTTGTCGACCTGGTCACGCTTGCGACCTTCGATGAGGGAGCGGATACGCCGCTTACTCGCGTCGAAATCGTGACGGCGTTGGCCGGACGAGCCGAAGTCCTCTCGACCGGTGACGGTCTGGAGATTCGGATCATTCCCGACAACGGGATCCGGGTAGCGATGTCGGATGCGATGGCGGGTTCGGATGATGCCGATGCTTCGTCCATGCATGAACACGATGAAGATGCTGCACCGGAGTTGTGGGGTTCTGAAGATGAGTCGACGAATATCAGCTCGACGAATTCGATCGATCCCATCGTCTCGATGGAGCCTCGGCCTATCGCCACGCAGCTGACCCAGGTGTCGGCTGAGTTGACAGATGGCGGTGTCCTCGTTTCGCTCCAGGCGGACGGAGGAATCGCGAGCCTCGAGACCTTCACGCTCGCTGATCCGGCTCGGTTGGTCGTTGATCTACCGGGACTGACGGTTGCGGAAGGCGTCACGAGCCTCAGTCTTGACTCGGAGCTCGTTTCCGGGGTGCGACTCGGTGCGCATGACGGCAAGGTCCGAATCGTCCTCGACGGCGGGGCGGATGCGGATGACTTTCAGGGTCGTCAGATCATGCCAGGCACAACGGGCTTGTGGATCGCCATCGGTAACGGTGAATCGCTCAGTACGGCGATGAACGATGCCCTCGCTGCATCGGAAGCAGCCTGGATGGCGAGCGCTGAGCCGACGATCGTGGCGGAGGAAATTCCAGTGGCCGAATTGGCGCTGGTTCCGGTGATCACGGAAGAGGTCGAGACCGCGGACACGTCGGACACGGAAATGGTGTCGGTGGATGCGACGATTGCGTCGCTGCAGTTGGCCGAGGTCTACGGATTGCACTACGAGCGTGCGGAGGGGATGGATCGAACAGCCATTCTCGCGGACGAAGCCATTCCATATACGATCAGCAAGCCGGATGCGACAACATTAGTCGTCAGCCTTCCCGGTGCAATGATCAGCAAACAAGCGTCCGATCGAATCTTCCCGAAAGCGGGTGGTCCGGTCTCTCTCATTCATGCTTTCCAACAGCCCGACGTCGAAGTCTCTGAAGTGCGGGTCGTCTTCACGCGTGCTCCGAACCTGGAGCCCGTGGTCAGTCGACGTGGTTCGATGCTCTTCGTGGACTTCGAAGATGTAGGCATCGCAGCGGCGGCTCCGCCGGCGTTTCCGAATGCCGGATCGCGGGAGGCGGAAATGGCTCCGATGGTCGCGGCTGTCGAACTGTCTGGTACGCCGGACATGGACGAGAACGCAATGGGATGGAGTACCGATCCTTTGGCACTTGCGGCGATTTCCGCAGATCCTTCGGCTGCTGGGATGGCCCCGGCGGAAGCTGGCGAAGTGCTGCCGGTATTCGATGGTGGGTTGCTGGATGATGACTTGCCGGCTGCGATGGCGGATACGGCTTCGGTCTGGGACGCTCCGGTCGATGCGAGCGCTAGTCCGGCCGCAGTCGAAGTTCCAGCCGCAATCGAGGTCCTCGAAGAAGGCGGCTTGATCGACGGCAAGGAATACCGCGGTCGACGGGTTTCCCTAGACTTCAAGGATGTCGAAATTGCGGATGTTCTTCGGCTGATTGCGGAGGTAAGCGACCTCAACATCATTGCCGGCGACGAAGTCTCTGGCAATGTGACGATTCGGCTGGTGGAAGTGCCCTGGGATCAAGCGCTCGACGTCATCTTGATGACGAAGGGGCTCGGTTTCGTTCGGGTCGGAAACGTTCTGCGAATCGCGCCTTCTGAAGTACTCAAGGCAGAGGACGAGGTCCGACTGCAGGAGCGCCGGAACAAGGAGAAGCTCGAGGATCTCGAGGTCAAGCTGCTGCCGGTGAACTACGCGGCGGTCGCCGATGTGGAGGGGCTCGTGAAGCGCCTGCTCTCGGCTCGGGGCACGGTGAACCTGGATGCGCGTACGAATACGTTGATCATCAAGGACATCACCTCGGTCATCGACGAGGCAACCGCGTTGATCGCAGCGATCGATTCACAAACGCCGCAGGTGATGATCGAAGCCAAGATCGTCGAGGCGAATCTCGATTTCTCGCGCGAGCTTGGCTCGGTGTGGGGTATCCAGACGAACCAATTCGTCGATGCTTTCGATCCCGGCCAACCACAGCGAGGGCTGGGCTCGCAGGATTATCGGCCAATCGACGATAACAGTCTCGTCTTCTCGAATCCGATTACAGCGATTCCAAATGGTCTCGCAACGATCGGTGCATTGATTCTCGACGAGGATTTCCGCATCGATGCTCAGATTCAGGCCGCAGAGTCGACGGGTGATGGCAAGGTCATCTCGAGTCCGCGCGTCGTGACCCTCGATAACAAGCAAGCCAAGATCGAACAAGGTGTGTCGATTCCCTTTCAGACCTTCGAGGGGGGTGATGCGAAGCTCGAGTTCATCGATGCGGTGCTCTCCTTGATCGTCACGCCGCGAATCACTGCGAACGAGAGTATCGTGATGAAGATCAAGGTGACGCGGAATGCACCGGACGATTCGGTGGAGACGCCGACCGGTTCCCCAGCCATCGCGAAGAACATCGTGAAGACTGAGGCACTGGTCAACGATGGGCAGACGCTGGTACTCGGTGGCATCTACACCATCACCAAGAGCACCCGGCAGAGCCGCATTCCTTATCTGCACCGGATTCCCGTCATCGGGAATATGTTCAAGAACAACTCGATCACGGATGCTCGCAAAGAGCTGTTGGTCTTCGTCACGCCGCGCATCGTGCGGCTCCCGGAGATGGCCAGCAACTGAGGATCCTGAGATCGGGTAGTCCAATATCGGCTCGGTAAGCCGGATCCAGTGAGGTCCGGACCGGTCGAATCGAGAACGGGGGGAGCTTGCTCCCCCCGTTTTTCTATACTGGGCTCGTGCCTCGAACCAGCGTCATTTTTTTGGTTGGAATGACGGTCGTCGGAAAGTCGACGGTCGGGTCTCGACTCGCCCAAAGGCTCGGCCGCGTCTTCATCGATACGGACGAAGAGGTCGTGCGGCGGGCAGGGCGAACGATTCCTGAGATTTTCGCGGCAGAGGGTGAGGCGCATTTCCGACGGCTCGAAGCGGAGGTGATCCGGGGCGCGGGGATCGACGGTGCGGTGGTCGCGCTTGGTGGCGGTGCAGTCGGGGAGCCCGGTGCGATCGAAGCGCTGCTCGAGACAGGCGAAGTCATCTATCTGGAGGCGACGCCGGCTTTGTTGCTCACGCGCGTTGGAGATCCGGCCAGTCGACCTTTGCTGGCGGGGCTTGACGCGGAAGGGCGGCTTGAAAAGTTATCGGGGCTGCTCGAAGCACGGATGCCGTTCTATCGTCGCGCCAGGATCACGGTCGACGGGAGCGGGACGACGGACGAAGTGGTCGAACGCATCTTGGATGAGCTTGCGCGGGGCTGAACCGCGTGGACGAGGGATGGAATCGATCCAATCGATCGACGGCCATTCAGGGAGAGTTGAGTTCGCATGGCAGTGAGGCGTCGTCGCGGGAAGAATTCGGCGGGTTCGAAGGAGTCGACCGGGAAGTCGACAAGAAAGTCGACAAGAAAGTCGACCAGCGAGTCGACGGGCCGGACGGCCGGGAGATCGACCGGCCAATCGGTCGCGGGAAAGATTGCCCGGCGAACGACTGCGCCCGGTCGTGGTCGGGTTCGCCGAAAAGTCTCCGTCGAATTGGGCGAGCGGAGCTACGACGTTGAACTCGGACACGATTGGCTGCTGACGATCGGGCAAAGGATCGCGGCTCGACTCGGGAGCGATCGGATCGCGCTCCTTACGGTTCCGTCGGTGGCTCGACGTTATGCGCCCATGCTCACGCGCGGGTTGAAGACGAAGGGTGCGCGCGTCTCTCGAATCGTCGTGCCCGATGGCGACGCCACGAAAAATCTCTCACAGCTCGCCAAGCTCTATGACCAGTTTCTCGAGTTGGGCCTCGATCGGCAATCGGCCGTCGTGACCCTCGGCGGTGGTGTCGTCGGCGATCTCGGTGGTTTCGCGGCCGCCACGTTTTTGCGTGGCATCCCCTTCGTTCAGGTTCCGACGACTGTCCTGGCAATGGTCGATGCCTCGATCGGGGGCAAGACTGGCGTCAACCTGGCTCAGGGCAAGAATCTCGTCGGTGCCTTTCATCAGCCAAGAGGCGTCTACCTCGACACGAAGACGCTTCACTCGTTGCCTCGACGACAGCGTGCCGCGGGCGCCGCGGAGTTGATCAAGGCGGCGGCGATCTGGGACGCCGATCTCTTTGAGCGGCTCGAAGCGCGCATTGAAGATTTTCTCGACCTCGACCCGAAGGTCGTGCTACCGGCACTCGAACGTGCTTGTGCCATCAAGGCTGAGGTCGTTGAGCGCGATGAACGTGAGGGCGGTCTGCGACGCCTGCTCAATTTTGGCCATACGCTGGCCCATGCCATCGAATCCCACGCCGGCTACCGAGGCATTCTGCACGGAGAAGCGGTCGCGATCGGAATGGTCTTTGCGGCAGAGCGATCCGAAGCGATGGGTTTCGCACCCGCTGGTACGCGAGACCGCCTAGCCAATCTGCTCGAACGAGCCGAGCTGCCGATTCGTGTGCCCAATCGGTCTCGGCAGGCTTATCTCACCGCGATAAGCGTCGATAAGAAGAAGGAAGGCGGCAAGATCCATTTTGTCGTCTCCAAGGGAATTGGGTCAGCGGGCACTACGCTGATCGATGCACGGGAATTGATTCCGAAGGGCTGGCGCGCGTAGTCTCGCGGGGCCCGGTCGCGAGTCAATTTCGGTACGGTTGTGAGGGAATGGGGGGCTTGTGGAGTTCGGACACTCGGCATTGATGCGGCGCGACCGCCTCGAAAGAATCGCGATGGCAGAGCGAGATCGTCGTGCTGGACGCAGCGATGTTGCGGTGGCGTCGCTCGGTGAGGCCACAGAGTGGCCGGCCCGCGTCATTCTGGCCTTGGCCAGACTCGCGGAGGGCGAAGCAAGCGAGACCCGAAGGATTCTCGAGGAGGGGCTCGACGTCTGGGCGGAAGAAGTCGGTCTGGACTCTCTGGATTCTGACGAAGCCGTCGAGCAAATGATCGAAGAGGCCGGACTCGACGCCTTCGAGTCGCCTGCAGCCATGACTCGCGATTCGCAGTCGGGGGCGGAATCGGATCTTGATCGTCCGATCGACAACAACGAACTCGAACGCGCCTTCGAGGAAGCCGAAGCCCAGGTCGACGAAATGCACGACGTCAATCAGGTCGCCGAGCGCGTGTTGATGGGCGAATCCGTCGGGCTCGCCTCGCTCTGCGGCGATGATCTCGTACCGAATCATGATCGCATCGACCTGAGCGCTGACAGCGATCCGGAACACTTTGGAATGGATGCGGCCGTGGTTCCGGACGCGATCCCGACTTCGACGCCATCCGGTTCGGGCTTCGCGTCGGCGACTATTTCGACCCCGTCCTCGGAGATCGGGGCCGAGTGTTCCGGCCAGGCCGCTTTCGAGTCAGGCGACGCGGTCGGTTCTCCGCAGGCGTCGCGCGAGAAAGTGCTGGCCACGCTCGCCCGCTGGCTCGAAAATCTTGAATCAAGCAGTGCAAGGAGGACTCAATGAGTTTCGAAACTATTCTCCAGTCGATCGTGGATGAATCGGGTGGAGGCTGTGGTGCTGCGTTGATGGGATTCGATGGGGTGGCGATCGCGTCGGTGGGTCCCTCGGCGGGTCCCCTGGCCGAGGATCCCCTTCGTGGCGATGTGACGAATGCCGGGATCGAATTCGGGCGCGTTCTCGGAGAGATGACGAAGGCGTCGGATTCGCTTGGGACTGGGTCGGTCAAGGAATCGGTACTCTCGCTGACGCGTGCGATTCTGATCTTCCATACGGTCGACGACGAGTTGGTTCTGGTCCTCGCATTGCGGCCGGATGGCAATCTCGGGAAGGCGCGCTACCTCATTCGTCGAAACCTGCCGGAGATTCGCGCCGAACTCTAGGCTGCCAGGAGAAGGATTTGTCGAAGAGTGCCGCCGGGTCCGGGTCACGCGAAATCCGCATACTCGTCGTCCATGGACCCAATCTGAACCTGCTCGGAAAGCGCGAGCCCGACATCTATGGGAAGTTGACCCTCGCTGAAATCGACTCGGAACTGGCCGTCGCGGCCAAGACGATCGGGGGCGAAGTCGGCTGCCAGATCGATGTCGATTGTTTCCAATCGAATCATGAGGGTGAGTTGGTCGACCGGATCCAGGAGGCCATGGGCCACGAGTCCGGCATCTTGATCAATCCCGGTGGCTTTACGCATACCAGCGTCGCGCTGCGGGATGCGCTGGTGGCCACCACGCTGCCGGTGGTCGAAATCCATCTCTCGAATGTCTATGCCCGCGAGGCCTTCCGGCAGAATTCCTACGTCTCGCCGATTGCCCTGGGCGTGATCTCAGGTCTTGGTGCCTCGGGCTATCGATATGGTCTGGAAGCGCTCGTCGAGCATCTCGTTCGTCAGCCCTGAGGCTCGACGTCCACGTTTTTGGTCGCCTCGAGCGGTAGCCGACCAGCGCGAAGAGCGGAATCAGCGGACCCGGATCGGCCGATCCGATCCCCGTGGGACGACCGGCAACCTGTCTCTCGACCCCTACACACTCGCCTCAAGAGGCGCCCCTGCTCGCCGATACAAGTAGACGAAGGACTGACTCCCGGATCCGGGAGGGGTCCGCTGGTCTAGCACTTCGCCGGGTTGAGGGATCATTGGCGCTCAATAAACGAAAAGTACTGGAGACTGCGCGCAAGTACGCGCAGAAGGGCGCGAAGGCCAAGGCACTCAAGGAGTACAACAAACTCCTCAAAGCCGATCCCCGCGACGCGAAGCTATTGCTCGAGGTCGGTGACGCCTATCGGCGGTGGGGTCAGGCCGAGGAAGCGATCGCCCAATACGGGAAGGTTGCTCAGCAATATCGCCAGGACGGGTTCGATGCACGAGCCGTCGCCGTCTTCAAACAGATCCTCAATCTCGATCCGAAACACTATGCCGCGTATGTCTCGCTCTCTGAACTCTATCAGCGAATGGGACTTGATTCGGAAGCGATCTCAGCGCTTCAAACCGCCGCGGACGGCTATCACAAAGAAGGTCGCAAGGCCGAAGCCCTCGATCTCTTGCGTCAAACGGCTGCCCTCGACCCGACTAACACGACGAGTCGACTCAAGGTGGCCGACCTGCTCCGGCAAGAGGGGATGAATACAGAGGCCATCTCCGAATACCGCGCAGTGGCCGAAGAACTCGACAATCAGGGCGATCGTGAACAGGTGCTCGTCGTGCTCGAACGAATTCTCGAAATCGAGGCCGACGATCTCGAAAGCTTGACGTCGCTCACCAAGAATTTGATGGCCTCGGGCGAGTTGGATCGTGCCGAGGTTTTTGCGATTCGCATGTTGAACGTTTCCACCGAACCGAGTCAATACGAGCTCTTGATGGAGCTCTACTCGCAGGGCGGGGACGAGGCGAAGCTGGCCGACGCGACACGCGGATTGGCCAAGCTCCATCGCGACCGCGGCGACGAAGAGACCGCTCGCACCCTGATGCAACGCCTGCCTGTCGATGAAGTCGGTTCGAGTTCCAGGATGGCGGTTGATGTGTCGGAGGTCGCCGAGCCCGAGCTAGAAGACGATGAGTTGTTGGCGGAAGAGCCCTTTCTCACCCTCGATGACGAGCCGGATTCGGACGCTGGGCCCTTGGCGGCCGAAGAAGATCTGCTCGAACTCGGCGACGATGAGATCGATCTCGAGACCGATGCCGCACAGCCCGGTGACCCCGTCGAGCCGGCTCCCTTGCCCGAAGGCGATCCCGACCAGTTGCTCGCAGAGGCCAACGTCTATCTGCGCTATGGCAAGCGCGACCAGGCAATTGCCAGTCTATTAGGCGTACTCGCCCAGGATCCCGTCCACCGCGCAGCGCTTGAAAAATTGGGTGAGGCCTACGCAGCGGATGATCAGAACGGTCCGGCCGTTGCGGCCTGGACACGCGCAGCTGTGGAGATTTGCAAGGCCGGCGACGCCGAGGCGCTTGCTCTGCTGAAGGAACAGGTGGCGGCAATCGATCCGGCCGCAGCGGAGCAGTTGGGTTCCGTGGAAGACGTTGCGGCCTCGGACGAGCCCGAAGCTCCCGAGGTTGGGGGCGGGGTCGAACTGGATCTCGACGTGGAAGTCGATCTGAACCTCGATACGGCGATTGGAGAAGTCGCTGGAAGCGAAACCCAGTCGGGGCTCTCCGTCGATCTCGAGCTGGATGGGGACGCTTCCTTTGACGCGGACCTATCCGACAACGACAACGACAACGACGACAACAGCGACGACGACGAATTTGAGATCGAAATCGATGACGACGCCTTTGAAGTCGATGTCGAGGTTGAGCCCGAGAGTGTTTCCGCCAGTGTTTCGCAGGCCGAGACAGGCGGGGTTGCTGACTCCATCGCGTCCTCGGCGGAGAACGAGTCGAGCCTCGAAGACGATTCGGTCGAATTCGATTTTGACGTCGATGAGCTGAGCAGTCCCGGAACTGACGCGGCGACAGGGCAGAGCACGACGACGGCGGCCAAAATTGTCGAGGAACTCGAGGAGGCTGAGTTCTATCTCGCGCAGGACATGTTCGACGAGGCAGAGGGGATTCTGTCACGCATCCTCGCGCTCGTTCCGAATCATCCGAGCGCGATGTTGCGAATGGGCGAGTTGGCGGCTGCGCGTGGCGAAGCGCCCGATCTCGATCTGGCCGCCGCCGCTTCGGACGCGCCGATCGTCGATGCGGCGGAACTCACGTTCAACGGGGTGACTGAAGGACTGGACGAAGCCGCCGCTGCCGTGGATGTCGAGGGCGCAGACATCGATATCGATATTGATATTGACACCGACATGGACACCGACGCCGGCGCGAACAGAGAGACCGACGTGGATGTTGCCGAGGCGGTCGAGGGAGCCGACGACGACACCGCAACCGATCTTGTGACGGAAGCAGCTGGCCCTGAGCCGGAACTTGCCGACGAGACTGCACCGATCCTGGACGAGGACGCATCCGGCGAGCAGACGACGGACGATGCCGACGAAAGCTTCGATCTTCGTGAAGCGCTGGCGGATGTCTTGTCCGACGATGAAGAGAAGCCGAACAGTGACGACACGTCTGGTGTTTTATCGACGGTCGAGGATGGATTCGGATCCATCTTCTCGGATTTCAAGAAGGGCGTGACGGCGACCCTCGAGGAGGGCGATTTCGAGACGCGCTATGACCTTGGTATTGCCTATCGCGAGATGGAGCTCTACGAGGATGCGCTGGGCGAGTTCCGATTCTGTCTCGATTCCCCGGACCGTCGCTTCGACAGCCTGCATCTGATGGGCGTGTGCGCACGCGACCTCGCTCGCTTCGGTGATGCCGTCAATCATTTCGAACAAGCGCTGGCATCGCCCGAAATTCCGACCGAACGATTGGCCGCGGTCTACTTCGATCTCGCCCTTGCTCAACAAGGTGGCGGCGAAGTCGAAAGGGCCTGCGCAAGTTTCCGCCAGACGCTCGAAATGCAACCCGACTTTCCGACGGCCGCCGAACGGTTGAATGAACTCCAAGCGGCCGGCGAAACATCGCCAAAGCTCGGCGAACCGGGTGAGGGATTCGAGTCCTTTGACGACTTGTTCGAGACCGACGATGACGAAGAGGGCGACGAAGCAATGGTCGAAGCCGTTCCCGTCGAAACCTTTGAATCCTTCGACGATGTCGTGGCCGAAGCGGAAGTGATCGAGGAGGCGACTGAAGTCTCGGCGGCAGTCGAGGCAGCCGTGAGCGCGCCCGATTCGGACGATGACACGAAAACTGCCAAGAAGAGCGGTCGCAAGAAGATCTCTTTCATTTGAGCCGGCTCATCTTCCGCAAGGAGTTCCAGTGGAACATCTACAGCATTTTGGATTGACGCAGGACCCCTTCAGCAATGAGCCGGATCTGCGCTTCTACTTCGAAAGCGATAGCCATCGAGACGCCCAACGCCGCGTCGAGCGTGGCTTGCGTCAGCGCAAGGGACTGACTCTTCTGACCGGTGACGGCGGCATGGGAAAGACCTTGCTCGCACGCCGGATGCTCGAGGCCCTCGAGGAGGAAGTCTTCGAAGCGACGCTCCTGGTGATGCTGCCGGGCGCGGCAGACGCCACGGGCATCTTGCAACGATTTGCCAGGCAGCTTGGGACCGACGAGCCCGCCACAGACCGGGCGGGACTCCTTGCACAGATCTACGAACAGCTCGCGATCGTTCGCGAGGACGGTCGGCACGCAGTCCTGATGGTTGACGACGCCCAGATCATGTCGCCAGAAGTCTTTTCGGAACTCGGCGGACTCGTGAATCTCGAATACGAGGATCGACGTTTGCTCTCGATTCTCTTTGTCGGTTCGCCAGAGCTCGATCGGCTTGTCGAAAACGATCCCAGTATCGGCGCGCGGGTCGACGTGCGCGTGCGTCTGCAGGCGCTCGATATGGCGAATGCCACCAGATATCTCACGCATCGGCTCACCGCCGTGAACGGAAACGCTGAGATTCTTCCGGCCGCGGCCATCGACGCACTCTTCAAATTCGGTCGTGGTCGTCCTCGACTCCTGAACACGCTCGCGGACAATGCGCTATTCGAGGCCTACCTGGCCGGTCGGACTTCCCTCGAAGCCGGTGATATCGAGCGAGCCGCGGCGGATCTCGGAATCGGTCCAGATCCCGGCAGCACCTACAGCCAATCGCCGACAGCAATGCCCGTTCCTTCTCCCGCTCCGTCGGCCGTTCCATCACCGGTGGCGCTCGACGAGTCGAGTTTCTCACTTGATGAGGCACTTGAAGGCGAGCCCGATGCGATGGCTGAGTTCGATCTCACTCCGTCGATGACCGTCGAAGACGAGTCTGTAGTCGCTGTCCCGGCGATTGATCTCGACGCGGGCCTCGAAGCTGCGCTCGAGAATCTTGCCAGCGACTTGTCCGAAGTCTCGGTTGAAGAGACTCCGGCACAGGTCGACATTTCGGATGCACTGGTCTTCGAGGAAGAGCCCGAGGCGCCGGTCGTTGCCGAGATTCCACTTGTCGAGTCGTTCAGTGTTTCCGAGGAGGGTGTACTCGACGGGATCGAGTTGAGTCCGATCGAAGCCGGCGACCGAGACGACTTCGACGACGTATTCGTCGAATTGATCGAGGAATAAGCTGCGGGAAGACCACTCGCCAACCGACCCGGTTCAGCCCCTGCTACGTGGGGGCGTGGCGGGAGCCCGGTGCCTGAGGGCCGTGTCTCTGGCGAACCGACCGAGAGCGATCTCTGAGACTCCAGCACTCCGGACGTGTTAGTCCGGCTGGCTCTACGGGGAGACCTTTCGGATCCCGAGAAGTTACCTACCCCGAGCACGCATTGGCAGTGGGGATTTCTAGGACAGACTGCGAATCACTGCGCTCTCCGAGCTGGACGGGTCCCTGGGGCGGGTCTTTTTGCTAGTATTCACTGTACGGAGCGCGAGTAGCTCAGTTGGTAGAGCATCAGCTTCCCAAGCTGAGGGTCGCCGGTTCGAACCCGGTCTCGCGCTCCAATGAATCACTTACGCGAGTTGGACATTGCAGACCAGAAGCTCGTAAACGCGAAGCGGCGGTACGGCTTCACTTCTATTCAAAAACCGGGCTCTGCGTTTGGGATTGGCGTTCGTCGTCGTGCGTGAAGCCTGTTAGGCACACGACGGCCACGGCGCGGAATCGTTGGGGATCTCAGGATTCAGCCGGGCTAGCGGCACAAATGGGGCGCGACCAGCTCCCCTTTCCGGCGTTGTGCTGGCCCGGCATGAAGGTTTCGGCTCGCTCATCTGGATAGAGCCACAGATGGCTATTTCGCGGCTCCTACAGCCCCCTTTTAGGAAGGGGGGGGGCACATCCCCACGATCACGGCTAACATCGATCGATGGGTTCAACCACTCTCGCACTCGGCTCCGCCTTCGGTCTTTTCACCATGCGCTCGCTCGGCTTCGCTCTGCTCCTCGCTCTTGCTCTCCCGTCCGGCTCGGCCCTGGCGGCCTCGTATCAACTAACGAATGGGACGATCGTCGATCCCATTCTTCGCGTAGGGAATGGCGAATTGCACCCCTACTCGGGCGTCGACCTAGCGCCGGGGGCCGACCTTCAAGGAGCAGATCTCTCCTTTGCCGATTTGCGGACCGCCGCCCTTGCGAACGCCGATCTTCGCCTCGCGAATTTGTGGTTCACTCAACTGCGGGATGCCGATCTCGCTGGAGCGAATCTGAGTGGTTCGGACATTTGGCAGGGGGATTTCTCGGGGGCAAATTTGACGGGTGCGGTGTGGGTAAACTCGAGCATTAGCGAGACGAATCTTTCTGGAGCGAATCTCTCATTCGCCGACCTGCGCGGTTGGTACGCTGGTGAGCTGCAAGCTGGCGGTGCCTCCTTTGCAAACGCGAATCTCGACGGTTCCTTTTTCGCTGCCCGACTCGACAATACGGATTTCACCTCCGCGAGTCTTCGTGGGGTTCGATTTGGTACCGACGTTCTTCAGACGAATTTGGTTGGCGCAAACTTCTTTGGAGCAGACCTAACAGGGGCATCCTTCGAAGTTCAATATCTCGGAGCGCCTGGCGGGATCGCCATCTCCGGCACAGACTTCTCGAATGCCATACTGCAAAACGCAATCGGCTTAGGGAACACCCTGGGTGCAGCCCTTTACGACTCCCAGACGGACTTCACGAACGCGTGGGCGGACCTCGATGCGACGATTTCCTTCGATCCCGTCGCCGCAGGCTGGACTCTTGTTCCTGAGCCAGGAGCGGCCGTCCTGATGGGCTTGGGCCTAATCACCTTGAGCGCCCGCAAACGTCGCAGAGCCAAAGCGAATAGCTGATCGAACGTTCCTGCCAGAATTCGTAAGGATGATCAGTTGGGTATTTGCAATCCATACTGGAATAGCCGGTGACCGAGACGACTTCGCCGACGTGTTCGCCGAATCGGTCGAGGAACAGGCTGCGGGAGGACCGCTCGCCCACTAGCTCGGTTCAGCCCCTGCCACGTGGGGGCGGGCGGGAGTCCGGTGCCTGAGGGCTGTGTCTCTGGCGAACCGACCGAGAGCGATCTGTGAGACTCCAGCATTTCGGGCGTGTTAGTCCGGCTGGCTTTACGGGGAGACCTTTCGGATCCCGAGAAGCTACAGGCCCCGATCACGCATTGGCTGAGAGGGTCGCCGGTTCGAATCCGGTCTCTCGCTCCAATTCAGCCGAATTTTCAGCTTTCGAGACTCCGAGCGGAGCCACATGCCACCGTTTGCAGTGGCTGGCTTCTCGAGCCAGGTCACTACGAATGGTTTTACGGAACCTTCGTCCACTCCGTCCACTTCGATCGCTTCGTTGCTCAGGCGGTAGCGAGTGAGACCTGACTACGACCCAGCTGGAGCGGACCCGATACCAATCTACTGACTAACGACGCCTTCGCAGCATGCCGGCGGTTCGAGAGGCACGATCGAAGCATTCAGCAACGGAAATACGAGCGGGTCGTCAAGGTCGACGAAGGTCGCGCCCGCCGCCTGGAGAGCCGAAATGATTGCGGGTAGCTCGGCGGCGGTATTGGGATGAAGGTCGTGTAGCAGCATGATCCCGCCTCCCGAAGCCTGAAATAGAGACACCGCGAGGCCGGGGAGGTCGTCTCGGAATTCTTCTGGCATGGTTGGGATGACCGCGGCGGGACAGATCCCGTTTCCGAGCGCATAGCACCAATCGGCGGGCGCCATGTTGACTCCGACGACGGCGTGTCCGTGGGAGCGGGCGATCTCCATCGCGTTACAGGTCGAAATGCTGTACGGGAAGCGGAAATATCGCGGGAAGTAGCACGCGTCGGCTATTGCGTCCCGGATTCGGTCGGAAGTCGTAAGGAGTTCGTCTTCCATTTGTTGAGGCGTCAGCGTGTTGAACCGGGGATGGGTGTTTGAATGATTGGCGACGCGGAAGAGGGGATCCTGATGCATTTCGAACGCGAGGGCCTTTTGGTCGTCATTGATCAGGCGATTGCCCTGGACAAAGAAGGTGGCCGGGATGTTATTCAAGCGAAGTGTCGCCAGAATGGATGGCGTGGCGGCAGGGTTCGGGCCGTCGTCAAAGGTGAGCGCGATCTGTCCCGCAAAGGGTCCGGGATCGGGCGGAGGCTCCTGGCTACACGGAAAACCCATGCCCGGATCGACGTGTCCCCAGCCGACGCAGACTGGAGTTCCGAAGAGTACGTCGAGGCGCAGCCATAGCTCGTTCGAGGTCGGGTCGACGAAGGAATAGAAGGCGAGTAGATCGATGCCGATGGGCGCGTCTGCCTCGGGGTCGGTCGCGAGCTTTTCTTGCTCGACCCAGGTTCGCTGGGTCCCTTCACCAAGCAGCGCGCGTCCGTTTGCCGGAATGAAAAGGGAGGCGAGAATGAGGATCATGGTGCTGCTCAGCACTGAAAGGTTGTTTTTCTGAAACCTCTTCGTTCGTGACACGAGCCATCCAATCAGAAGCGAAAGGCAGGCGAGCGTGAGAAGTCCGGCTGGCGTGAGGCTCGGAACATAAAGGATGGTGGCCTGCATCAGGAGTGGCGTTCCTGTATCTCCAGTGAGCATCGTATCTTCGCCGAGAACCGAGTTGACCACGACCATCGCTCGAATCGTACCGATGGGTGTCAGCGCAGTCGCCGGGATATGGCTCTCGATCAGCGTCGAACCGGCCGTTCCGTTTCCTACGACGCCTGCCCAGGGCGGGGCGGGCGAGGATCCGACTGCGCTTTCGTTCGAGAAGAGTCCGACGACGGGATCGAGGCAGTCCGCGTACGTCGTACTCAAGATGTTTTGCGTTCCCACGTCGTAGATTGTGCGGATTCTCGTCTCGACACCTTGGGCAAGGCCGTCGACGGTCATCAGATCGCAACCGGTCGACGAATCGTGGTCGACATCCAATAGAACATCGAGCGTCGCGACTTCGGCGGAGACCGGGCTCGCGAGTATTGTGAGCAGACCGATCAAGAGGAGGGAGATCAGTAGTCGCGACGACAAAGAGCGC
>CAZMFM010000102.1:0-2966 GCA_964565565.1 uncultured Spirochaetaceae bacterium | reverse complement strand
TGTGAGCAGACCGATCAAGAGGAGGGAGATCAGTAGTCGCGACGACAAAGAGCGCATGAGCTGATCATGACACGTTCCGTTAGTTCATGTTGAACTTCCTGCTAAAGATCGAACGGAGTCGGATCGCTCCGTTTGATTGCGAACAGGGGTAGGGCCACGCTCAAAGCACGACCTCGAAGCCCTCGAAATTCGGATGGCCAAGGTAGGTGCCCTCCGGCGCGCGGGCGTTGGCGTGGGCCTTCCGGAAGTTCTCGGACTCGGTCCAGGCGTCGAAGTCGGCCTTTGACTTCCAGACGGTGTGGGAGGCGTAGAGTGCAGCCTCGTCGTCCGTCGGGCCTTTGAGGAGATGGAATTCCTGGAAACCCGGGACCTGGTCCAGCTGGGATTCGCGAGTGCGCCAGAGCTCTTCAAAGACGTCCTCTCGTCCGAGGGCGATGCGGAAACGATTCATGGCGATGAACATGGTGGACTCCGAGTGTGGTGATGAGAGGATGAGGGAAAGAAGCCAGACATTCGTAGCGGGCGTCGGTTCGGTTCGGGTTGAATGGCTCGGCGGATCGCTCCGCGTGTCAATAGAAGGCGAGGGTTCGGACCTCTATGCTTTCGCGGCAGGGGGCGTCCGCGAGTGTGTTGGGATCGTTGAAGGCGGATCTTTGTCGAGTCCCGCTCGGCGCCTGGCGGAGGTTTGGACAAGTAGACGATCGGGATGGGCGAGTCGCTCGACAGATAGTTGATGGTCGCCTTCATGGGCTGGAGTATTCCTTTAGGCGATGGTCGAGTCGCTGGATCAAGGTTCGTCTAGACAGTGGATCGGATTCGCGGCCGACGCAAGATCGCTTCGCTGCGCCCGTCGGGGCATATCGGTGATCAATGCGGGCTGTGATCGCCCTGTGAATCAGATAGCTTTCGCATGACCGAATGGAATAGGGGAGAGCGCTGGATGAGTCGGTATTTTGGTGAGATTAGACAGAATGGCTATGTCGTCCGTGACATCGCGGCGGCGATGAAGCATTGGGTCGAGGTGTTGGGCGTCGGTCCGTTTTTCTACCTCGAAGAAGCGCCGATCAAGGATTTTCGGTACTACGGCGAGCCGTCGGATATGAGCGCGAGCATCGCGCTGGCGAACTCGGGTCCGTTGCAGATCGAATTGATCCAACAACGCAATGACGCGCCGTCGATGTATCGCGATTTTCTGGCTGCCGGTCACGAGGGTCTTCAGCACGTCGCGTATTGGACTGAAGATTTTGATCGGGATTTTGATCGTCTTCAAGAGCAGGGCTTTACGGTTGGACAGTCGGGTGAGGTGGGTGGTCCGGACGGTCGGATGGTCTATTTCGCGACGGAGGGTCATCCCGGAACGGTGATCGAACTCTCTGAGATCAGCGGCCCCAAGGGCCAGACTTTCAAGATGATCGCCGAGAAGGCGCGAACCTGGGATGGCACGAATCCGATTCGGGTGATTCGAACCTGAGCGCGCAACGCGGCCAGGTGAACAAGCGACTAGGCGAATGCGCGATTGAATGGCCAGGTGACTACGCGGCGCACGCGACAAGAGACCTCGAGTGACCGCCGAACCATGCTAGGCGGGGTCGAGAATGATGACCGGGATCTTTCGGTCGGTTCGTTCCTGATAGTCGAGGTAGGGCGGGTAGACCTCCGCCATCATTTTCCAGATCTCTTCACGCTCTTCGCCTTCGACGATTCGCGCCCGGGCCGAGACGGCCTTTGCGCCGACCATGAGATCACATTCCGGTTGGGCTTCGAGGTTGCGGAACCAGAGCGGGTGTTCCGGCATGCCGCCCTTCGAGGCGATGATGGCGTAGCTGTCGCCGACGTTTCCGTAGATCAAGGGCAAGGCGCGAGGCTTCCCGCTCTTTCTTCCCGTCGTCGTGAGCAACAATGTGGGCATCGGACCCGTGCCGCCGGCCACGCCGGAATCCCACATATGTGCTTTCTCAGGATCCGATTTGTAGAGCGCGATGTGGTCAGCGATCCAGGAAATCTTCGAAAAATCAGGCATGAGGAGGCTCCTTGTATACGTGTGTGAGGTGCGTGAGGTGCGTGAGATGTGTCGAGTGGGCGATGGCGCATCTTGATTCATTGAATTGGCGCAGGCGGGAATTCAGCTAACGGTGGGTCAGGACCCTCTGGTCGAGGGATTCGCCAACGAATGATGCATCTGTTCTCGTCTAGCCGCCAGCAATCGACACACGGCGGGAGCTGACCGGGCGGAAAAGAAATGTCTTGAGCCAAAATCACGAGTCCTTTAGTCTTGTGACCGGTTCTACTGAGGCGCGGACCCATGGAGCGTCGCGCGTGCGTGCGTCCATGGCGTGGAGGAAAAAATGGCTCGATTCGTCGTGACTGGGTTGACGACTTTGTTGCTCTTTGTGGCTCCAGGGGTCGTGGCGCTCGAACCCGACCAGCTCGACTCGCTCGATCGTCTGCGCGGCAGCTGGCAGCTCGATTGGGACCGATCCGGTTCCTTTGAGCCGGCCATGAAGGCGCTCGAAGTGCCGTGGCTGGTTCGACAAATGGCCGGGATCGTGTCGATACAAGTCACGATCCAAGTCGAAGAGCCCGATTGTGAAGGATGTAGCCGGAGCCTGCAGATCCGAAGCAAGAACCCGATCAAGAATACGACCCGCCTGGTTCGACTCGATGGGATATCGCGCCCCTTCAAGGATGCCATGGGGAACGAATCGATGGACGTTTTCACCTGGGATCCCAAGAAAGGGATGGAGATGATGCGCGAGCGGATTCTCGATAGCGGGAAGAAGGCCAGGATCTACGAAAATCGAACGGTCACCGACGATTTGACGACGATGGTCTCGACGATGACCGTCTGGGTCGAAGGCGAGGAGCGCGCCTCGGTTCGCAGGATCCTATCGAGGGTGGACTGAAGTTCGAATTCGCTCCGCACGGCCGTCGCGCACGCGCGACGCTCTAGCGAGGCGGTTCGTCGA
>CAZMFM010000101.1:9051-18520 GCA_964565565.1 uncultured Spirochaetaceae bacterium | reverse complement strand
TTCGGACGTGCGCGCTTTTTCGAGAAAGCGTTTTCCGATGCGTTCGCGCTCGAGGGGAGAGAAGATATTGCCGGGTTGCCCGTCGGAAATTTCTTGTCCGACGACCCAGAATTGGTAGAAGTCGATTGCCGGTACGTTGCGTGCGGGATACCAGCTTGTGTAGATCGCGCACAGAGCCACGATTGAAAGGAGGGCGATCATCGGCTCGCGGAAGGACACTTCGCCGACGCGCGACCGGTACGATTTCATCGTGCGAGTGTATGCCGCGTCGCTTCTCCTGACAAATAACAACACCCGATTCTGGCTCCTTCGATACGGTCGGGAGGAGGCATCTGCGAATCGAACGAACTATATTTCGGCATCGATGTAGCAACCATCGCGAAGGATTTTCTCCCGTATGGCCAGCCTCTCTCTTCGGCAATTCGCCGCCGCTGCACTCTTCCTGGGTTTTCTCGGTCTGCTGACCCATGGACTCGTCGTGAAGAACGGCTACGCCCTGGACGCCGTTCACATCGTGCAGATGAATCCCCTCGTGGATTCGGACGCTTCGATTCGCGATATCTTCTCCTCGCCCTATTGGGATGAAGAAGCGCACCCTGGCCGCGGACTCTATCGACCGGTCCCGATACTGAGTTACCAGCTGACTCGACGAATCTTTGACGAACCGGTGGTGGCCGTCGAACACGCGCTCGATCTCGGATTGCATCTGGCCTGTAGTCTTGTCTTGTTGGTCTTTCTGGTTCAAATGGGTGGGCCATTCGGTGTCGCCCTGACGCTCTCGACACTTTTCCTTCTTCACCCGATTCAGATCGAGACGATTGCCAGCCTCGTTGGCCGAAGCGACCTGCTCGCGACGCTATTCGCCTTTCTCGCACTCACGATTTCGTTGTCTCGCCGGATTCCCGAACTCCTACTCTGGCCCGGTCTCTTTCTTCTGTTCTTCTTGTCCCTGCTTTCGAAGGAATCGACGGTTGGGCTCATCGTGCTTTTGCCCGCTTGCTGGGTTGCGCGAGCGCTCTGGCAGGGCGCCGAGCTGTCCGGAGTCTGGCGCCGCGCGCTCGCGCAGGCGCTTTGCCTTTCGCTCGCTGCCGTCTGCTACCTAGCCATGCGGCAAGCGGCCTTGGGCGATCTGCTGGTTTCCGAAATGCCGCTGATCAACGATGGCGCCAGCGGATTCGTCGCGCTTCGCTGGCGTGCGCTGGCTTACATCAGTCTCTTTGCGCAGAAACTCATCCTGCCTCTTCCCCTGCAACCCGACTACCTAACGGGCGTGGTGCCCGTTTCGGGAACTGGCTTGAATGTTCGAGCCGTGCTGACGGGCCTGGCGATGCTGGCCAGTGTGGCTTGGCCCCTGTGGAGCTGGAAGCGAAAGGGTTCGCTCGATCGAGTGCAAGTGGGAATCTTGTTGTTCTGGATCGCCATTTCGCCGGTCAGCAATCTGGTCGTCCAGATCGGTACGCCCTTTGCTGAACGCTTTCTCTACTTTCCGATGATCTTCTTGTTGCTGGCCGCAACCGGGTTACCCATCTGGCGACCATCGAATATTGCGCGTCTCGGATCGATTCCGAAACTCTGGCCCGTCTGGGCCATCGTCTTGGTTGGACTGGGCGTGCTCAGTGCCGGGCGAATTCTCGAGTGGAAGACCAATCGAACGCTCTTCCATGCCGCAGCCCAGGACTGCCCCGACAACTACACCGCCCAATTCACCTACGGATCGATTCTCTATGCCGAGGGACGTCCCGAGGATGTCGAACCGGCTCGCCGGGCCTTTGCCGAGGCGGCTCGAATCATTCCCGGTGCCTACACGCCGCGGGTCGCGTTGGCGGCGATGGCGCAGATGATCGGGAACGCGTCAGAGGCGCGCACGCGATTCGAAGAAGCGTATGAGCGGACGGCGGGTGTGACGAATGAAGAGCACGAGGTGGCGGCGCTGAATCTTTCCCGGGCCTATCTGGCGTTGAATGAATTCGACAGCTTGGAGTCGTTGCTGGTGCCACTGTCCTATGCGCATCCAGAATGGGACACGCTGCAGGCAGAACTGGCCGACTATTTCATGCAGCGGGGCCGCATCGCGGATGCTCTGATCATCTTTGAGCGCGCGCGTGAGCGAAAGCCTCATGACGCCGGCATCACGAGATACGTCATTTGGGCGAATCTCAAATTGGGGCGAATCGAAGAGGCGAGCCGTCGCATCGACGCGGCCCCGAGCGACACCCTCACGTCGGAGTTCAAACAACAGCTCGAGAACGAAGGGCTCACGCTTCCGGTGGGCTCGCAGTAGTCCGGCGCAATTTCCTGTTCGCGTTGGCTTGCATCGATCTGTGGAGTCTGGTTGCAGGCCAACCCCGGCATGGAGGTCGGGCAACAGGCGAGCGCGGTACTGGCAGCCAGGGCAAGGGCCGACGAAGCGACTAAACTACCGCCCATGTGCATGTCCATTTCCATGTCATCGAAACTTCATGAAGCTGACATGTCGCGTTTCAACGTCATGATCCCCAGCGACGACGAAGTAGAGAACCTGAGCCTCACCGTTTATCGGCGTTGTCTCGAAGCCTGCAAACACATCGACCTCACCTTGCGCGTCTGCGCGAAATTGGTCGACCAATTCCCGGAACTCGAGAGCTATGGGATCGGGCGGCGGCGCCGATGGATTGGGGAAACGCGTACGCAACGGCGGGACAGGATCGCCGGTTTCCTTTGCTGACGTCGACGGATTTGCACGTCGTATCGCAGCGCTCCCCGAGGATGAAGAATCGGCGCGTTCGATGTCGTAACGAGCGGCTCGTGTGGGCTCGGAATTTCGATTGGGAGAAGGCGTTCGATGAGCTGGAGGCCGCGATCGAAGAGGCGCGGTGTTGGATTTGGGTGTGACTAGACTTTCTACGCCAAGGCGCGGCTGGATGGCGCGCGTTTGGGGCATCCTGAAGAGATGGGGTGTACCGGTTTCGCTGACCCTCGCAGCGATCGCCTATCTCGTCCACTTCGTCGACATCGCGGACACTGTTTCGCGTATGACTCCGCGTACGCTCGCGATTCTCGGTACAGCACTGCTGTTGTTTGGATTCTTCAGCACCACGATCGAGGCCATGACGCTGCGTCGCCTGCTTCACTCCAGCCGTCCCGATTTTACGTTCATGACGGCGGTGAGGATCAAGTCATCGAGCTACCTATTGGCGGTCGTTCACTATACGTTAGGCGCGGCGACCCTGAGTGTGCTGCTTGGGCGTCGCTCGGGCGTGTCGATCGAGCGGGCCGCCGGAATCATCTTGTTGGTCATGATGGTCGATCTCGGCATGGTCCTTTCGATGATTGCATTGGGGGCGACGCTCGGTTCCTCCGTCGCCGTCCCTGTGCAACTCGGGCTCGTTATTGCGATCGTGGTCGGCGTCGCCGGCGGTCTTGCACTTTTGCGTGCACCGTTTTCACTCGGGCCGATCGACGTGCTGCGTGATCGCGAGTTGTTCAGTGCGGCACGGGGCGTTTCTTCGCGGGATCTCGCGGAATTGATCGTGGTGCGGTTCGTGTTTGTGCTGGGATTCGAAAGCCTGGGCTGGGCTGCGCTCACAGCATTTGGCGTCTCTGTTCCACCTGCCGTCGTCTTGGTCAATTTCAGTGGTGTCATGATCACTTCCATGCTCCCGGCCGTCGCTGGCATCGGCCCCACGCAGATCGCGATGGTCGAATTCTTTCGGGCCTACGGATCGCCGGAAGCCTTGTTGGCCTGCAGCGTGGCGCTCAGTGCGGGTTTGATCACGATGCGCACATTGCTCGGAATCGTGTTCGTCGGAGAACTTCGGCGTGAGGATTCGGAAGCACCGAAACTACGCGGCGGCGACGAGGAGACGGCCGATTGAGCGGATCTTCGCGACATTCCCTGCGCTTCGGCCTGGTTCCAGCCGGAGCGGAGTTTTGGTTCATCGCGCATCGGGGAAATACGTATCTCGATCTGGATTTGATCGCGCGGGTGCTCGCGCCCCGGGCGTCGCGGTCATGGCGTTCAGGATCCATGAAGTGGCGAGAAGAGCCTACGTGCTTCCGATAGATGAAAAACTGGAGACAGTGCGATCTACCCGTCTCTTCGACGTTGCGTGCGCCGCCTAGCCATTGACCGGCGCGATCATCGTCTCGCCCAACGCTCTCAATTTGTCCTTCTTGTCTTGCATCGTCGCGCTCGGCGGAAGTTGATATTCGAGCGGCCAGCTAACGGTCCCCGTCATGCCGAGCTCGATCAGCGCCGGCAGCTTGTCCGCCGGGACCTCTTCGACGAGGGGGACGAGGCAATCGAAGGGCTCGTTCTCACGGCCAAAATGCTTGCGATGGCTGTTCAAGGTCGTCAGCAATGCCACGGTTTGATCAAAGGTAGACCCCGCGCCCGTCCAACCGTCACCGAATTGTCCGGCCCTGCGCAGGGCCGCCGGGTTCATACCGCCGACCCACATCGGGACCTTCTCGGTCGGCAACGGGCTCATTCGTGCCGGGCCAAACGAGTAGTAGTCGCCCTTCGCTTCAACCGTCTCGCCCGCCAGGAGGCGCTGGATGATCGGAATCTGTTCGTCCATCCGTTTTCCGCGCTCGGCGAAGGGCCTGTCCAGACTCTCGAATTCTTCCCGCAGCCAACCCGCGCCGAATCCCAGCACGGTCCGGTTCTTCGAGAAGATGGCCGCGGTACTGACGTCCTTCGCGATCGAAATTGGATGGCGCAGGGGCAGGACATATACGTTGGTGAGAAAACGCAGCCGGGTCGTCGTCTGGGAAAGCGCCGCAATCGTTGCAAAGACCTCGGGGAAGGGCGTCGTCCCGTCGAAGGGAGCCTCGCCGCCTTCGCTATAAGGATAGTGTGAGTCGAATTGCTCGGGCACCAGCACGTGATCTGCCAGCATGATGCCCTCGAAACCAGCCTCCTCGGCGACGGGCGCCAACTCAAGCATATCGTCCGGGTGCATCATCGGAAGGGATTGCCAGAACTGCATGATGGGTTCCTCTGGCGGGCGCGGGGGCTAGCATTCCGCGTCGTCTGTTGTTTACATTTCCTTCGATCGTTCGATCCTGCCGGTCATCGATTCGTCGACATTGATATTGACCTCGACCTCGACCTCAACCTCAACCTCAACCCTGACGTCAACATCAACGTCAACATCGATGCTGCCATCAAAGAACTCGAGCAAAGCGAGAAACGCGATCCATGATCAACCATATTGTAATTGTCGGGGCCTCGCTTGCGGGATTGCGTACAGCTGAAGCGCTTCGACGAGAAGCCTTTGCCGGTCGCATCACGATGGTCGGCGCTGAAGAGGCGATGCCCTATGACCGGCCGCCACTATCGAAGCAATTCTTGACCGGTGACGGAAACGAAGAGAAGTTGGCGCTGCGGGTCGCTGATCTGGACGAGTTGAACGCCGATTGGCGGCTGGGTTGCGAAGCTGTTTCCCTTGCTCCGGATTCGCTCGAGCTTTCGCTTTCGGGCGGGGAGCGAATCGAGGATGCCGATGCGATCGTGCTCGCGACCGGTGCTCGGCCACGACAATTGCCCTTCGGTCGGGAACTCGACGGGATCCTCGCCCTGCGCACCCTGGTCGACGCCCGATCGCTTCGTTCCGCAATCGAGAGCGCCGCCCGCATTGTTGTCGTGGGCGCCGGATTCATCGGCATGGAAGTCGCGGCCAGTTGTCGGGCGAAGGGCCTCGAGGTTGTCGTCGTCGACCCCTTGCCGGCGCCACTGGTTCGCGGACTCGGGCCGATTCTTGGCGAGCGCGTTGCCGATCGCCACCGGGAAGCAGGTGTCGCCTTTCATCTGGGTGTTGGCGTAGACGGATTCGAGGGAAGCGGGCGGGTGAGTGCGGTACGCCTCTCGGACGGAACCCGCCTGCCAACGGATCTCGTACTGGTGGGGGTGGGG
Source organism: uncultured Spirochaetaceae bacterium (assembly GCA_964565565.1). Taxonomy (GTDB): domain Bacteria; phylum Myxococcota_A; class UBA9160; order UBA9160; family UBA4427; genus UBA4427. Next base: position 12,624 of record CAZMFM010000101.1, on the reverse strand, counting down.
GCTGCACCTGCGACCGAGTGGTTGGAGGGGGCTGGCCTCGAAATCAACAACGGCGTCTGTTGCGATGGGACCGGATTCAGCGGGCGCGCCGGGGTCTTTGCCCTGGGTGATTGCGCGCGGTGGCATAACGCGAACTACCCGGAGCGGCCGCGCTTCGAACATTGGACGAGTGCCGTCGAGCAATCGGAAGTCGTTGCACGGCGCATCGTTCAGGGAGAGGCCGTCGACTACGCGCCGATCCCCTATGTCTGGACCGACCAATTCGATTTGCGCATTGCGATTGCGGGCGAGGTTCGAGACGGCGATACGATGCAGATCTGTCATGGCCGGATCGAAGACGATCGCTTTCTGGCGCTCTTCGGTCGAGGGGATCTTCTGGTGGCGGCCGTTGGCTTCAAACGCCCTCGACAATTGAATGCCTGTCGCAAGGCGATTGCCGCCGGCGTTTCTTTCACGCAGGCACTGGCCGACAACGAGTTAACCGGGGTTCAATTCGTACGACCCGGAGGTCTTATTTCGCAAAGTTGATCGGCAGCTTCCAATAGCCCTGAACGAACTCCGTGAGCAGTCGTTCCGAACGGTCGAGATCGACTTCGTATTCGGGATAGCTCTTCAGGAGCTCTTCGAGGCAGACCTTCGCTTCGAGTCGCGCGACGTTGATGCCAAGACAGGAATGCGGTCCGTAGCCGAAGCTCAGGATTCGCGATGGACGGCGCAGGATGTCGAATTTGTCGGGGTCGTCGAATTCGCGCTCGTCATGATTGCCCGAGTGATAGAGGAACATGATCGGCTGTCCTTCGGTCATCTTCGTGCCCGCAAACTCGACCGGGCTCTTGACGACGCGCATCAGGAATTGCGTGGGCATATCGAAGCGCAGGCCTTCGTTCGACGCGTCGGGAATCAAGCTCGGATCGTCGATGCACTTCTGGCGCTGATCGGGATGTTCCCAGAGTCGTCGCACGAGGGATGCGAAGGTTTTGGGAAAGGTCTCGGAGCCGCCGATGATCAACATCGAGAGATGGGAGGCGATCGCTTCGTCTTCGAGGGGCTTGCCATCTTGTTCGAAGTCGATCAGCACCTGGAGGACGTCGTCCTTCGCTTGTCCGGCACGGCGTTCTGCGATCTTTTTGTGGAAGTAGCCGAACATCTCGCCCATCGCAGCGAGGCCGGCCTCGGTCATTCCGTCATGGCCTTCTTCACGCTTGAAGAAGCGCCAGACGAGTTCGTTCAACATGGGCCCGTCTTCGGGGGGGAGGCCGCTGATCATGCAGGCAACCGTGACCGCCACCTGCGAGGAGAGGTCGGCCATGACGTCCATTTCGCCGCGGTCGGCCACTTTCGCAAGACAGTCCTGGGCGAGCCGGCGAATGGTCGGTTCGAGGAGTGCGACCTCTTGCGCGGCGAATTTCTTTCGAAAGGAGGAGCGCAGGCGCGTGTGGTCGGGCGCATCCATCATGTTGATCATCGGCGTGACGGGCTGGACCTTCGTCAGCAGGTGAGCGGACGTCGTGCCCTTCGCGGCGGTGAGATGTTTCATGTCGCCCGAGGCTTTCCAGATATCTTCGAAGCGGGAGAGCACCCAGGTGTCGTATTGCTCGAGGTAATAGGCGGGGGCTTCGTCTCTCAATCGCTTGTAGACGGGAAGCGGATCGCCTTTGACGACCTCATCCGAGAAGGGGTTGTACTCGACCATGATTGCGTTTCGACTCCCTCGGGCTGGGTCCGAACAGGCTCGCGCATCTGGCCCGATTCGGATGATTTGGAACGGAACGTATTGTATCGTAATGGAAAGGCCTTCGAGGCATTCTGGTCCGGAAAATGGTTCAGGCTGGTCCTCGGTCGGTTGGAAGGGCGAAAGCGATGGCGGCGGCGAATCGACGTGTGACAGATCGAGCGGGTACGGCCGGGAGCACCGGGCGACCGCGCAGCGAGGAGGCCCATCAGGCGATCCTCGATGCGACCCTCGAATTGTTGGTCGAAGTGGGCTTCTCCGCGCTGACCGTCGAAGGCGTGGCGCAGCGGGCCGGGGTCGGGAAAGCCACGATCTATCGGCGCTGGACCTCGAAATTGCCCTTGGTGGTCGAGGCGTTTGGACAATTGCCCGGCTTCGAAGAAGTCGACACCGGACATTTGGAAGTCGATCTGAAGGAAACGCTGAAGGCCTATTTACAGGTCTTCCATTCGACTTCGCTGGGTGCAGTCTTTCCCAGCCTGGTAGGCGAGCGGGCGCACAATCCTGAACTCTCGAAAATGTTGGAGCCCGTGACGACGAACCGACGGGCGCCCTTCGTTCGGATCTTCGAGCGGGCGCGCGAGCGAGGCGAGATCTCCGAAGACGTGGACGTCAATCTCGCGGCCGACCTGGTGGTCGGGCCGATCTCGGTCGCGCTCTTCTTTCGTGGACGCGCACCCTCGGCGAAGATGGCGGGGCCGATCGTCGACCTCGCCCTGTCGGGGATTCTGCGTCGCGACTAGCACTGGGCGCCGTTCATCGGTGGCGCCTGTTGCTCAGGCCTGACGTCCGAAGCGTTCCCGTAATTCATGCTTGGAGATCTTTCCCGTGGCATTGCGGGGAATGGCCTCGACGATCTCGAGTTGCTCCGGGATGCGTTGCCTCATCAGTTGCTGGTCGAGCAGGAAATCCTTCATCTCGTCGAATGTGATCGCGGTTTCGCCGTCCCGGCAGGTTACGACGGCACAGCATCGCTCGCCGGTCTTCGGATCGGGGAGGCCGATGACGGCGACCTCCTGGATCTTGGGGTGCGTGTAGAGCAGGTCCTCGACCTCCTTGGCCGGAATATTTTCTCCTTTCCGAATGATGATGTCCTTGAGTCGCCCCGTCACGACCAGGTAGCCGTCCTCGTCGATCCGACCGAGGTCGCCGGTTCGGAAATATCCGTTCTCGTCGAAGGCGGTTGCGTCGAGGCGGGCATCGACGTAGCCGCGGAAGAGTTGCGGCGCGCGAACCCGCAGCTCACCGATCTGCCCGGAGTCGACGATCTCCTCATCGCTTCCGACGACGCGAATGTCGACCTCGGGGAGGGCGCCGCGCCCCTCGGTCATGGCCAGCTTCTCGCTGGGGTCATCGACGCAGCTCATGGTGAGAATCGGGGCTTCGGTCGATCCATAGCCGGAGAGAATGCCGATGCCGCCCATTTCTTCTTTCAGGGCGTCGTGCAGCCGTGGCGGCTTCGGGGCGCCGCCGCCCGGGAAGCCGCGAACCTGCGGAAAGAGGGGAGGCGACTTTGAGTGTCGATGCGCTTCGAGATAGGCCTCGTGAAATACGGTTCCGGCGGCGGCCAGCGTGACGCCGTGCCTCTGAAGGGTCGGGATCGTATCGGGATCGGCGAAGCTTTCGATCAGAATATGACAGCAACCATGGGCCAGCGCTGCCTGGAGCCAGACGATCCCGCCGATGTGGGTGATCGGAAAGACAAAGGCCACTCGATCCGATTCGCGCAACTGAAGAGCTCGGCTCATGCCTTTCGCTGCGGCGAAGAGCGTGGCGTCGCTGTGTCGCACGCCCTTCGGTTCGGCCGTCGTGCCGGAGGTATAGAAGAGCCATCGAATGGG
>CAZMFM010000101.1:0-8951 GCA_964565565.1 uncultured Spirochaetaceae bacterium | reverse complement strand
GGCAGCATCCAGGAGACGGTCTGGCCCGGGCCGATGCCGAGCGCGCTCAGGCCGCTGGCCGTTCGCAGGGCGCGGTCGCGAAATTCGCCGAAGCGGATCGCTCGATCGCGCCCGTCGACGGCGAGTTGCGCCTCCGGCGTGGCGTCCGCCCGGGCCTCGATGAGTTGCCAGAGAGAATCGGCTTCTAGCATGGGCTCCGTCGACTGCGGGGGCGTCGCTGACTGACTGGCTTATCCTGTTGCATACGAGTCGTATCGTATCGTATTATTTCAAGGCGCTCTATTGTTCTTTTCCGGCTTCGCAATTTGCGATTGTCGAGACATTCAAGGGCGGCCCACAGCCTGGAGTTGGACCATGGACGCGCGATTCACCGAAGAGGACGAGGCATTCCGGCGTGAGATCGCTGATTGGATGGCTGCGAATCTTCGCGGTGAATTCGAGGTCGTGAAGGGCCGCGGTGGACCCGGCGATGAACATGCACTTTTCGAAGAACGCCACGCCTGGGAGCGGCGGATGGGGGCGCATGGCTGGATTGGCGTCGGTTGGCCGGAGAATGTGGGGGGGCGTGGGTGCTCGCTGACGCAACAAATGGTTTTCCACGAGGAATATGCCCGAGCACGCGGGCCCGGTCGGGTCGGCCATATCGGTGAGGGGCTGTTAGGCCCGACATTGATTCATTTTGGTAGCGATGAGCAGAAGAGCCGTTTTCTGCCCAAGATTCTTTCCGGTGAACAAGTCTGGTGTCAGGGGTATTCGGAGCCTGGTGCAGGCTCCGATCTTGCGAACGTACAGACCCGAGCTGAACTCGACGGCGATGAGTGGTTGGTCAACGGGCAGAAAGTCTGGACATCCGGGGCGGAGTCCGCGCATTGGTGTTTCGTCCTTTGCCGATCCGATCCGGAGGCCACGCCCAAACATCGGGGCATTTCGTATCTCCTGGTGCCTATGGATCAGCCGGGCGTCGACGTTCGGCCGATCGTGCAGATGACCGGTGATTCTGAATTCAGTGAGGTCTTCTTCAGCGATGCGCGGACGGCAGCGAATAACATTGTCGGACCGGAGGGCGGCGGCTGGGCGGTGGCAATGGGGACACTCTCGTTCGAGCGCGGTGCCTCGACGCTGGGCCAGCAGATGCTCTTCCAGAATGAACTCGACGAGATCATCCAGGTCGCAAAAGAGAACGGGCAGTCCACGGATCCACTCATTCGGCAACGTATCACCCAGGCCTGGATGGGCCTGCGGATCCAGCGCTACCATGCGCTTCGCACGCTTTCGGGTGGCGAAGAAGGGGCTGACCCGCCTCCGGCCGCGAGCATTTCAAAACTCTTCTGGGCGAATTGGCACCGAGATCTCGGCAAGCTTGCGATGGACGTGATGGGCGCCGACGCGGAAATCGCTCGGGGCGAGCCCTATGATCTCACCAGCCTTCAGCGGATGTTCCTGTTCACGCGATCCGACACGATCTACGCCGGATCGAATCAAATCCAGAGAAATATCATCGCCGAGCGCGTGCTCGGCTTGCCGCGCGAGCCACGTTAGGGCATCCCCTCCGAAATTCGCGAACGAGAGACGATTGAACTTGACCGAACTTACGAAGCGTCACGACAAAGGCATTCCATGACCAAGAACTCACCACCTCCCTACGTACCCGCCCATGACCTGCTTCGTGACAAGACGGTTTTGATCACGGCGGCGGCGGGGGCTGGGATCGGATTCGCAACCGCCAAGCGATGTGCCGAAGAGGGCGCACGGTTGTTTATCAGCGATATCCACGAGAAGAGACTGCAGGAGGCGACCACGGCACTCGAAGAGATCAGTGGGCAGCCAGTTGGCCATCGGCTTTGCAATGTGCGAGACGACGAGGACGTGCGGGCGTTGGTCGCAAGTGCGATCGAGGAACTAGGTGAGATCGATGTCGTCATCAATAATGCAGGATTGGGCGGCGAGGTTCCCGTCGTCGAGATGACGGACGACCAATGGACCTCGGTGCTCGACATCACTTTGAATAGCGTCTTCCGAATGACGCGCGCTGTGCTGCCTCATATGACGGAACGAAAGTGTGGCGTGATCATCAACAACGCCTCCGTTCTGGGTTGGCGGGCCCAGGTGGGGCAGGCGCATTATGCGGCGGCCAAGGCGGGTGTGATGGCCTTCACGCGGTGTTCTGCGTTAGAGGCCGCGCCGCACGGCATTCGTATCAACGCCGTCTCGCCGAGTATCGCCGTTCATCCCTTTCTGAAAAAGACCACTCCGGCCGAGCTACTCGATGAACTCGAAGCGCGTGAGGCCTTCGGCCGGGGCGCAGAGCCCTGGGAGGTTGCGAACGTGATGGTTTTTCTGGCGAGTGACTATGCCTCGTATATGACGGGCGAAGTCGTTTCGGTCTCGAGTCAGCGAGCCTGAATTTGTTGTCGTTCGGGCTATGATGCTGACTTGGAGGAGTATTGATGTCGATCTCGGACGACGTGACGAACCAGATGAAAGACGCGATGCGAGCCAAGGATGCGTTGCGCTTATCCACCCTTCGCTCCATGCGGACCGTCTTTCTCAATGAGATGAAGAAGGATGGCTCGGACTCCGTGTCCGATGAGGTTTGCGAGAAGTTGCTTCGCAAACTCGAAAAACAACGCAAAGAGAGCATCGAAGCCTTTTCCAAGGGCGGGCGCGAGGAGATGGCGAATAACGAACGGGCGGAACTCGCAGTGATCCAGGAGTTCCTTCCCCAGCTCGCGGGCGAAGCCAAGACGCGTGATTGGGTCGACGCCGCGATTGCTGAGACTGGCGCGGCGGGTGCCGGCGATATCGGCAAGGTGATGGGGGCGCTGATGAAGGCGCACAAGGCCGAGATCGACGGAAGCCTTGCTCGCGGAATCGTTCAGGCGCGGCTGTCGGGTTCCTAGTGTTCGTGGGGGGCTGCGACATCCTCGATGAAGGGCAAGAGCGCATCCGCGATGCGCGCGTGACCGACGGCGTTCGGATGGACTCCGTCAACAAAGTCAGGCTCCTCCAGCATCTGGTAGAGGTCGGGGCCACACTCGATGCCGTCGTCGGGCGGTAGGCAGTACCAGCGAACGGCGAGTGCGTATTGTTCGAGCCGGTCGGCGACAGGCTGCGGCCCGTCTTGGAAGGAATGGGGAGCGGTCATGAGAATGACCCTTTGGGTCCCATCACCGAGCAGCGCTTCGGCCAGGATCGCGAGGTTGTCGATGTATTCTTCGACCGGAATCCGATAGAACACGCTGGCGTCATTGGTTCCGAGCAGAACAACCACGGTGTTTGGCCGGAGTGTGTCGAAGTCATGAGCCTCGTAAAATCCCCAGCCTGGAACCCAATGGCGCGTGGTGTAGCCGAGGCCGCCGGTTCCCCAGATGACTCCGGGCTTGAATTCGTCCGCAACCATATCTACATAGCCCTCCATCACGGTGATGGAGTCGCCGAGGATCACGACTTCGAGTGGGAGGGCCGCAGGCGCGGGGTCGTCGTTGGACCCGCCGCAACTTAGTGAGAAGGCCAATGGGAGCAGGATCAGAGGACACAGGTTTATTCGAGTCACCTTCGTCTCCGTTGGCAACAACATAGCGCCGATCTTTACGGCCTTCGCGATGGCGAATAACTACAAAGTGTTTTTCTGAATGTGACCAGATCGACAAACGGAAAATCGTACGCGCTTCGAACTTCTTCGCGATCGCTCGCTATCCTGGCTTCTTCTGCGATCGATGTTGGCAAAGACACCTACCGAGGCCCGAAACTTCGTCGATCACATCGGAATAGAACTTAGGGGGACATCAAATATGTCGCTTCGGACGCGTCCGGTTTCTTCTGTTCCCATCGTCTTCGATGGCAGCTATCCGCTTCGTGAAGGCTGCTCCGTGCGCCCGCTCGTGGACGGCGAGCCCGCCTTCCGGCGCATCTGTGAGGCCATCGCTGCGGCGAAAGACCACGTTTGGGGCACCGTCGCGTTTCTGGAAGAAGACGTCCAGCTCCCGGATGGCCGCGGAAGTATCTTCGATGTGCTCGATGCGGCAGTTGAGCGCGGGATCGATGTCCGCGTGATTTTCTGGCGATCAAGAAAAGTTTCCAAGAAGACGCATTTCCCAGGGACCCCCGACCAGCTCGAGTGGCTTGCCGGGCGTGGCAGTCGATTCGGTGCGCGCTGGGACGCATTGCCGGGTGAGGATTGTCACCACCAGAAGAGTTGGCTGATCGATGCCGGCGGTCCGGATGAATTGGCATTTGTCGGCGGCATCAATCTCGATCATGGCTCGGTTGCGGCCCGTGGCCACGCGCCGCGAGAGCACGGCAACGTGCATGATGTGTACCTCGAGCTTCGCGGACCCGCGGTCACGGACATCCATCATAATTTTGTTCAGCGTTGGAATGAAGCCAGCGAGCGAGGGGCGGACGGCGGACATTGGCCGCCGAGCAAAGACCGTGGCGATCTCGCCTTCCCGAGCGAGGTCTCTGCGCGGGTCGGTGAAGTTCCGGTCCAGATTGCGCGCACCGTCCAGGCCAACCGCTACCGCGACACGACTTCGACCCCCGGTGGCAAGGCTTTCGCGATCGAGCATGGCGAGTTCAGCATCTATGAACAATACATTGCCGCGATCGATGCCGCGCAGTCGAGTATCTACGTCGAGGATCAGGCCATCGGCTCACCCAAGGTCGTGGGCCATTTGAAGCAAGCCCTCGAGCGGGGCGTGCAGGTCATCTTCCTGGTTCCCGGAAAGTGTCATCCGACGTTTGCGGAGGCGCGTCAGGTTTCGGGATTGGCTCCCTTTTTCGAACTGATCGAGAGCCTCGATACGCATCCGTCGTTCAGCCTTGCCGCCATCGCGAGCGCGGAAGCCGACGGCTCGCCCCATGAAATCTATGTCCACGCCAAGATCATGTTGGTGGACGATACCTGGGCGACGATCGGATCGACTAACACCGCGGATCGGTCCTTCAAGACCGACACCGAGCTGAACGCCTCGATCTGGCATCCAGAAACCGTCAAGGCCTTTCGTTGTGAGCTCTTCGAGGAACACCTCGGGATCGACACGGCCCATCTGGATGACGTCGAGGCCTTCGGTCTCTTCCACGAGCGAGCTCGGGACAATGCCTGGCGAAAGCTCGCCCGGGCTCCGATGCAGAGCCTGGCCTACCGGATCAACGCCTCGTTCTACGGTCTGGGCAAGCCGATGGGCTGGGAGGAGGGGGTGTAGTTGGGCCTCTTCGAACTGGCGGCTCGAGAATTTCGAGACCGCTAGGTGGGTCTATCCGCGAATCGTGCGAATGGCCTTGTCGTATTGATCGGAGCTGTAGCCGCGAAGGATCTCACCTGAAAAGTCGAGTACTGGGATTCCGGTGCGCCCGGTTTTCTTCCTCAATTCGCTCTTGATCGAATCGTTGTCGACGTTTCGCAGGTCGTAGTCGACGCCTGCACGGTCGAGGTGGGCCTTCGCCTTCTTGCAGTAGCCACACCACGTTGCGTAGTAGAGGATGACGTCTTCACGCTGCGTTCGACGGAGCCCGGAGGCTGAAGTGGCGGCGGTGTTGGCCGCCAGGATCTCAGCCGTTCGTTGAGACGAGACCTTCCAGGATCGACGCGCAGCCATGGGTGTGAGCGGAGGTGGTTGGCTCATCTCGACGAAGCCGACCTGTTCGCGCCAATCGACCGGGACATCCAGGATTCGTTCGACGAATAGTGCTCGCCCCGAAGCGTCCACGAATTGGTAGTAGATTCGTGTCGCTTCGTCTGGTCCGATCGACTCCACTCCGGAGTTGGCGGGCGCTGTTGTCTCGGCAGGGGCCTCTTTACTGGAAGCCGAAAGCGTCGAATCGACGAGCGATCCCGAAGTGTCGATCTGGTCACAACCCACTGCGAGCGTGCTCAGGAGAAGGACCAGGGCCGAGCCGATCGAGAGGACGTGCCGCGGAGACTTTGAAATCGGTTGGTTGTCCATGAGCACTGTTCCGGGGCAATCGAGGATCTGAGGGATCGGCCTCCGGTCCTTCTCGGAGGAACCGGCTGTGGACCTGAGATGGCGCAACGAAGCCGCCCTCGATAGGCTGGTCGGGAGGAAGCCGCCTGAAGAGAAGGGCAATGAGGGAACCCAAATGAAGCTGGCCAAACCCCATATCGATATCGGCGTCATGACGGAAAGGCTCGACGAGATGCTGGCTTTCTGGCAGGGCCCACTCGACTTGTCCTTCGAAGGCGTGCTGCCCACGGGCGGTGGCAATCATCAGCACCGACATGGCGCGAACGGTTCCGTCTTCAAACTGAACCATCCGAGGAAGGCGGTTCCCGAGGCGCCCCCGACCGGCTATCGCGCGATATGGCTTGCGCGCCCTGGTTTGGCAGAACGGGAAGAGTTGAAGGATCCAGACGGGAATCACTTCTCGGTCGTGCCGCCCGGGGAGCGGGAGATCGAGGGCGTAGGGCTCACGGTCGGTGTTCGAGATCCCGACGCGCAGGCGCACTTCTACCGGAACGCGTTGGGATTCGAAGAGGTTGGTGATGGGTGTTTCCGATGTGGTGATTCACGGGTCTTTGTCGAGAGCAATCCGGAGCTGAAGGGAGATGCTTCCTTCGCTGGTCCTGGCATTCGCTATTTCACGATCCAGGTTTTCGATTGCCGCCGCGAGCACGCGAGAATTCTCGAGGCAGGGGGAATCGAGGGACTCGCGCCGCGACAACTCGGCGATGTCGCAGTCATTTCGATGGTGCGCGATCCGGATGGCAATTGGATCGAAATTTCACAGCGAGGGTCTTTGACTGGGGACCTGTGAGCGTGATCGCCGGTGGCGGACACGGCTCGACGAGCCGATCGCTGCCGCGCGCAGCTTGATAGCGATCGATTGAGGGTTGCCTGGGTGTTAGGCGATCGTCATTCTGGATAGAAGCGACTGATCGTCTCGATGACGCAGGCCGGCTTCTCCTGGCCTTCGATTTCGATCTTGACCGTGACCTTGGCCTGGATCCCGCCGTCTTTGGTCTCTTCGGCGGTCGTCAGCGAGCCCGTCCCGCGAATCCGCGATCCGACCGGGACCGGCGAGGGGAAGCGGATCTTGTCACAGCCGTAATTCACGCCCATCGACGTCCGCTGTACGTCGAGGAGTTGGGGCAGGAAATAGTTCGCCAGGGACGCGGTCAGATAACCGTGGGCGATCGGTCCTCCGAAGGGGCCTTGTTTTGCCTTTTCGACGTCGACGTGGATCCACTGATGGTCGCCGGTCGCCTTGGCAAAGGTATTGATGCGCGACTGGTCGATCTCAAGCCAATCGGTCGCGCCCAGATCTTCACCGACCGATGTCAGTAGCTCGGCGGGATTCTTGAATACTCGCATGGGACTCCTTGCGGGCTAAAGCCCGATCGCTTTGGCCAGGCGCTCGCGGTGATAGCTGGGGTTGCCGAGCCAGGACTCGCTGGCTCGCGCACGTTTGAAGTGGAGGTGGGGGTCGTATTCCCAGGTGAATCCGACGCCGCCATGGATCTGGATGCTCTCGGCGGCGCATTGGAAATAGGCCTCCGAACACCAGGCCTTGGCGAGGGAGGCGTTCGTAGTCAGGTTGTCACTGCCGTCGTCCGCGATGCAGGCGGCGTAGTAGAGCGCAGACCGTGCGGTTTCGACCGCCACGAACATGTCCGCACATTTGTGCTTCAAGGACTGGAAGGATCCGATCGGGCGACCGAATTGCTCGCGCTCCTTCGAATAACCAACGGCCATTTCGAGACACCGTGTCGCGCCGCCGACCTGTTCCGCGGCCAGGGCGATCGCCGCGAGGTCGAGCGTTCGGCGCAGCCCGGACCAGGCATCGTCGGGAGCGCCTAATAGATTTGCGCGAGAGACGCAGACGCTCGTCAGTTCGATGTCGGCGAGTCTTCTCGTCTGATCCATCGTTGGGAGCAATTTGCACGAAAGGCCGGGTGTATCCCTGGCGACCACGAAGATGGAAATCCCGTTCTCGCCCGTAGACCCGGGCCGGCGTGCGATGACGAGGATCTGATCGGCGGCGTAGCCGTCGACGACCTGGTATTTCTTACCGTCGAGGATGAAGTGCTCGCCGTCCGGGGTCGCGGTCGTTTCGATGCCCTCGGCATCCCATCGACCCGAGGCTTCGGCGAAGGCGAGCGTCGCCGTCTGCTCTCCTTCGGCGATGGGAGGGAGGAGGGCGAGCTTTTGTTGCTCGTCGCCGAGCTCGAGGATGGCATTCGCTGCCAAGGCGACGGTCGAGAAGAGTGGGGCACAGAGCAGGGCTTCGCCGGTCGCTTCGAGCAAGACGGCTAGATCGACATGTCCCAGCCCGATCCCCCCGTATGTCTCTGGAATATGAAGCGCAGGCCAGCCGAGTTCCTGCGAAATCAGTCGCCAGGTTTCAGGGTCGAAGCCTGTCGGGCTTTGCATCGCGGCCCGCACTTGTTCCGGGCCGGAATGTTCCTTCAAGAACGCGCGAGCGTTCTCCTGAAGTGCTTCCTGCTCTTCGTTCAATCGGAAATCCATGACCTAGCTTCCGAACACTTTCTGGGAGGCCGGTGCCTTGGCGACGAGCTCCGTCACTTTTGCACCGATCTCGTCGGGCGCCCAGCGTTCCTTCCTGTCGTAGGTCGGTCCATCGCGCCAGCCATCCGAGACGCCGACGAGTCCACCTTTTACCTCGAAAATGCGCCCCGAGATATCACGGGACAGCGGGCTTCCCAACCAGACGACGAGCGGCGAAACGTTCGCCGGATCGTTCTCGTCGAAGCCGCCGTCTTTGGGCGCAACCATGTCGCTGAAGATGGCTTCGGTCATGCGTGTTCGTGCCGCCGGGGCGATGGCATTCGAGGTCACGCCGTAGCGGCCGAGTTCGGCGGCCTGCAGATGGTGTTCGGCGAAACCCCCCGAGAGGATCGGCGGGGGGGCCAGGACGCGTCGGTGAAGAGCCAGATCGGCCACACCAAAGCAGCCGCTGGCGCAGCTGGATTG
>CAZMFM010000100.1:0-18596 GCA_964565565.1 uncultured Spirochaetaceae bacterium | reverse complement strand
TCCTGTTCGCGCGAGGCCCTCGCTTCGAGTCTGCCTGACGAAGACTCCGCCGCCACCGACGCCGGGCGAAGGAGACTTCGCCAGGTCGACCTCGACGAGTTTCCTCGGGCTTCGAAGTGCGTCGCGCTTGCGCAGGTGTTCCAACCAGATCGATATGGCAACGCGTTTGAGCCAAGCGCCGAAAGCACCCGCTTGTTTCAGCCTGTGAATATTCTTCCAGCCCTTCACTAACACTAAACGCGCCAGACCGCAGAAAATACGCAGGCGGCGGCGAACCCCCAGAACGCCATCGCTGCCAATCCAACACCTAGCAGGATGCGGAAGAACCCCTCCCGTCGCGACGCACGTGTCTTTCGCGTCCACTCTTCGTTGCGAAAGATCGCGGTGGTTTAACCAATCTCTTCCAGATTCGCCTCCTAGCGAGGATGATTGCTCACATAGAGAGAGATGCGCCGGGATCGGAATTGGATGCAGTCGCGTCATCTTTTCCGTGTCTTCGCCGTCTTGTGACTGCCATCGTTGTCTCCTGGTGCCTCGAGTTAGCCCGGGGCTGCCAGGATCCGATTTCAAGTAGGACTCCCTGAGCTTTCCTTTCATGATCTTTCCCGCTCCGGAGAGAGGAAGCCGATCATTGGTAATGTCCGCGCTTCTCGGACATTTGTATCCAACCAGGCCTTTCTTGTAATGCGCCATGATCTCGGCCTCGGACACTTCCGTTCCGGGTTCCGGCACGACTACGGCATGAACCGTCTCACCCCAGTACTCATCAGGCAATCCCAGAACCGCGCACATCGAGACAGAGGAATACGCAGTGATGACGTTTTCCACTTCCAGAGTGCCGGCTTTCCGGTTTCCGCGATCGCTTCATAGAGGGGATAGGCCATGCGATCATTGGGATAGAAGCCCTGCATCGTGGGGTGGAACTTGAAACCCTGAACACCAAACTCCTGAACCAGACGCCGTGCTTCGCGGGCGCCGAGTTTTCCCTTGGCGGGGTCGATGGAAGCGAACGGAATCAGGATGTCGCTGTTCTCGGCGGCCAGTTCGGCGACCTCCTCGTTTTGGTAGCGCCGGTACCCGGTCTCCCGCTCCGAATCGACCGGAAAGATCACTGCAGCGATATTCTGTTCTCGAAAATGGTTCGCGGTTTCGGGAATCGTTGGTGGATGAGACCATGGCGCACGAAAATATTTCGCGGTCTTCGCCATCATCTCATCGTATCCGTCCTCGGCATGGCTGCCGCAGGGTTCGTCCGCGTGGGTGTGAAAGTCGATTGCTCGGACCTTGTCGAAGTCGATCATGTGGGCATTCCTGTCATCGCGTGATTAGGGAGTCGAGTCGCGAGGTTGATTCCAAGATCGTTCCAGGCGTCATGCGTCTTCCAGGACGATCAATCCGTTGCTGGTATTCGAGGTCGGCACGTGATGCATCCGGTAGATCTCTTTCACTTCGCGCTTCAGGGCTCCGCGCATCACCAACCACATCACGAGTTCGATGCCCTCGGAGCCGGCCTCGCGAATGTATTCGGCGTGTCCGACCTCGGCCTGGGCATCAGGATGGCTGACCAGGCGCTCCATGAAGGCTTTGTCGAATTCGAGATTGATCAAACCGGCGCGTTCGCCCTGAAGCTGGTGAGACATCCCGCCCGTGCCGAGGATGACCACCTTCTCGTCGCCCGGATAGGCGTCGACGGCACGGCGAATCGCCTGACCGAGCTTGAAACATCGACTTCCAGTCGGAGCCGGATACTGAACGACGTTCACGCATAACGGAATGACCTTGCACGGCCACTCGGTAGGCTGGTCGTATAGGACCGACAACGGAACCGTACAGCCGTGGTCGATCTGGAGTTCGTTGGCGATGGTCATATCGAATTCGTCGAAGATCAGGGATTCAGCCAGATGCCAGGCCAGCTCGGGATGGCCGTCCGCGGTGGGTACTTTGCGCGGTCCGTACCCTTCATCGGCTGGCGGGAACTTTGCCCCAACGCCGATGGCGAAGGTCGGAATGAGCTCTAGCGAAAACGAGGAAGCGTGATCGTTGTAGACGACGATACACACGTCGGGCCGGGCCTCTGCGATCCAATCGCGCGCCGGCTGGATCTTCTCGAAATAGGGCGCCCAGTAGGGATCGCCCTGTCGGCCACTATCAATGGCAGCGCCGACTGGAGGGACGTGGGAGGTGCCGACGCCGCCGATGATCTTCGCCATCAGGCCACTCCCTGCTCGCGCTTCGAGCGATTTCCCTCGATCGGTCGACCACCGCTCACCATCATCTTCTCGAACTCCTCGGCGCTCATACCCGACATCATGGCTCCGACCTGCTGCATGGTCAGGCCGTCGAAGATGGCCAGTTTGAACGTGTAGTAGATGTTGCCGCCGAGGCGAAGCAGGCCGAGCCAGTCACGATCAATCACCGCGCGGCGCTGCTCGGGCGTGAGATCCCAATCGTCCAGGTAGGCGTCCGGACCTGCACGGAAGGCGTCACGGTTCGCTTCGGCGTTGAGGGACATGCAGAACATGTTCAGTGCGTAGCCGGCGCGACTGTGGGCGCCGTCGAAGACATAGGTTCCGGGGATGTCGTGATAGTCACGATCGTCACGATCGTCACGGGACGAGGTCATGATGGGCTCTTCTCACTCCTTACGCACTATTCCTCGAAGGGAAGTCCGAGATATTGTTCGGACAAAGAAGCCTGTGCCGCCGCGGAGCCAGCCAGATAGACCAGGCTCTGTTCCTGGGCACGTAGATCGAAGGGAGCCTGATCCGGAAATCGATGAAGCAGTTGAGTCATCCACCAGGAGAAGCGCATCGAACTCCACACCCGGCGAAGCGCCATCTCCGAATAACACTCCAGGTAGTGATCGGATCCGGAGTAGTGGGCCGCGAGCGCTCTCGACAAATAGTACACGTCGGAGACGGCGAGGTTGAGCCCCTTGGCGCCAGTGGGCGGAACGATATGGGCGGCGTCGCCAGCCAGAAAGAGGTTGCCGTAGCGCATGGGTTCAGCGACGAAGCTGCGCAGCGGGGCGATCGACTTTTCGATCGAGGGACCGGTGACGATCTGATCGGATTGGCTCTTTGGGATCCGCGCGAAGAGCTCATTCCAGAAGCGATCGTCCGACCAGTCCTCGACCCGGTCCTCGAGCGAGCATTGGACGTAGTAGCGACTGAGCATCGGTGTGCGCATGCTGCAAAGAGCGAAGCCGCGCTCGTGGTTCGCGTAGACGAGAATGGGTAGCGGAGGCGTTTCGGCCAGAATGCCGAGCCAGCCGAAGGGGTAGACCTTTTCGTATTCCCGCCGCACATCGGACGGGATCGTGGGCCGGCTGACACCGTGGAAGCCATCGCAACCCGCGATGAATTGGCACGCCAGCGTCTCTCGAACTCCGTTGTGTTTGAACTGGACCGATGGCGTATCGGAGCAGACTTCGATCAGTTCGACATCCTCGACCCCGAACAAGATCTTCGCACCCGACTTGTCGGCGGCCTCGAAAAGGTCTTCCTGAATCATCGTCTGGCCATAGGCCATCATCTGTCGGTCGACGAGCTGCTTGGTGTTGATCGAAAGTAGCTCCTCGCCTCGCCAGGCGATGTTGATCGTGTCGTGGATCTTGCCCTCACGATCCATCCGTTCCCCGAGCCCCGCCTCGCGAAGGATCTCGACGGTTCCCCACTCGAGGACGCCTGCCCGAATTCGGCCGAGCACGTACTCGCGCGTCTGCTGTTCCAACACGACGTGATCGATTCCCGCGCGGCCGAGCAGATGGGAGAGCAACATGCCCGCCGGACCGCCACCGATGATCGCCACCTGGGTCAACATTCGAGATTCCACTCCATGACTAACGACAGCCCCGCCTACCAGTCATTCCTGAGTTCCCGCAACTTGAGGAACACGGTCTGGGCATCGGGTGTCTCGGGAAGATCGGGAAACGACTGACGGAGTCCAGCGATGACCGTCGGGCTCTGCAAACGAAAGAAGGCGTTCACTTCTTTCTCGAGCCCGAGCGTCGTGATCAGCGCTTCGGCCGGATCTTGCTGGTCCACCTGCGCCTTGAGCTTCCGCGCGTGTTCGTTATCCGGCTCTCGATCGAGTGAGAAAGCGAGGTTGTTCGAGATGTAGTCATGGCCCGGGTAGAGCTTTGTCTCGTCGGGCAAGCTGGCCAATTGCGTAGCGAAGGTCTGATAAAGGGGTTCGGGATGCCCGCCGTATTTGCAGTGTCCGGCGCCGGCATTGAAAAGCGTGTCTCCCGAGATCAGGGCAGGCGTTTTCGTGCGCGCGAAGAGGCAGACATGACTCATCGTATGGCCGGGGGTATCGAGGACTTCCAATTCGACCGTCCGGCCAACCTGGATCCGGTCACCGGCCGCGAGTCCACGGTCGACGTCCGGGATCAACTCCGTCGCCCCGCGATGGGCAAGGACCTTGGCTCCGGTCGCAGCGACGACCGCGGCATTGCCACCGGCATGGTCGATGTGGTGATGTGTGTTGAGAATCTGCGTGATCGTCCAACCCCGATCCTTTGCGACGTCGAGACATTGCTTGTGTTCGTACGGGTCGACGGCGAGCGCCTCTCCTGTTTCGGGGCAAACGATCAGGTAGTTGAAGTTGCGGTATTCGTTGCCCGTCCAGAGCTGTTCGATGTGCATGGCCGCGTCCTCGCTTTTCGTCGGTCTCTGTTGGGTCGCATCCCGACCGAGGGCTCGATGAAGCCGATCGGGTGATGGGTTTGCGCCGTCTACGACAATGATGCAGTATGTCGAATGTGAACAAGATTGTCGACAATTTAGAAGGCGAACGTTGTCGGTCGTTCGCGGTCTCCACTCGGTGAATCGATGATCATCGACTGCCATGGCCACTACACGACCACGCCGCCCGCCGTGGGTGCCTGGCGCGAGGCTCAGAAGAAAGCCGTCGCCGCAGACCCCGCCCACGAAGGGAGTCGCGGTCAGATCGAAATCAGCGACGACGAGATTCGTGAGAGTCTCGAGGGTGCGCAGCTCCGGCTACAAAAGGAGCGCGGCACCGACCTCACACTCTTCTCCCCGCGTGCGAGTTGGATGGGGCACCACATCGGCAACGCCCATACGTCGAGATTCTGGACCGAACATCAAAACGAACTCGTGCGTCGAGTCTGCGACCTCTATCCCGAAAATTTCGCACCCGTCTGTCAACTACCGCAATCGCCGGGCACGTCCATCGACGCCTCGGTCACCGAACTCGAACGATGCGTTGGCGAGATGGGTTTCGTTGGCTGCAACGTGAACCCGGATCCGAGCGGTGGCTTCTGGACCGGCCCGCCGCTCTGGGACCGCCACTGGTGGCCGCTTTGGGAAAAGATGTGTGAGCTCGACGTTCCCGGAATGATTCATGTCAGCGCCGCCTGCAACGAAAATTTCCATACGACCGGCTCGCACTACCTCGGGGCGGACACGACCGCCTTCATGCAATGCCTCAGCTCCGGCTTCATGTCCGACTTTCCAGATCTACGCTTCGTGATTCCCCATGGCGGGGGCGCCGTGCCCTATCACTGGGGTCGCTTCCGGGGGATGGCCGAGGATCAGGGCTGGGATTTTGATGGGCTGCTCGAACACATCTCATTCGACACCTGCGTCTATCACCAACCGGGCATCAATCTGCTCGTCGAGGTCGTACCGATCGAAAACATTCTCTTCGCCTCGGAGATGGTCGGTGCCGTAAAGGGAATGGATCCCAGATCCGGCCAATTCTACGACGACACGAAGATCTATCTCGATCACGCCCGGGTCTCTGACGCCGATCGAAATCGGATCTGCGAGTCGAACATCCTTCGCGTGTATCCACGTTTACAGGTTGGGAGGGCCCGCTCATGAACGAACATCTCATCGTTCGCAATGTCCATCGACCGAGCCAGGAGACGATCGATGCACTTGCGCCTCTCGGCGCAGCGACCGTACATGAAGCCATCGGCCGACGTGGATTTCTCGGGCCGCGAATCAGGCCGATCCAGAGCGGTGTTCGAATCGCAGGCTCAGCCATCACGGTTTCCAGTCATCCCGGCGACAACCTCATGATCCATGCCGCGATCGAGTTCTGCCAACCCGGAGACATCCTCGTTGTCTCCACCACGTCGGCTTCGACCAATGGCATGTTCGGCGATCTCTTTGCTTCCTCTTTGCGTTCGCGTGGCGTGCGCGGGGTCGTGATCGACGCTGGTGTTCGGGATACGCAGGAATTGCGCGAGATGAACTTTCCAGTCTGGAGCCAATACGTTTCGTGCCAGGGGACCGTCAAGGCCTCGCCGGGTTCGGTAAACGTTCCAATCGTGTTAGGCGAACAGCGCATCTGCCCAGGCGATGTGATCTGTGCCGACGACGACGGAGTGGTCGTGGTCAGCCGCGGCGAGGCGGATCGGGCGTTGGAGAAATCCATTGCGCGCTTGGCCAAGGAAGAAGTGACGCGCGCGAGGCTGGTCGCCGGCGAACTCGGCGTCGACTTCTACGGGCTGCGGCCGAAGCTCGCGGAGTTGGGCGTTCGCTATGTCGATTCGCTCGGCGAAGTGGATGAATCCGACTGACGGCCAGCTCGCTCGCGCCGCAGACTGGTGGGACGGACGGCCGCGTCCGCTTCGGCCCAGCGGCCGAGTTCCGCGATCACCGACGCAAGATGCGCTTGCATGGATGCACTGGCTGCCTCGGCGTCGCCCTCGGCAATCGCCTCGATGATTCGGATGTGCTGCTCGAGGGACTCCGCGGGTCGGCCGGGCATGAGCGCGAGCCGGTATTGGTGATGCGAGGCGCGATTGCGCAAATTGTCTACGAGGTGGGAGGCCACGGTGCGATTGCTGATCTCTCGCACTCGGCGGTGGAGGAGCGCGTTGAGATCGGAGTACTCGATACTCTCGTCCCGCTTCACGGCTTGGCGCATCTTTGCGCCGATCTCGCGCAATTCGGCCCGTTCTGAATCGGTCGCATTATTCGCGGCGCCCGCAGCAATCAGACTTTCCAGCGCGGCACGCGCCTCCGTAATCTGAATCGCTTCGTCGATGCTGATGCGTCGAACGGTCGCTCCGCGGTTGGCTTCGCGCTCGACCAAGCCCTCCGACGTCAACTCGACGAGTGCTGCGCGGACGGTCGCTCGGCTGACCCCATAGCGATCACAGAGCTGGAGCTCGATCAAGCGTTCTCCGGGTGGGAAAATGCCGTCCAGGAGGTCTCTGCGCAGATTGTCGGCGATCGACTCGGGGCGAGCCATTGAATGCATCTCCGGGGATCGAGGAGGCTCCAGCGTCGAGCGAATGGGAATCGCAGACAAATACGTCGCGAACCGCGAGGAGCTTAACGCAGGCGCCCGTCCGCCTCATCATCGCCCACGGTTTCGAGAGCGACGTGCGCTCGTGAATCGCTCATGCTTGCGAATCGCCTGGGCATTTCACGAATTACGGGCGCTTCCGGCATTTTCGGCAATGTAGGGCGTTCTAGGCCGGGGTGTTCTAGGCGTCCTAGGCATCCTAGGCATCCTAGGCGTAGTGGCTTCGCCGCTTCACCGCGATCTGTCGATCGAGCTCGAAGATTTGAATCTTCTTCCAGCCATCCGGTGCATCGTCTGAGGTCTCCCCCTCTGCCCGAACGAATTTGTGTCCGAAGAGTCGGGTCTCGACGATGCCCAGATCTTCGCGTTCGTCGTGGTCCCGCTTGGCGAGGATCTCGGTCGCTGCGAAGACCGTGTCCCCGGCCTGGAGCGGCGCGGTGTGACGCCCGGTCGTGTAGATGATGTCGCCCAGCGCATTGTCCGCGACATCCGGACACGAGAGTCCCAGACAAAGCGTGAAGGGAATGCCGCCGAATACGATCAACTCGCCGCCGACGTATTGTTTCGGATTCAAGTCGATCATGTATTGGTTGCAGTGGACCTGGCTGGTGTTGTCGAGGATCGCGGTCATCGCGATGTGTTCGGTCGTGATCGTTCGACCGCGCGAATGCTCGATTCGGCTTCCGACTTCCAGGTCCTCGAAGTAGCTGTCCGGGCTCGACAGATGAGCCAGCTCGGAGAGTTTTGCATTCGTGTCGTAGGCCGGGATCCAGGGCGTGCATTCGATTTCGTCGGGCGCCACGTCGAAGGCTTCGACCTCGACCGATTCATCGCCCTTGTAGACCTGGACCTTGCGTTGCCAGGTGGCGACGATCGATTCGCTTGTGTCGCCGATATTTTTTCGTGCCGTCGACTGCACGTGGACGATGCCGAGATTCGGTCGACTGGCAGAAGGGCGCAGGCCCAGGACCTTGGTCTCGACCTCGATCGTGTCCCCTACATAGACGGGCGCGCCGAATTTCATGTCGATGTATTCGAGGTTGGCGCGGGCGTTCTCCGAGATGTCCTCGACCGTCTGGCTGAAGGCGACGAGCATGACGAGGCCCGGCGAGCAGACGAGGCCCTCGTATCCGTAGGCCCGGGCGTAGCGCGCGTTCTTGGTCAGCGGATGGGTCGACATCGAGAACTCGGTGAAGGTCGTGAAAAGACCCTCGGTGATCGTCTTGCCACCTTTGTGGCGAAAGATCTGGCCGGGCTTGAAGTCTTCTAGAAAGTTGCCGGTCTGCTTGCGGATGATCTTGGGTGTGGTGCTGGAATCACTCATTGGGGGTCTCCTCGAAGGGCGGCGAGTCTACTCACGGGCACCGCTGTCTGCCAGCGATCTGCGTCGGGGATTGGAAGCCTTTTGCTGAGCGACCTAGATTCCGGAGCCCCGCATACTTCCCAGTCATTGGGGCGTTCGAAACCTGGAGCCCTCGGAGGTGGCGGGAGAGGAGAATCTGATGGGTAGGCAGCCGACCGTCGAAGAGCAAGTCGCCCTCGGGCGCCACCATCACCCGAGCAGCGGTGACTCCTTTCCGGGCCTGGTCTTGATTCACGATGTCTGGGGCCTGTCCGAACACAGCCGTCAATTGGCGGCCGACCTGGCCGGAGAGGGCTTCGCGGTGCTCGAGATCGATCTCTACCGCGAAGGGGTGGGGCCGCCGACCGGGGACCCCGGGACGTTCATCCGGTCACTCTCGGATCCGAGCATCCTGGCGGATCTCGACGCCGGCGCGCAATGGCTGATGCGTCAGCCGGCCGGCCGCGATCGGAAGGTCGGTGTCGTCGGGGTGTGTATGGGCGGGACCTTCGCTTTGTTGGCCGCGGCGTCGTCGGATCGTTTCTCCGCGGCCGCACCCTTTTACGGGATCCTTTCCTACGAGACCGGGATGTTGGCCGATCCCGAAGGCCGTGACCCTGCGAAGAAGCCGTTGTCTCCCATCGAGATCGCCGATTGCTTGCGGATGCCACTGCGGGCTTCTTTCGGAATGGAAGACGAGTTCGTTCCCAACGACGACGTCGATCAACTCGAGGCAGCGTTGTCCGGAAGTGGGCAGCGGGTTGAAATCGATCGCTATCCCGGGGCAGGCCATGCGTTTCTCAACCGGACCCGGGAGCCCGCCTATCGCGCCGACGCTTCGCGGCAGGCGTGGGATCGGGTGATTCCGTTCTTGCAGGGCGAGCTCGGCTGAGCTCAGTCGGCCGGGTGCGCGTCGACAGCGGCTTCGACGAGCGCTTCGACCTTTGTCGAGGGCCTGGCCAGGATGAGGGCGATGGTTCGATTGCTGCGCAGATAGCGTGACGCGGAGGCTTCGAGGCGAAGCTGGCGTCCTTCGCGATCTTGCATCGAGGCCAGGAAGGCGAGGCTTTCCTGGCCCTCTGCAATCGCATCGAGTGACGTCCACCAGGGCCCCTGCGCATCGGTTGGCACGAAGGCGTTGAATTCGATGCCGATCAAGGCGTCTCGCGCGACGCCGAGTGCAGCCCCGGCGGCAGGGTTGGCGTCGAGAATCTCGCCGGAATCGACGTCCAGGGCAAAGTAGAGGTCGGCCACGCGATCGATGGCTGCGCTGATCGCGCGCCGGGTGGCGCGGGGTCGGCCACTCGATTTGCGCTTTGTTCCCGTCGTTCGGATCGCGAGTCGAAAGGCGTCGAGGAGCGGAGCGAGCGCGGCGGAGACCATTTCTTTGTCGGGGCCGGCGAGCTCTGTCGCGGACTCGGCCCAGCACGAGAGCAGGGCCATGACGCGACGTTCGTTTGGCCGCAGGCCATCGAGCACGGGCCGCGGTGCCTCGCCCCGCGTCAATGCGGTGGAGGTGAAGGTTCGAAATCGACGCAGGGTTTCCGCTTCGGGTCCTGAAGCGGCTGGCGCGGCGGCACCCAGGCGGGCGTGCATTACTTTTTCGATCTCGAGCCGCTGGTTCATCAGCCAGCTTCCGAGTTCGCGATTCACATTGCCGATGACCGCCTCGTCCACGTCGAGAAACTAGCAGGCAGTCGGGCGTTCCCTTCGAGAACACGAACGAATTGACCCACCGAGTATGAGAATTTTCAGCCCGGTCAGCGCAATCCCTTTGGGGAATTTTTCATAAACGAGGGTTTATTACCTCAATTATGACCGGCGGTACTCCGATTTTCCAATTATGCAAGAAAGCCCGCTCTGGAAGCGAATGATCGTCTTCAATGCTCCCGCTGATGCGCTCGGTCCAAAGACGGACCTGATTCTCAGCCGACTCGGATATCGAATGGTGTTGCCGGAGACCTTCGAGTCGTTGAGGGCCGAGGATCCGACCGTTGCCGCGGACTTGATGTTAGTCGACGAGCGTCGCCTGGCGGAATTCCTCGATACCGCAGTGCGGGCGGATGAGCCGAGCATTCCGATCGTGGTCTTGACCGGCAAGTACGGCGTCGTCGAAAGTGATCCGCGAATCGTCGGTGGCGTCAAACGGCCGGCCGGACTTCACGATCTCTACCGATTGTTGCAACAGGTCTTCGAAGACAAACCTCGGTCGACGCCTCGCGTGGCGACACAAATTCGAGTCCATTGTGAACAGGGCGATCGGAACTGGGATGGCCGCGTCTTGTCGCTGTCCGAGAACGGTTGTCTGATGCGTAGCCCCGAGGCCATTCCCTTGGGCCGACGTCTTCATATCGAATTCTCGCTACCGGATACCGGCTCGATCCGGCTCACGGCGGAAGCCACCTACCAGCTTCTGCCCGATGTCGGTCTCGTCTTCAGCGGTGTGGCACCGGGGCATCGCGAGTTGCTCGAACGCTTCGTGACCGAATCAATCCTCTCTGCGTGACCCTCGTACAATGGCAGCGGGATCGGGGTTCCCGGGCCCGTTACGTCCGGGATATCGCCCTTCTAGACCTTGCGCCCAACAGTCTGTTTTGCGACGGTTTCGAGCCTCATCGCAGTTGATCGATCAAATACGGCACCTTTCCGTTCGTTCGTCTGGTTCGCGGTCAATCTCGCGGACCGCTGTGTCCTCCAACTTCAAATCGCTTTCAAGAAGCAGGGATAGGGTCAAAATTGGGCATCCACCAAGACATGTTGGAGAAGGTGCGAACCCAGGACGGCTTCATTGCCGCCCTCGATCAAAGTGGTGGCAGTACGCCCAAGGCGCTCGGCCTCTACGGGGTTGGCGAAGACGGCTATTCGAACGACGAAGAGATGTACGCGCTGGTGCATGCGATGCGCACGCGAATCGTGACCAGCCCGTCCTTCGATGGGGCGCGGATCATCGGCGCCATCCTTTTCGAGAATACGCTCGATCGTGAGATCGATGGCCTGCAATCTCCCGAGTACCTCTGGCAGCGCAAGAACGTCGTGCCCTTTCTCAAGGTCGACAAGGGGCTTGCGGACGAGGCCGGCGGCATACAGTTGATGAAGCCGATGCCGGATCTCGCTGCACTGCTCGACAAGGCCAATGCCTGCAATACGTTCGGAACCAAGATGCGATCGGTCATCAAGACCGCTACCGCGGATGGAATCGCCCGGGTCCTCGATCAGCAATTCGAAATCGGACGTAAGGTCTGTGCGGCCGGACTGGTGCCGATCATCGAGCCGGAGGTCGACATCAATGCGGCGGACAAGCGTGAGGCCGAGGCGATCCTGGCGGAGGAATTGCTCCCGCGTCTCGACCAACAAAGTGCCGATCAACCCGTGATGCTCAAGCTCACCCTCCCCGAAGAGGCCGGGCTCTACGACCGGCATGTGGCCCACGCAAGCGTCGCACGTGTCGTGGCACTCTCGGGAGGCTATTCGCGGGAGGAGGCCAATCGTCGCCTGGCGATGAATCATGGCGTCATCGCGAGCTTTTCACGAGCCTTGACCGAAGGGCTTTCGGCGCAGCAATCGGACGAAGAATTCGATCGTATGCTCGATTCGTCGATCGAAGCAATCTGTCAAGCTTCCAGTACCTGATTCGGCTACTCCCGACGACGTTCCGACGACCTGACACGGGGACCCCGGGTCGATCGACCGGCCAGAGCACCACAAGGATCCTTCGTGTCTACCGATCGCAGCGCTGATGAGATCCGCCGGGAGATCGAGCGAAGGCGCACCTTTGCGATCATCTCGCATCCGGATGCCGGAAAGACGACGCTGACTGAGAAGCTCCTCCTCTATGGCGGCGCTTTGCGCGAGGCGGGGGCCGTTCGCGCGCAGAAGGCGTCGCGACACGCGACCAGTGATTGGCTCGAGTTGGAAAAACAGCGCGGGATCTCGGTTTCGAGTTCAGTGCTTCATTTCGAATTCGCCAAACATCGCGTGAACATCCTCGACACGCCCGGTCATCGCGACTTCAGTGAAGATACCTACCGGACATTGATGGCCGCGGATAGCGCCGTCATGCTGATCGACGCGGCACGCGGCGTCGAGGACCAGACCCGCAAGCTCTGTGAAGTTTGTCGCTTGCGCCAGATTCCGATTTTCACGTTCGTGAACAAAATGGATCGCCATGGACGCGACCCTCTCGACATCATGAGTGAGATCGAAGATGTCCTGGGCATGGACGTCGTTCCCGCGAATTGGCCGGTCGGCGCGGGCAGCGATTTCCGAGGCATCTACGACCGATTGGATCGCAGGCTCGTGCTCTTTTCCGGGGGCGACCATGGCGCCCATCGCGTCGATGAAGTGGTGATCGAAGGCGAACCCGACGCAGAGGACGTGCGGGCGGCGATGGGTCCCTTTGCGGACGATGTCCTGGATGGACTCGAACTACTCGATGGTGCGGGGGCAGAACTCGACTCGGAATTGGTCGGCAACGCCTCCCAGACGCCGATGTTCTTCGGCAGTGCGTTGACCAACTTCGGAATCCATCCCTTCCTGAAACGATTCCTCAGCCTTGCGCCTGCGCCAGCATCGCGGATCAGTGAAGGGCAATCCATCGATCCGAGCACGCATCCCTTCTCGGGTTTCGTTTTCAAGATCCAGGCGAATATGGATCCGGACCATCGCGACCGCGTGGCACTCGTTCGGGTCTGCTCCGGGCAATTCATCAGAGGGCGGCAAACGACGCACGTTCGAACCGGAAAGGCGATCCGTCTCACCAATTCAACCCTGCTCATGGGCAAAGACCGCGAAGAAGTCGAAGAGGCCTTCGCAGGCGATGTCATCGGACTCTTCGATCCGGGCATCTACCGGATTGGCGATACGCTTTCGGACGAGCCCGGCATCGTCTATTCCGGAATCCCGATCTTCGCGCCCGAATCCTATCGGCGCGTCGAGGTCGCGGGCGTGCAGAAGCGAAAGGCACTGGAAAAGGGAATCGAGCAGCTCGTCCAGGAAGGCGTCGTGCAGCTCTTTCGTGATCCGCAGGGTGGTTCGGCGAGCTGGATCCTGGGGGCGATGGGGCCGCTGCAATTCGACGTCATGCAGCATCGATTGAAGACGGAATACGGCGTCGAACTCGCGCTTTCGAATCTGCCCTACAAGCTGGCGCGCTGGCCCCAGGCCGGCTTCGATCCGGATGACTATCGTTATTCCGAGCGGATTCGCGTGGTCCGCGATCGCGACGATCATTGGGCCCTGCTCGCGCATAGCTCCTGGGATTTCGACCGCCTGGTCGAGCGCAACGAGTCGCTGGTGCTCGCGGAGACCCCGGATCCCTCATTGTTCGAGAGCGTTCGCTGACGGACGCTGTGGTCCGTCGGTCCAGTATCTGCGCCCATGCGCCCATGCGTGCATACGATCGGTCCGCGAGCGGACGGGCGCAGCGATCGATCAGGCGGTTGCTAGTGCATCCTCGATGGCACTCGACAGATCTTCGAGGGAGAAGGGCTTTTCGAGAAAGCCGTCGATCCCGACCCGCGTGGCCTCGGTCTGGAGATCGGCAGTCGGGAAGCCGGTCATCAACAGGATGCGGAGTTCGGGCCACTGGGCTCGAAGCGCCTCGCCGACTTCGATGCCGTGCATCTCGCAACGCAACATCCAGTCTGCCAGCAGGATGTCGGGCGCGAACTCGCGTGAGACCCGAATCGCTTCGGCGCCGGTCTCGGCCGTCTGTACTTCGAGTCCCGCGCGCGTCAGGTATCGGTCCAGATATTCCCTGTACGTTGGCTCATCATCGACGATCAGGATTCTCTGACGGCGGGTCGCGCCCGTGTCGGTATTCCGGTTAGAAGCGGGCGGCGCCGCGGCACCATTGGTTTGGCCCGGGTCTCGCGATGGATTTGAGACAGACTCAGCACGTTCGCTCATCAGTAGTTGTTCCTACGTTCGTGTGGCTGGAGCGTATCATGGTCTTTCGCTCAATTGTGTAACCCCGGTCACTTTGGTTGTGCGGCGGTGTCGAGGATCAAGCCAGAAGTATCCGTGTTTACATTGGCCGATCGATACGGCCTCCATGTGGCCA
Source organism: uncultured Spirochaetaceae bacterium (assembly GCA_964565565.1). Taxonomy (GTDB): domain Bacteria; phylum Myxococcota_A; class UBA9160; order UBA9160; family UBA4427; genus UBA4427. Next base: position 3,903 of record CAZMFM010000100.1, on the reverse strand, counting down.
GGCAGTCGGGTTGGGGGGCGTTCGCGATCAGTCGCGACTCTCCATTCGCTCGATGACCGCGCGTACGATGATCGGCCAGGCGATCGTTGCGTCGGCGTAGACCTCGACGTGTCGTCCACCTTCGCTCTCGGGAATGAATTTCCCCCACGACACGCCTTCGGTGTAGCTGCATCCGGAGAGGCCGCCCCAATGGTCGGGCTCGGGGCAGATCCGAATCGCGTAGCGATAGCGGCGTACGGGCTCTTCGGTGCCGAGTCGGTCCGCGCTGATCTCGAGGTAGGGGGCGACTTGTTGAGCCCAGTTTCGGGGAACGCCGCCGCCGATCGTGAAAATCCCCAGGCGCTCGTGGTCGCGAACGCGATCGGCAAAGTCTTCCAGATCGAGAAAGGGGTCGAAGCCGAAGACGGGCTTGCCCTCGGATTTCAGTCGACGATTGTGGATGGCGAAGTCGAGACCCAATTCGGAGTCGGTAAAAGCCGGCACATAGATCGGCACCTGGTGACGGACGGCGCTGCGTAGTATCGCGCGTCCGGCGTCATTGTGATCGAGATGATCGCCGATGTGGGCGAGCAGCGAATGGCTGGATAGGGTGGTGCCCGGTTCGAGTTGCGAAAGGACCTCGTCGAGCAATGCTTCCGTGTCATCGAGGTTTCGTTCGAGTTCGATCGTGTCGTAGACGCGGTTGTAGCCCTTCGAGAAGAGTTCCTCGTCGCGCATGGTCTGTCGATGCTTGAAATGCAGCATGCCAGCCCCTTCGACCACGCCGTGGGTCATCAAGGCACCGGTGGCAACGATCGCCTGAACCCAGCCGCGTTCGATCATTTCGCATAACACCAAGCCCTGTTTGGCAATCGTCATGGCGCCTGAAATTGTCACGACACGAAAGCAATCGGTATCGCGCACCATCTCTTCGAGGGCATCCGCTGCCTCGCCGACGCGCCGCCCACCGAAGGCCGTATTCGCCATCGCCGAGACCAGCGCATTCACGCTATCGAGCTGGCCGATGTCGAGCGGGACGAGTGGTTCGAGTCCGTCGTCGTGGCCGGTTCCGTATTTTTCGGAGTCGCGCTTGGTCGTCATGCTTGGATCCTCGAAGGCTGCGCGCGATTCAGATCGGCGTCGAATTCCCTCATCTTGGGCTAGCTGTCATGATTGAGGAACGAGGTCGGCCACCAGCTCCGCCGGGTCTTGAATCGGGAGGGAGCAGGCCGCTCCGCGGCAGAGATAGGCGGTGGCTCGGCCTGAGATGGCAACGCGTCCCGCCAACCATGAAGGGGCGATGCCGACGGGCGCTAGGGGGAGGGAAGGCGAAGCCGACGAGCCCGCGGCGTCTGCAGCAATCACCACGACCGCATCTTCGGGTCGCAGCACGCGTCGCGCCCGCTCGGCCAGCACGCGTGTTTCCGGGGCTTCCGGATCGCCAATGAGGATGGCGACAACCATGGCTCGGCTGCGAAGAGCGATAGCGCGGAGCAGGGTCGGGAAGGCGTGGGGCGAACGCTCGAGCAAGTTCCCTTGCTCTGCGATTGCGAGTTCGACAAAGGCCTCGAGTTCGGTCGAACCCGAGAGGGCAGCCATACGTGTCAATCCGAGCAGCGCCAATCCGGAAGCGTCCGGGGTTGCACCGTCGTGATCTGAACGCGGTCGATGGATCAGCCGTTCGCCGTCCGAAGCCGTCAGGTAGAGGGCGCCGTTGTCGCGATCGGCGAAGCGAGCGACGATTGCATCGGCCAGCCAGACGGCGGAGGCCAGAAACCGATCGCTGGCTCCGGCGCGGTGGAGATCGAGGCAAGCGCCTAGCATCGAGGCGTAGTCGTCGAGAAAGCCGGGCGTGTGGCTGCGGCCTTCGTTGTGGATTCGTTGCAGCTTCTGGCCTTCGTCGACCATCTCACCGAGTACGAAATCCGCTGCCGCAATCGCATCTTCGAGCATCGTCGCATCGGCCCAGGTCGAGGCCGCTCGGGCCAGTCCGGAAATCGTATAGCCGTTCCAGGCGGCGACATATTTTCGGTCGATTGCGGGTGCGACCCGTTTGGCGCGCCGTTCGAGCAGCCGTGCACGAGCCGATTTGAACTCGGAGCGCGGGTTGCGCGCCTCGTCGATCAGATGAGTCGTGCCGTCTTCGAAATTGCCGCCGGCGCGGACGCCATAGGCAGTACAGAAGGATCGAGCCAGATCGGTCTCGTCTCCGAGTGCCTCGCCAATCTCCTCGGGTGTCCAGACGAAGAATTTCCCTTCGACTCCTTCGCTGTCCGCATCCTGGCTGGCATAGAAAGCGCCCCCCGGCCCACGCATCTCTCGACGTAAGAAGTCAACGGTCTCCCGCACGGGCCAATCGAGATCGCCGGCCTCATGGCTGCGCCGCGCGAGTTCGGCATAGAAGGACAGGAGCTGTCCCTGGTCGTAGAGCATCTTCTCGAAGTGCGGGATCGTCCAATTCCCATCGACGCAATAGCGATGGAAGCCGCCACCGAGTTGATCGTAGAGTCCACGGCGCGCCATCTCGCGCGCGCTCAGGGTGAGAAATTGTGCGACCGGCATCGCTTCTTTCGGATCGAGGAAATCGAGCGCCGTCGTGAGGAATTCGAGATTGGTCGGCGTCGGAAATTTGGGCATTTTCCCGAATCCGCCGTGGGCGAGGTCGGCGTTGCGCATGATGAGCTTGGCAGCGCCGCGTATCGTGTCGGGTCCGAAGCGCGCGGTCGAACGTCCTTCCGGTCGGGTGCTGAGGGCCGCAGCAATCTGCCCCGCGTTTTCTTCGATCTCGGCTCGCTCGTCGCGCCAGGCACGCATGACCGCCTCGATGATCTCGGGAAAACCGGGTGTATCCCCGCGGCGCTCCGGCGGGAAATAGGTGCCGACAAAGAAGGGACGACCATCCGGCGTGCAGATGGCGTTCAGCGGCCAGCCGCCATGACTATTCAGTCGCATCGAGGCGTCCATGTAGATCTGGTCGATATCCGGCCGCTCCTCACGGTCGACCTTGATGTTGACGAAGGAGTCGTTCATCAAGGCGGCGATGGCGGGATTCTCGAAGCACTCGCGTTCCATCACATGACACCAATGACAGGCGCTATAGCCGATCGAAACGAGTAGGGGGCGGTCTTCATCGCGCGCGCGATCAAGCGCCTCCGAGCCCCAGGGATACCAATCGACGGGATTGTGCTGGTGTTGACGGAGATAGGCGCTGGTCTGCGAAGCGAGCCGATTGGTCGGCGGGGAAGCATCTGCGGAATCGTCGGGAAATGAATCGCTCATGAGGGATCGGGAGTCTAGCGGGCTCGGCCGGCTGCGATGAACAAGTCGAGATCAAGCGCTGAGCTTTCCGCCGGCCTCCAGCCAGCGCTTGATCACGACTTCGGCCTCGCGCGGGTTGTAGAGATCTTCCTGGTATGAGAAGAGGCCGTCGCCTGCATATTCGAAGATGGTGACGCAACCGAAGCGGTACACCTCGGAGCCGCCCTTCGGATCCGGGAAGACCTGCCAGGGGTAGAAGACGACGCGGTTTCCGTCGATCACGTACCACTCGACTGGAAACTCCATCATCTGCACCGGCTTCATCACTTCGACGATGGTCTTGCGGATGGCCTCGCGGCCCTTTTGCGTGCCGAGGTGGTGCTCGACCCAGATACCGTCCTCGCTGTGCAGGTCCGCCCAGGCATTCCAATCGCCGCTGTCGCCGACCGCCACGATGTGATGAAAGGCCTCCTCGACCTCACTGCGACTGAAACTTTTCGTCATACCCTGTCTCCTATCGATGCTGGCAATCGTCCGATTCATCCAGCCTCGGAACGAGATCAGTATGCCCCGGCTGAGGTCTGATTGACATACGGGTCGTTCATTCAATGAAAGGTGGCTGAAAGAATGGGTCTGGCACGAAGCATGCTTAGTCACGGATATGGC
>CAZMFM010000099.1:0-18970 GCA_964565565.1 uncultured Spirochaetaceae bacterium | reverse complement strand
CGAACGCCGGGCAGCTGGCCACGCAGGGCAAGCTCGCGCAGGGCGATTCGCGAAATACCGAATTTGTTGTAGTAGGCCTTCGAGCGACCAGAGATCGCGCAGCGGTTGTTCTTCCGGGTTGGGCAGGAGTTTCGCGGGAGCTTGGCGAAGCCGGCCTGGGCCTCGAGCTTCTCGTCGATCGACGCATTGGGATCCTTCAGGATCTTGCGTAGTACGGCGCGGCGATCTGCATATTTTGCGATCAGCTGGAGGCGCTTGTTATCTCGATTGATTTGCGATTTTTTCGCCATCTCTACGGTTCTACTCCCGGATCACGGACCTGTTGAGGCCTGTTTGAGGCGCCGAAGAGTACGGGGCTGGGCGTGGGCTGGCAAGCGCTGGCCATGAGGTTCCGGCGGTGAAAATCAATTGTCTAGTATCGGAGTCCCGCGGGGTTCGGGCCAGCCTGATCCGACTCGGAACTTCAGGCGTCACCGAGATCGATGGGATCGACCTCGATTCGGTCCCGGCCGGCGTTTTTTGCCTGATAAAGGGCTCGATCCGCGCGTTCGACCCAGGATGAAGCCGTCTCACCCTGACGCAGTCGCGCGATGCCGATCGAAGCGGTCATCCGGATCGGTTGTTCCATTTCGCCGTGGAAGACCTCGAGGTTCCGAATCGCGTTCATCCCCCGCTCGGCGACATCCGTCGCGACGGGCAATTCGAGTTCGCGCAGTACGACCACGAATTCCTCCCCCCCGTAGCGCGCTACGAAATCATCTCGACGCATGAAGCAGCGAGACAAGGTCGAAGCGAATTGCTTCAGCACTTCGTCGCCACAGGGATGCCCGTGGGTGTCGTTGACCCATTTGAAATGGTCAATGTCGATCATCAGCAGGCAGCCGCGTTTGCCAAAAAGGGTGGCCAGGTCCACCTCCCGTTCGATTTGCTCATCGAACGCTGCGCGGTTGAAGAGCTTCGTCACCGGATCGATGGCCGCTTGCTTTCGAACGTTGTCGAGCTCGTCGCGCAATCCTTCGAGCCGCGAGGCCATCTCGGTGATCTGCTCCTGGTGGCGTGCGCCGCGTTCGGCGAGAAATTCCGTTAGCAAGGTGACGGTTTGCTCCGCCTCGCTCTTGATCGCGCTCGGCTCACCCTTTCGGACGGCGCCTTCGAGCCGTCGCATGCGATGGGCGATTCGACGATCCGAGCCTTGTTCCGCCGAGAGCGACCGTCGGAGTCCGCTCACGAAGGACCAGGTTGCGTCTCGGAAGTCGCCAAGCGCGGTCGTTACGTAGTCCTTCTCCGAGTCTCGATGCTCACGCAGGGCGAGGCGGAGGCCGGGCAGGTCGCGCTTGGCAGCGCTTCGATCCTCGTCTTCAGCGTTGTCGGCATCGCTCAAGGGATCTCGACTCGGAGGTCGGATTCCAACCAGCAGATGACGCGCCCAGGTCTCGAAGAAGAGTTCGATCTCGGATGCGGACTTCGAGCCGATGTCGAAGGCGCGCTCACCTAGAATTCGCAGCATCTCAGCCATGAAGTCGAGGGCTCGATCCGCGGCGATCGGTTCTCCGGCGACCTCTGCTTTGTCCGAATCCGCCTTCGACGAGGTTGATCCGGGCTTGGCGTTCTTCTCTTTTTTGCGAAACAGCATGGCCGGCTTCTCGGTCGAACATCATCGTCACGCAAGGACGCGGGGGCGCGGTTCCGAATCGGAATGGCGATTCCGGGTATATGCCCGAGTCACGCTCCGGTGAAAACATGGCGAACGACGTGGGGGCGCGCTGACGCTATGCTGCCGCGCCACCACGAATCAAAGAGGTCAGTGAGAGAGCGAGATGAGCGAGTCGAAGAGCCCGGACGGAACGACACTCAAGGGTTCGCCGACACTCGTGGGTTCGCCGACACTCGCCGGTTCATCGACACTCGCAGATTCGGCCAGTTCGCTCCCCGGCGTGCGTGCGATCGATCCGACTGCGCTTTCCAAGCATTTTGATGCAGCGGAGGTCGAGGGGCGGCTCGATGCGACGTGGCAACGCGACGGCGTCTACCACTACGACCCGACTCGCTCTCGCGAAGAGACCTTTGTCGTCGATACGCCGCCGCCGACGGCGTCGGGCTCGCTTCACGTCGGGCATGTCTTTTCGTATACGCAGGCCGACGTCGTCGTACGCTACAAGCGAATGACAGGGATGAATATTTTCTATCCCCTCGGCTGGGACGACAATGGGCTCCCGACCGAACGGCGTGTTCAAAATTACTTTCATGTCCGATGCGACCCGAATACTCCCTACGAAGAAGGTCTCAAACTGGAACCCGCTTCGGCCAAGGTTCGGAAGAAGCCCGCGCGCCTGGTCTCGCGCCCCAACTTCATCGAGGCCTGCTTCGATTTGATCAAAGAGGACGAAGCCGCATTCAGCGCTTTGTGGCATCGCGTGGGCTTGTCCGTCGACTGGCGTCAGGAGTACCAGACGATCGACGAGCATTGCCGCAAGACCGCGCAGCATTCCTTTCTCGATCTCTTCGACAAAGAACTGGTCTACACGTCCGACGCCCCGACGATGTGGGACGTCGACTTTCAATGCGCGGTGGCCCAGGCAGAAGTCGAAGATCGCGACATGCCCGGCGCCTATCACAAGATTGAATTCGCGGTGGAAGATACGGGAGAGGGGGAGAACGCTTCTTTTGTGATCGCGACGACTCGCCCCGAACTATTGGCCGCTTGTGTCGGCGTCACCGCCCATCCCGACGATGACCGATACAAACCCTTCTTCGGAAAGCGCGCGATTACGCCGCTCTTTCATGCGCCGGTTCCGATCTTCCCGAGCGAGATGGCCGATCCTGAGAAGGGCACAGGGATCCTGATGGTCTGTACCTTCGGTGATCAAACGGATGTGCAGTGGTGGCGCGAGGAAGGCTTGGCGCTGCGGCAGGTGGTTGGTCCCGATGGCCGGTTACGGCCGATCGATTTCGCTGAAGCACCCTACGAGAGCCTCGAGGTCGCCAAGGCCAACGCCGCCTACGCCGAATTGGCTGGGAAGCCGATCAAACGCGCGCAAGCGGACATCGTCACGATGCTGCGTGAGGCCGATGCCAGTTCGACCGGAAATGGTGCACCACTCAAGGAAGAGCCCGAGCCGATCGAGCATCCCGTCAAATTTTTCGAGAAGGGCGATCGTCCCCTCGAATTCCTTCCGACCCGCCAATGGTTTTGCCGCCTATTGGATCGAAAAGAGGATCTGCTCGAGAAGGGTGCAGCGATCGAATGGCATCCCGCCTATATGGAGGCGCGCTTCCGCGACTGGACGGAGAATCTCGCCTTCGATTGGTGTTTGTCGCGACAACGCTATTTCGGTGTGCCGATTCCGGTCTGGTATCCCCTCGACGCCGACGGGCATCCCGAATACGACCGCGCCATCGTGGCAGAGCCCGAGGCCATTCCCGTCGATCCGACGACGGATACACCCAAGGGCTATGAAGCGTCGCAACGCAATCAACCCGGCGGATTCACGGCGGATTCCGACATCTTCGACACCTGGTTCACGAGTTCGCTGACGCCGCAGATCAGTTCCCATTGGATCGACGACCCCGATCGTCACCAGCGACTCTTTCCCGCGGACATCAGGCCGCAGGGGCATGACATCATTCGCACCTGGGCCTTCTATACGATCGCCAAGGCCATGCTTCACGAGGATGTCGTTCCCTGGCACCACACGTTGATCTCGGGTTGGATTCTCGACCCGGACCGCAAGAAGATGTCGAAGAGCAAGGGCAACGTGTTGACGCCGCTGCCCATGATCGAAAAGTACAGCGCGGATGCTGCGCGCTATTGGGCGGCCAGTGCGCGGCTCGGCGCGGATACCGCGATCGATGAGAACGTCTGGAAAGTCGGCAAACGTCTGGTGACGAAGATCTTCAACGCCGCGAAATTCGTTTTATCGCAGACCGGAGAAGCGACGAAGATCACGGAAGAGCTCGACCGAGCATTCGTGATGAAGTTACGGAAGCTTGCCGAGGATTCGACGAAGAATTTCGAAGAATTTCGATATGCGAATGCGCTTTCAGAAACCGAAACGTTCTTCTGGACGAACTTCACCGACACCTACCTCGAGCTTGCGAAGGTGCGGGCGCGGGCGTTTGCGGACGGCGCGACTGGGGACGAGGTTTTGGCGAGCGGCTCTGCTGTCGCGTCGCTGCGCTTGGGTCTATCTGTGCTGCTTCGGCTCTTCGCGCCGGTGCTGCCCTATATCACGGAAGAGGTGTGGAGCTGGGCGTTCGCAAAGGACGACGGCGCTTCGCCTAGCATCCACCGTGCGTCATGGCCCGGTGATTCTGAATTTGCAGAAATCGAAGCGCCTGGACACGCGGAGAGTTTCGATGTCGCCATGGCGGCCTTGTCGGCGATCAACAAGGCGAAAGCCGATGCTGAAGTCTCGATGGGGCGCGACGTGTCGACGCTTCGGCTCGCGTGCTCCGAGGCGACGCTCGTCATTCTGGAAGGTGTGGCTGCCGACGTGATGGCGGCTGCCCGAGTCGCCGAGTACGCCTTTGAGGTCGAGGCCTCGGTCGACGACGGACTCTGCGAGGTGCGGGCGATCGAGTTCGCTCCGCGGGTAGAAAAAACGAAAGCCCCTCGTTAGGTCATTTCTTCCTTTTCCGGCGGATGCGAATCAGCGCCTCCTGGGCGACCGAGGCGAGCTGGGTCCCGTCCTGTTCGTAGAGTGAGCCGAAGATCAGTCCGCGCCCGGCGTGGGAGATCGGGCTGACCGAGGAATAGAGCAGCCAATCATTGAAGCGAATCGGATGGTGAAACCAGATCGCATGGTCGAGGCTTGCGCCCATCACGTCCTTTCCCATTACCCGCCCCGAAGCGACGACCGCTGTGGAGATGAGCGTTCGATCGGTTGCGTACGCGAGAATGGCCGTGTGCAGGGCGTTGTCGTCCGGAATCACGCCCCGCGGTCGGATCCAAAGCTGGCGCACGGGATCCTGAGGTCGGTCGTCCACAAAGGCACCGCTGTCGACAACGCGAATTTCGATGGGATTGTCGAAGGTCTCGGGCTCGGGAATTCCCATCCGTCGCGCACGCAGGGTCGTCCACTCTTCGAGGCCCTCAGGCGAACCGACTTCGGGCATCGGCCTTTGGTGGCTCATGCCTTCCTCAGGTCTCGCGAAGCTGGCGGCCATGTTGAAGATCGCCTCGCCGCCTTGATGCGCGACGACACGACGGGTCGTGAAGGTCCGGCCGTCCCGGATTCGGTCGACGACGAAGCGGATCGGAAGGTCGTAGCGTCCGGGCCGCAGGAAATAGGCGTGGATTGAATGCAGCAAGCTGCCGGGCGCCTCATCGCCGGCGCCACCCTCGTCGAGCGTTGCGAAGGCGGCCATGACGGATTGACCCGCAACCAGGCCGCCAAAGAGCCGCCCCTGGCCACGGCCGGGTTCGCCTAGAAAGAGATCGCGGTCGAGGGGGTCGAGAGCCAGTCGTCCGATCAGGTCGTCGATGGGTGTCTTTTCGGCTCCCGTTGAATTGGTCGTCATTCGTTTCCTTGTAGCCCATTGATGGACTCTGGCCGGCGCGGCGCGCACCTTAGCAAGTCGGGAAGAGGCTGGGATGCTGAGGCATGGATGACGATCAAAAGAAGGGTATCTAAAAAATTATAGTAAGTATAAAAATAGGCAGTCGAGGTGGCGTGAGAAAATTTTATAGATATTATAAAAATAGTCGTGACGGCGAAAAATCGATGAGGTCCAACCATGGAACGTACTGAGTCGAGTTTAAGAGAGCGCAAGAGGCGCCAGACCAGGGAGCGGATTCTTGCTCAGGCGATCTCTGTTTTTCGCAGCCAGGGGATTCGCCCGGCACACCTCGGTGAAATTGCTCGTCTGAGCCAGGTCTCGCAGGCCACGCTCTTCAATTACTTCGCGAACAAAGGCGCGCTCGCCGAGGCCTGGGTACGGGGCGAAGTCGATTCGGCTCTCAGGGAATCGTCGACCGACCTTTCCGAGCGCGGGCTGCGACCTGCGATGAGGGCGTTCTGCGGTCGAGTCGCCCACCTTGTCTCGCTGGAAGAGGATCGTGAAGCGCGACTGGAAGCCTGGCGCGAATCCGGGAGAGCCAGCTCACGATCGATCGAAGCCACGCAGCCGTTGGAGATGGCCCTGGCGCGTTGGCAGAAAAGAGAACGTGTTCGCGGAGATATCGATGCGATCGCGATGGCCGAAATGCTGGTGGACGCGATTGAGAGCGGACTGATTACTGGATTGCGGCAGCGGTGTTCTGGGGGCGAACTCGCCGGCCTGCTTCGCTCGCGGGTTGATCTGATTCTCGATGGGACGCGAAAGCGAAACGAGCGCGTGGTTGCACCGCGCTCTTCGGGACCTGGCGCGAGTTGGACTAAGCGTCCGGTGCAGAGTAGGTAAAGGTCTCGGCCGCGATCACTTCACCGTCGTTGTCCTCACTCCCGTCCCCGTCCCCGTCATCGCCAGCATTGTCTGCGTTGTCTGCGGCGTTGAGCGTGACGATTTCGACCGTCCAGTCGCCGATCCAGTCGGGCAAGAGTTCCTTGCTCGACCAGACCCGCCAGCGTGGACCACGAACTTCGAAGTTGACCTCTGCGACGATCTCTCCGCCGTAGATCCAGCGGTGTTGGACCGTTCGTCCGGCCAGGCCGCGCAGGTCCGAGAAGAAGAAAATTTTCTCCACGCCGCTTTCGACGAAGGTGATCTGGTCGACGGGTTCACGATTCTCGACCCCCGTCGTGAATTGAGCGACCACCGACGGTTGGCCCCCGGCCGGCGCTTCGATTTGCTCTCCCGCCGCCTCTTCTTGCGCATTCGCCGGAGAGTTGGCCAAGCCCTGACTGCAGAGACCCACGATCAGAGCGAGTACCCAATGAGCGCCCTGGCGTCTTGGCGCCCGCTTGCGATCCAGCGTCCGAATTTCCATGGAAACCATCATTTCGAATCGTCCTTTCGCGTTGTAGGCCCTGATCGCCTCGCATTCGAAACGTAGCGAGAATTTCAGGCGCCAGCCGGCGATTCCATGCGTCTTCCGAACGTCTGCCCGATGGGCGCTAGCGTTTGGGCATGGAACTCGTCTTGATTCGCCACGCCCATCCGATTTCCGAAGAGCGAATCGACGGCACGCCCGCGGACCCACCGCTGAGTGAGGCCGGATTCGAACAGTCCCGCGCGGTCGCCGAATGGCTCTCTCGCAATCCCCCCGATCGATTGGTTTCGAGTCCTGCCCTGCGTGCGCGACAAACCGCCGAAGCGACGTCTCGGAAATTGGGCCGGCCTGTCGAAATCGACGATCGGCTCTGCGATGTGAACCCGCTATTGAGCCGCTATGTCACGCTCGAGGAAGAACGGGTTCGCGACCCGCTCGCCTACCGCCGCCGGCTCGATCAATATCGAGAAGGCGATCATCTCGCAGACGCGTCGGCACGAGTGAATGCGGCACTCGATGAGTGGACCGACACACATCCCGGGAAGCGCGTCGCCGTCTTCTGTCATGGATCCGTCGTGAACGTCTACGCCGCCCGGGTGTTGGGTCTATCGGAGTTCATTTTTCTCGATGTGGGCTATGCGAGCGGCCATCGATTCTTGATCTCACGGGACGCCGCGCGCAGCGTCAAGAGTTTGAACGAAACCGCCTATTTGACCTGAGTGATTGCCCACTCATGTCGACTCGCCTGCCGGCGGATTGCCGTGGTCCCTGGTTGCCCACGGAGGAGATCGAGTTGGGCAGGCCGTGATCGCGATCACGCGGATCTCCTCTTTATCTTCCGATCAATTTGAAATCCCCTCTTCACGTCTTCATGCGTGAGCAGCACTTCTGCGTTTATGGCAAGGCTTTGATGGGGCGATAAGGACGCCGATGCCGACAATCGAAGCTCTGAAACAACGCTTGGCGCAGACGCTTAAAGCGAAGAAATTTGACGCCGCACTCGGTGCGCTCAGTCTGCTTGCGCGCAAGCAGCCGACCGCCTCCGCTTGGCCGCGCCGGGCTGCGCGCTTGATGCATGCTGCCTCGGACTTCACGGGGGAATTGGTCGCACTCAGGCGCGCGCTCGAATTGCAGGTCGATCAGGGACTGGTGCTCGATGCGATCGCCAGCTGCAAGGGGATCTTGGCAGTTGCCCCCGGTGATGCCGAAACCCTCGAGACGCTCGACCTCCTTTACATGAATGGACAACCGAGTGATCTCGGTTCGAGCCTGATCGAGGAAGATCCAGACGAGTCGACCGATGCACCGCTCGAGACGTTGCTCCTGACCGAGGTCGTGCCCGGCGCACAATCGGTTCAGCTTGCCGGCGCGGAGCCGGGGCGAGTCAATGAAATTCCCATCGAGTCGATGTCGTCCGATGGAGGCGATGTGATTCCCGATCTTCGTCTCGACGAATGGAGTCCGAGCGAGAGTCCCGAAGCCCTTGCAGCGGCGCAGGCGGTCTCGCTGCCAACCGCCGCGGACAAGAAGGCAAAGTCGAGTTCGGTCGCCGGCGAGCGCGGCGCGACGCTGCGAAATGAGCTGGCCAATACGCCGCTCTTTGGTGATCTCGATCCAGCCAGCCTCCATACCCTGATCCGAAAGGTCCGCGTCGTTTCACTCGAAGCCGGACAGGTCTTGTTCCGTCAAGGTGACGCTGCCAACAGTCTCTACGTCATCGTCTCCGGGGCGGTCGTTCCGATTGCGGAAGGTGAGCGACGGCGAAAACTTGCCGTGCTCGAGAATGGCGATTTTTTCGGCGAGATCGGTCTCCTGACCAAACAGCCTCGCGGCGCAACGATCGAAGCAATCGTCGATACGAAGTTGCTTGCGATCGATCGTCGCGTGCTCTGGGAGCTGATCGGAAACGAGCCCTCGGTTGCGAAGAGCCTGCTTCGATTCTTGCGTTCGCGCATGATCGATCGGCAGATTCGAACGAATCTCTTCTTCGCCGCCTTCGCTCATGCTGAGCGCGAAGCGGTTGCTCGTCAATTCAGGATTCTCGAAGTGAAGGACGGAACCCGTGTGGTAGAACAGGGGAAGGTCGCCGACGGGCTATTTGTCGTACTCGCGGGCACGCTATCCCGAATCGATCGGCGGGAGGGCAAGGAACTCGGAAGCTTTGCCCTCGGTGACGTGTTTGGTGGGCTCTCTCTGATCGAAGGACAACCGGCGGCCTGTGACGTCGTCTCGGTTGGGAAGTGCTGGCTCGTCGTGTTAGGCGAAGGGCGATTCAGGCGAATACTCGAGGCAAACCCCCGTCTCGAGCGAATCATTCGTCGGCTCGCCAATGACTCTATGCGTGCCGGGGAAGAGTCTGGCGAAAACGCCGTTTAGGGCGCGGTCTCTGGATCCTCATCCGAATCCGTTTCTGTCCCGGGCTCCGTCGATGCGTCGGCCTCGTCTTCCACTTGTTCTTTGGGCTTCGGGAGATAGGGCTCTGCCAGTCCAATCTTGATCGGCGTTCCCGCTTCCAGAGTCGTTGACGCATAGATATCGTTCATCACGCCGGTGTAGACGACCTCGAGGTCGTTATGGGTCCGCTCGGAAAGTTCTTGCAGGGTTTCATTGGGTAACGCCCGTGCGATCCGAAGTCGCGTGACCTCGAGCGAGTAGATGCCGGCTTTATCGAGAGGGCGAAAACTATGGGCGAAGGCGCGCCCACGCCCGCGATATTTCGCTGAAGCACTCGACAAGCTCACGACCGAGAGCCGGAAGATCAATCCTTCGTATGCGACGAAGGTCATTTGGTGCGCGAGTCCGACCATGCCCGTCGAGGCACTCCCCTCGATCCGAACGGCCGGTAGGTTTCCGAGTTGGACATGTTTTCGCTCGCGAATGCGGACTCGAATGCCGTCGACTTCGTTCTTGATGAACTCGTCCACGACCTTGTCGATGTCCGTTCCCGTGCCTTCAAGGGTCAGGGTGGCTTGTGCATCCCGCCCCGGCGAGAGCGCCGAGACGGCGTCTTGTGCGTTCATCGTCGTCCAACCTTTGGGGAATCGAATCGAGAAACCGAGCTCGGGGTGGACGAAGCGGCCATCTTCGAAGAGGCCGCCTTCAGGATTCTCTCCAAGGATCAACCCATCGATCATTTCGTAGTAGTCGAGTGGGAGATGTTCTGCGAGGCCGCGCTGGCGCTCCCAGGAAATACCGGCCGCACGATCGCTCGCCAATGCGGAGCGCTGGGGGCTGGTCGGATGGGTTGCGAGGAAGTAGGGGAGCCGAGACCAGCCCACTTCGTAACGTTCCGACGCGTCGAGCTTGCGAAGGAAACGGGCGATACCGGCCGGATCGTAGCCGGCCTGCGCGGCCATGATCTGCCCACCCCGGTCGGCATCGTTTTCTTGTTCGCGGCTATAGGCGGCAATCGCACCCGCGCGGAGATACCCGATGGTGAATGGGTTCAGTCGTCGCGAGTAGTCCATTCGAGCTGCGGAGTGGCGTTCTGCGGCGTGCGTGATTTCATGCCCGATGACCCCGGCCAATTCATCTTCGTTTGCCACGAGTGCGAGGAGCCCACGGGAGACATAGATCTTTCCGCCGGGCAAGGCGAAGGCGTTCGGAACGCTCTGATCCACGATCTGGAACTCGTAGTCGAAGGGGCGTGGTGGCGCATGACGAACCAGGCGAATGCCGATGCTACGCACGTATTCGAGGAGCGCCGGGTCCTTGACCAGTCCGAGTTCGGCTTCGATGCCTGAACTCTGACTATCACCGACCCGTTTATCGTCGTAGACGGTCTTGAGAACGATCCGCCCTGGCTGGTGCGACTCCTCCTCTTGTGGATGTCCGTCCTCGTCGGACTCGGCCCCTCCCTCGCTCTGCGCTTCCTTCGTGCCGTCTTCGGTCGGCTCATCGGCGTCTTGCGTGCCCGGGTGGCCGTGCGCGCCTTCTGAGTTCTCAACATCCGATGACTCGGCCGCGGTTCGGGCCTCAGAATCGCTTGTTCCGCGTTCTGCCACCGGCGAGCTCTCCGCCACTTCGGGCGAATGCGCCGCAGGCATGGAAGGTTCCGGGTTCGTGGCGCAAGCCGCGAGAAGGAGTATCAACCCGATTGATTTCAGAGCTTTTTCGATCACGGTCTCACGGTCTTCCTTGGGCGGATCGGATGTCGAGTCTATCATCCGCTGGCAAGCGTGGCCGCGGGCAGAGACAACTGGAAGGGGCGATCGGCAACCAATGAGTGAATGGACACTTCGTCAGAGCGCAGGGTTTCCCGGAGTTTCCGGGCCCGTTGTGGTTTGTGTGATGGATGGCGTCGGTCGCGGTCGCCGCGATGAATCCGATGCCGTCTGGCTGGCGCGCACGCCGACCCTTGATTGGTTGGCCCACAAGACGCCCACCCGCGAGTTGGTCGCGCACGGCAAAGCGGTCGGAATGCCGAGTGACGACGACATGGGCAACAGCGAGGTCGGGCACAATGCGATCGGTGCCGGTCGAATTTTCGATCAGGGCGCAAAATTGGTCGGTCGGGCCATTGCCGATGGCTCGCTCTTCGAGGGAGAGCATGCGGGGACCTGGCAATCGCTGACGGAATATGTCCGTGAACGCCAATCGACACTGCACTTCCTGGGGCTGCTCTCAGACGGGAACGTCCACAGTCATATCGACCATCTCTTTGCCTTGCTGCGCCGTTGCGATCAGGAATCGATTCGCCGAGTTCGGGTTCATTGTCTGCTCGACGGCCGCGATGTTTCAGAGACCAGCGCACTCGACTATGTCGACGCACTCGAAGAGTTGCTCGAGACGATTTCCGGAAGGCCCGATCGGGACTACCGAATTGCGTCGGGTGGCGGTCGCATGACGACGACGATGGACCGCTACGAGGCGGATTGGTCGATGGTCGAGCGGGGCTGGCAGACGCATGTTCGAGGCGAGGGGCGTGGCTTTGCGTCGTGTCGCCAGGCCATCGAGACCTATCGCGGGGAGACGCCGGGAATTGGCGACCAGATGTTGCCGGAGTTCGTGGTCGTGGCCGGTGATGCCGAACCGATCGGTCGGATCGTCGATGGTGATGCCGTCGTATTGTTCAACTTTCGCGGAGACCGTGCGATCGAGATCAGCCAGGCATTCGAAGCCGACGAGTTCAATGGTTTTGATCGTGGTGCTCGGCCTGATGTGCTCTATGTGGGAATGATGGAATACGACGGCGACCTGCGCTTGCCATCCAATTATTTGGTGACACCGCCCGCGATCGATCGGACGCTAGGCGAACACCTGGCGCGCGCCGGTTTGCGACAGCTCGCGATCAGCGAGACGCAGAAATTTGGGCATGTCACCTATTTCTGGAATGGCAATCGGAGTGGCGCCTTTGACGAGGAGGTCGAGACCTACGTCGAGGTCCCGTCCGATACGAGGCCTTTCGAGGAACGTCCATGGATGAAGTCGGCCGAAATCACGGATCGGCTGATCGAGGCGCTGCAGACTGGCGACTATCGCCATGCGCGGGTGAACTATGCCAATGGCGACATGGTCGGACATACCGGCCATCGCGGGGCAGCGATCCAATCGGTTGAAGCGGTCGATCTTCAGCTGGCGCGCTTGATGCCGGTGATCGAGACGCTCGGTGGTGCGTTGATCGTTAGCGCGGATCACGGCAACGCGGATTGCATGGTCGAACTCGATAAGAAGACGGGCAAACCGGTCGTGGATGCGAGCGGCCGGATCAGGCCCAAGACGAGTCACACCCTCAATCCGGTCCCTTTACACATCTATGCGCCGAGTGTTAGTTTTCGATTGAAGGCAAAAATGCCGGACGCCGGGCTGGCCAACCTGGCGAGCACTGTCTTGAATCTGATGGGCTACGAGGCGCCGGAAGACTATCGGGAAGGACTGATCGCCAGGTCCTGAGCGGCACAAAGAATCGCGGGCCGCGTGCGAGTGCCTAAAGCGAGGCGGCGATCTTCTCGATCAGTCGGATCAGCTGGGATTGTTCGTCGTCTTCGAGCAATCCTTCGAGATGTTTGGCAAACGTCTTCATCCCCTCGCGATAACGAAGCAGGGCGTCGAACGCGACCGGAGTTGCTTGCAGGATGACCGAACGACGATCCTCCGGATTCGGTAGACGATTGACGAGTCCGCGCGCCTCGAGTCGGTCGACGATGGCGGTCATCGTACTTCGAGGCAGACCGAGATCCGCGACGAGACTCTTGACGCTGGTCGGGCCCGATTCAGTGAGCAGCGCAATCAGGTCCAACTCTCGACCCGATAACCCCGTTGACGATTCGATGTCGACGCCGCGCAGCCGCAGCCGCAACGTGATCTGAACGAGCAGTTCCAGCATGGCCGGCTCGTTCGCTGCGGCGGAACTCGGACTGCCTGACAGAGCCGCTTCCTGGCTCCGCAGGGTGGGCGTCGGCTGGTGAGTGGAGGATGGAGTGGATTGCACGGCAACGTAGGGTTGGTTGGTCATTGTTACGCAATACGCTCGATCCCCTGTTTTGGTTCCGGATCCTCGAGAGAAATTCGTTCGAGATTCGAAGGAAGATGATCGTCAGACAGAATTCCCCGAAGGCGTTGTGGCCAGGTCGGATTCGTTGACTGCTTGCACTGGCCTCGGTGGTGATCGCTGGCGTGTGGCTCGACCTGGCGCGGGCGGTGAGTGCCCGGGGCGCCGGGGGAAGGACTCTCCCCTGTAAGGCTTTGAACGGTTCTGTGATCGCCACCGGCGGAAGACGGTCGGAGGCGCGCCCGACGTCTCTCGAGCGACCGTCTTTTTCGCGCGCGGAGGGCGATGCTCCGCAATCGTTTTGTCCCCGAAGAGACAACGCCCTCGCGCCATTCGCAGATCTCTCGAACGATTTGCGCAGCACGTTGACGGCATCCGGCGGCTGCGGGGTTGCCGCGAATTTCGCAGGGAGGGCTGTCGCGCCTTTCATGTCCTGGCCGCTGACAGTTCGCCAATGGCTGGGCACGCGCCTCCTCTCGAACGCTACCCGCCGATCGTCTGGAAGTGTTTCACCCTTGACCGGGCGGCATTCGTGAAAGAAGCCGCGCCACAGCGATCGAACTCGAATACGGAATAGTCCGGGTGCTCTTCAATCTGCTCGTCGAGGAGAGAAAAAGCTAGGCCGCGGAACAGGCCGCGGATCCACCCCGGCCGGGACCGACTCCTGAATTGATGTCCATGCACGAGCGGGGTACGTTGGCAACGATCCAGTTCAACATCGCATGTCCGACAACTCGGTCGCGCCGACCAATCGAAAGAACAGGAATTGCCAATGTCTGCGTCACGCCCCCAGCCGCTTTCCGGTATTCGGGTCATCGAGAGTTCCATGCTCGGACCGGCCGGAATAACAACCCATCTCGCCGATCTGGGCGCGGATGTGATCAAGGTCGAGCCCCCCGCCGGCGACTATATCCGGCAGATGACCTGGCCGATCGTCGAAGGCGTTTCGCTGATGCATCTCCACCTCAATCGAGGGAAGAAGAGTCTGGTCCTCGATCTGAAGAATCCCGAAGCGGTCGAGATCTACAAGGAGCTGGTCAAGACGGCTGATTGCGTCGTCGAGGCGATGCGCCCTGGATCGTTGGCCAGGCGCGATCTCGGTTACGACGACCTGAAGGTGCTCAATCCCAAGATCGTTTTCTGCAATCTGTCCGGCTACGGAATGAGCGGTCCATATCAGAAGCTTCCGGCACATGGCATCGCCTTTGATACCTGGGCGGGCATCGTCAACCCCGCCTATGACGAGGAAGGCTACTGCTATATCCCGGAGCACGCGTCGATCGGAATTCATGCTGGTCCGATCTTCGGCGCCTTCGGGATTCTTGCCGCGATCATTCGCGCAAGAGAAACGGGGGAGGGCTCGTTTCTCGAGGTCGGCCAGTCCGATGCGGCCGCCTACATGGACTGGTATCGGTCCGAATCCCATCTCGCCTATCGCCGACCCGAAGATGTGGTCACTGGGAACGCATCAGACGACTACGAGCGACGTGCGGTCGGAACGAAGGGAATGAAAGAAGGGGTTCGCTATCAGATGTACGACGCAAAGGATGGTGTCGTGATCCTGATGTGCTCCGAGCAGTCGCTCTGGAAGAACTTCTGTGAGGCTGTGGATCGGATGGACCTCTTCGAGAAGTGGCCGGGTTCGAAATTCGCAGACCATGCGCGCAACAACCGCGAGCTTCAATCCGAGCTTCGTGAAATCATCAAGACGCGAACCTGCAAGGATTGGATCACTCTCGGTAATGAGAAGAATATTCCGATTGCTCCGGTGAACACGCCTGAGAACATCGTCGATGATCCTCATTTCAAAGACCGGTTTCCCCTCTACCCCCATGAAGTGCATGGCGCCGACATGCTGCCCTTTCCGGTTCGCTTCCGAGACGAAGATCTCGTTCCGCCGACCAAAGCGCCGGAAGTCGGCGAACAGAGCGCGCAGGTATTGAGTGAGACGCTCGGCTATGACGAAGCCCGAATCGAATCGTTGAAGGAGAAAGGTGTCTTCGGCTGATTCGGTTGAGGGCGCTCTGAGGGCGCTCGAGAATCTCTACCGCGAAATCGATCTGGGCGTTCGCCGCTTGTCAGAACTTCATGCAGAGCGTCTTCAGTGTCGGCGAGGTTGTTCGGCCTGTTGTCTCGACGATCTGACGGTTACGCGTATCGAGGCCGAGCAGATCCGTCGTGGGCATGGGGATTTGTTGAGCCGTGCCGATCCTCACCCAGTGGGGGCCTGTGCCTTTCTGGATCGTGAAGGTGCATGCAGGATCTATCAAGATCGCCCAACCATTTGCCGCTCGCAGGGCTTGCCGCTGCGCGTCATCTTCGAGAACGAGTTGGAGGAGATCGAGGAGCGGCGTGATATCTGTCCCCTCAACATCGATGGCGGTCCCGCGCTCGAAGCGATGGCTGAAGGCGACTTCTGGCTCGTCGGACCAGAAGAGCTTCGCGTTCAGCAATTGGATGAGATGGCCTTTGACGGTGACGGTGACGGCGACGATCGATCGCAGGTCGACGAGAAGAGTCGACGCGTCGCTTTGCGAGATCTTTTTCGGGAAGGCTGAGAAGCGAACTCGCATCGAGCCTCAGTCGCCTGGTCACGCCGTCGCTCATGTCGGCCGCTTCCAGTCGGCCTTCAAGGCCGGGTGGCCCAGTAGCTCCAGCCAATGAAGACGAATTGAATCGGAAGTCGGAAGTAGAGGCCGGCGGACGAAACATCCGGAAAGAGTTCGGGGTTCAGGGCCATGTGAAGGTTCGCAGGGAAGACGGCAACGAGCAGCGCGACCAACCCCCAACCCGCCAGACTTCGGGTGCGCGGAACCAGGACGCCCAGGCCACCGAGAATTTCGAGCACGCCGCTCAGCGCTACGAGCTCGGAATGAGCCGGGAGGTAGTCGGGCATGATGGCAATGTAGAACTCGGGATTGACGAAATGATTGGCGCCGGCGGCAGTGAAGACGATCGCGAGCACGAAGAGGGCGATTCGCTTGAGCAAGGAGTCGGGAAGGTCGAGCATGTTTTTCCTTTCGATTCGTACGGTGGCTCCGAGAGGCTCGAGGCGGGTAGAAACTGCGGGTTGCGTGCTAGAAGAGCGGTGCCGGGAGTTCGTTCACCGACATGGTATTAGTCAGCACGCTCAGGGAATTCGCCGCTCCGTCCACCCAATAGATGGCGTCTGACTGATAGCCATCGGCCCCGTCGGATGAGATCATCAGGCCGATCCGCTCGGGCCCGAAGCCCGGCAGGGCGAATGCGAGATCACCTCGCGCGGGGAGCTGACCTAGCAAGACGTCCGGTGCGGCGGGGTTCGTAGCGTCAACGCTGGTGAGGCTGACCACGCCTCCGGTGCCGAGACTCAATAGAGCGGGCAGGTCGTCCGCCCGTGTCAAATAGCTCGCAGGGAGGCCCAGTTCGGGTGCAATCGCGGGTCGGACCGAACTGCCGATCCAGATCGAATCCTCGCGAACCAGGGTCGCGGTTCCGTCGAGTCGTTGGGCGACGGCGCTCGCGCGCACATCATTCGAGTTGTCGGGATTCAAGGGGGCCTTGTTGAAGAAGATCCACTCGCCCGATGTCACAGGGCTGAAGGGGAGGAGGCCGAGAAACCCGAAAATTTCTGGTTCGAGCTGGTCGAGGTCGAAGGCATCCGATCCGTCCCGCGCGACACTGCGGATCACAACCAACTGGTCATCGGTGGTCCCGGGGTTGCCATCCCGATCCGAGAAATAGCTCCAAGCGACCCGTGTCGTTCCGGCCAGAACCAAGTCGAAACCCAGGTCGAAATTTTGTGGCGCGTTCGAGAACGCTTCCATTGGCCCATCGATCGATTCGACCAGGCCGCTCGTCGGATCAGCGCGGAAGAGTTCGCCTTGATCGACCACATAGGCGAACTCCGAATCGGCGGCGAACGATGTAGTGCACGGGCAGGGGCCGCTGAAGTCGAAGCCGAAATTCGTCAATGTGTCGGAGACGGGGTCGAAGGCGTAGAGCCCTCGGTCCAGCTCGACGAAGACGGCGGCCTCTGTTGCGCCCAGGAGCTCACCAACAAACACGCGCTGCTTCAGGTTGCCCGCCTGGACCGAGAGATCGGCAGCGAGGCGTTGCACAATGCCGTCGTTCAGCGACAGCCAACCCGTGTGGGCGCCCGTATCGCCGTCGACGAGCGGGGAGAGGGGCATCCCGGGAAAGGCTTGTGGCGCGGTCGTCTCGTCGTCGCTCAGCGAAACGATCCGCCAGGTGAGGCTGCCCGTGCAGTTCCGGCCGTCGCTGCCGTACACGAAGCGCGTGTTTTCCGCTTTCTGGAAGTCCAGCCCGACGGCCGTGTCGCAGAGGGGCAACGCGTCCGTCATGTTCGAGACGCGCACAGGCGTGGGAATTTCGACGCTCGCGTCGGTCGAAACACGATAGAGCGTGCCGTCATCACGCGGGTAGATGACATACTCGATGACCGCATCGGTCAGCACCATGTCCACGCTGGTTGCTCGAATCGCGGGCAACGCTCCGACTTCGTTGACACCAAACTCGAATTCGGCGGCGGCCGCATCGATCACGATCACCGTGTTTGGGTCGCGAGGATCGACGGCGTCGAGGCTTGCCTGGAAGAACTCGAGGCGTGTCGACGTGCTCGCGGTTCCCGCGGTCGTGTCGCTGGTCCCGTCGCCGCCTCCTCCGCTGCCACACGCGAGCAACAGGGCGGATGTCAGCGCACTCGCGACGAGGCGCGCAGCGGTGCGTGGTCGATCAACGGATCTGCGAAGTGAATCCTCTTGAACAGATCGGTGGGAACCCAAAATCGCTCGATACATGGCGAAAGACTCCTTCGTGAAACGGTGACCTCAACTATTTCGACGACGCCGACTAAATCGGCGACGCCAACAATTCAACGATGCCCACTACGCACGCCAGCCAATGTGAGCCGCCGCAGTCTCTCGACGGATGCGGCTCCACCCGCATTACGCTGGGAACGTTTGCCCCGACCATTGCTCACTCAAAGCCCAGAGCTTCTCTGCCGCCTCGGGATCGAGTGCCCAGGCCAGCACTCCACTGGTCTGGTCTGGGTTGGCTGACGCTTTGGCGACCTGGCAGTCTTCGCAGTAGAGCCCGCCTTGTCCTTCGAGTTCCGGCGCGGTCGCAGCCCACACCGTTGTCGCGGCACCCTGCGGAACCTGCTTGAACTTCATCGGCTCGTTGGCGGGGCGCCGAGCGAGCAGGGCTTTCATGTCGTCCTGATCCATGTGGCGGCTGAGTTCGGTCTGGATTGCGCCGGGATGGACGGCGAAGGCGCGTAGTCCGCGGTCCTTGAAACGTGCGTCGAGGGCGATGCTGAATAACACGTTGGCTGTCTTGGCCTGGCCGTAGGCGACCCATTTATCGTAGGGCTCCTTCTCGAAGAAAGGATCTTCGAAGCGGAAGGGCGAGAGACGGTGACCGGAGCTCGACAGGTTGACGATTCGAGCGGGGGCACCCGCAAGGAGTTGGGGGATGAGGCGTGCGGTCAGCACGAAGTGTCCGAGGTGGTTCGTGCCGAGCTGGGTGTCGAGACCTTCCGCCGTTCG
>CAZMFM010000098.1:12975-19123 GCA_964565565.1 uncultured Spirochaetaceae bacterium | reverse complement strand
TCATCTCGACGACCGCCAACGTCGCACCCGAACGGATGTGTGCGCTCGTTCGCGAGTTCAAGGCTGGCGACCTCGGCGCCGCCAAGGCGATCCACTACCAGCTGTTGCCGCTCTTCGATGCCCTCTTCTGCGAAACGAATCCGATTCCCGTCAAGGCAGCTTGCGCCGCACTCGGCTGGTGTGACGGCGAGATCCGCTTGCCGCTTACCCGTTGCAGCGATGCGAATCTGGAACATCTCAAGGTCGTTCTGAAGGATCTGGGAATCGAGCGATGACAGCGCCAACAACACCAACAAGGCCGACAGAGGGCAGCCCGACAACGGAATCGGTCGGTGTCATGGTCGT
Source organism: uncultured Spirochaetaceae bacterium (assembly GCA_964565565.1). Lineage (GTDB taxonomy): Bacteria > Myxococcota_A > UBA9160 > UBA9160 > UBA4427 > UBA4427. The sequence continues at coordinate 18,778 of CAZMFM010000098.1, read as the reverse complement.
GGGCGCGCAGGGTCGGATGGGGCTCGAGGTGCGTGCCGCACTCGAAGACGAACCGAGACTGCATTTCGCAGGCGCCCTCGAACGACCGGGGCACCCCGATCTCGGACAGACCCTGGTTCCCGGTGTCGTTCTACAGGACGATCCCAAAGCGGCCCTCGAAGGCTGTGGCCTGGCCATCGATTTTTCGATTCCGACGGCGACGCTCATCAACTTGCGGGCCGCCGCGGAGGCCGGAGTCCGCTACGTGACGGGGACGACGGGCTTCGACGAAGCCGGCATGCGGGAGATCGAACATTTCGCCGAGCGCATTGCGGTTCTTCACGCCTCGAATTTTTCGGTGTCCGTCAATGTCTTGGGGCATCTCGCGAAGGAAGCGGCTCGGTTGCTCGGCGAGGACTACGACGTCGAAATCTTCGAACTCCACCACAGCCGAAAGCGCGACGCACCGAGCGGAACGGCTTTGACGCTCGGCGCCGCAATCGCCGAAGCACAACACAACCAACTCTCGGACCGTCTGGTGCTCGAGCGCGCCGGCGATATCGGGCCGCGCCCCAAAGACGCCATCGGCATTCAAACCCTGCGTGGTGGCGATAATCCCGGCGAGCACACGATCTATTTCATCGGCCGTGGAGAGCGCATCGAATTGACCCATCGTGCGGCGACAAGAGGACATTTTGCGGTGGGCGCCGTACGCGCGGCAGCCTGGATGTTAGGCCGGCCGGCCGGGCTCTATCGAATCGAGCAAGTCCTGGGGCTCGACTGATGCTCTCGCTCCAAGAGATTTCGGATCGCCTCGAGATTCAGGACCTGATCCATCGCTATGCCCAGATCATCGACGCGAAGGACTTCGATCGGCTACGTGAAGATGTCTTCTGCGAAGACGCCTTCATCGACTACAGCGCCTTCGGCGGCTCGAAGGGCAACCTCGAAGAAACGATCGAGTTTCTCCACAAGGCGATGAAGATCTTCCCGAACACCCAACACATGAATTCGAATATCCAGATTGTGGTGGAAACGGGTGCGGATCATGCGTCGGGCCGAGTGATGTGCCTCAATCCGCAGGAAATGAAATTGCCCGGCCAAGACGAACACATCTTTTTTTGTGGACTCTGGTATGTCGACGAATATCGTCGTACGGACAAGGGATGGCGGATCGCCAATCGTGTGGAAGAGAAGAGCTTCCTCTTCAATGCCCCGCCGTTCTTGAAGGCCTGAAGGACTCATCCACAAAGTGTGAGGCCAGCTCGCAACCGTCTACTCCGCGATCAGCGGCGCCGCTTTCCTGAAAGTTAGGGCGCAGGGCTTTCGCTGGAATTCGGCCGGGCGGGATCCGGCTTGGCGCTCCAGCTGTCGACGGACGTTTGGTCCACACGATATTTCGAAATGAGCGCCGCAATCGAATCGCCCAGAACACTCTCACGTTTTTCTCGCATGGCGTCGTCCCGAAGCATCGGAGCGATCTCGGGGAGCGCTGGGACGTGCGATTCGTTGCGCTCGGTCAAAAGGATCAGGTGCCAGCCAAACTCGGAACGGTAGGGCCCTCGCCAAAGAGAAGCGTCGGGTTCCACGCGCTCCATCACGTCCGCAATCTCGTCCCCAAAATGACTTCGAATCTCGTCGATCGTCCGGTCGACATAATTTCGGTTGTAGAGGAAGCGATCCCCTCTCCCCATCGCATCACGAAACGAAACGGCTTCCCCGTTCAGCGCCGCGAGTAGCGACTCCGCGCGAATCCGCGAAGCCGCAACGTTCGATTCCGCGTTCGCGCCGGAATCTCGCACCGCGAGATAGACATGTGTCAGGGTCAGCGTCGTCGGAACACGGTAGTCCTCCATGTGTTCGCGATAGAAGACTTCGAGCTCCGCGTCCTCGACGCGCAATTCGTTTTCGAGCAGGCCGAGCGTCAAGAACTCGACCTTCTGGGCCAGGCGCCGACGGATGATCTGGTCTTCTCGGTCGAGGCCGAGCTCCCGCGCTTCGCGGACGAGAACTTCCTCGCGTACGAAGCGATCGATCCATTCTTGACGTGACTGGGAATCGAAATTCGCGAAGGCGCGACGAACCTTTGCTTCGTCAGCGATCTTCGTCTTCGCCTGGACGAAGGCCAGCAGCGCTTCGCGCTCGACGACTATGCGGCGCGAATCGGGCGGCGCCTCGACAGTCTTTTCGTCCGCCCGCCAGGACAAGAAGCCGAACACGAGCGCGCCACCCACCAGGAAGTGAACGATCGGCTCGCGGATGAGTCGTCGGAGCGATGATGGCTGCGGCACGGGATCAGGGCGTGTACCAGATCGGCGAGGTATAGGCGCGCTCTTGAAGGGTCGGGGGCTGCTCGGGGGGCGGATCAGTTTGTAGAGCGATGCCGTCGAGCAGCGAGTGGCGCGGCGTGGGAATCTCGAGAACGCGAACGTAGTAGAAGGCACGCTCGCTCGACTGGAAATCTGGATCGGTCCAGACCGTGACGAGTTCGGCAGTTCCGATGTCGTTGGTGTAGTGACCGGTCTCGAGATCAACTGTGTTTCCGACCACGGGCAGGGCACCGGATGCGTCCCGCTCACGTTCGCCCGAATCCGAATCGGACCACGCGACGTCGTATACCTTTTCGCGTGACTTCCCGTCCTCGGCAAGCCAGCCCTTCACGACCTGCACGCGATCGAGGTTGGGCCCATTGGGTGCTTTGACTGCCTGGATCAAGAAGCTCGGTGCCTCGGGTGCCTCAGCGCCAAAGAGTCCTCGCAATCCACCGGGCGCCTCCGGCTGCCCAGCTAGATCGCCCCCCATCGAGACACCCTTCGAATAACCAGCGGCGGCAAGATCTATCGCCAGCGTGTCTTTGTGATCGAAGTCCCAGCCACCAAAGAATCGCACCTTCATCCTCGAGCCCGTGGTGGCATACACTTCACGGCGTCGGAAGGCGGCAAAGATCGCTTCACGCGTATTCTCGTCGGCCCATACCCCCGCCAATCCCCCGGCGCCGATATTCCAACCCGTCATGCCTCGCCCGATCCCAAACAGGGGCTTGGTCTCCGGCGTAGAATCAAGCGCCATCTTCCCCCAGAAATTGTCTTCTTCGTAAGCCGCCAACCCCGAGTGTGAATCGGTCGCACCGATCATCCCGAATTTGTACGGGTTCGCCCCGACCCGTTCTTCGATCTCGAGCCCGCGACGCAAGGCCGAACGCGCATAATCGCCGGCACTCGCCACGTAGGCCTGCTGGTTCTGCTGGATATAGAAGGGATAGGTTTCGAAGTCCGCGAAGGCATCGTCCGGGGACAGATCCGGATGCGTCTCCGAATCGCCTTTGTATTGCGTCACTTCGGCGACCGGCTCCCAGCGCGCGCGCGTGCGGGCGCTCTCGGTCGTATAGGGCGCTTCGTTCAGCGCTGTCTTGCCGAACATATAGCCCTTCGAGATATTCGGGTTGTGCGGGATCGCAACGAACTCCGCACCCGTTTCCGCCGTCGTTTTCTCGAGCCAGGCCCAGAGGTCATCGGGGTAGGAACTCACGTCCGACCCATAGGGCATGAACTGACGCGCCGTCTCTCCGTCCGCGGGCGTCATCACAACGCGATGGAGATTCGCGCCGGAGGGGATCGAACTCCATTCCCATCCGATCATCGCAGTGAATTTTCCCGGCTCGTTATGCCGATCTGCCGCGGCCGTCGTCTTGGCCCAGGTATCCTGGCGGATCTGCTCGGCGAACTCGCCTAACGCGAAGGCGGTCGGCGCGCCGGCATCAGAAATCGGGTCTTGTGCGTCCCCGGGCGCGACGATGCCCTTCGGTAACACGCCCTTGAACATCGCTCCGCCCTGGCCGCTATCAAAGGCATCGCGGATCCGTTGTGCAAACTTGGCACCCGGGCCCTCATGGACGTCGTAGTAGAGCGCCCGAATGACACCGAGAAATTCTGCATGATCCGCCACGACGAGGAAGTCGAGGGGATCTTTCACCTGGACCCGCGCGCGGTGGTAGGGATGGATGACGGGCAATCCCTTGGCCCATCGATAGGCGGTATCGGGATCGGCCGAGCGATTGCCGTTCAGGAAGGCATCGAAGGAATAGGCCGTGTGAAGATGGGTATCGCCCCAGAGCAGCTCGCGCGACGAATCTGCGCCGGCCGAGGATGCGACGACCACGAAGAGGAAGGAGACGACGAGGCGGCGCATGACCCGAGCGGTTTGATTCATCGCTATACGGCCTCGGCGCCGCGTTCTCCAGTGCGGATACGAATCGCCTCCTCGAGCGGAAGAACGAAGATCTTTCCATCGCCGATCTTGCCCGTGTTGGCCGCACCCACGATCGCTTCGATCACCTTCTCGACGAGATCCGAAGTGATGACGATCTCCAACTTGATCTTCGGCAAGAAGTCGACGACGTACTCGGCGCCACGGTAGAGCTCGGTATGACCCTTTTGCCGCCCGAAGCCCTTGACCTCCGTCACCGTCAGGCCTTCGACCCCGATGCGGCTGAGCGCTTCCTTGACCTCGTCGAGTTTGAAGGGTTTGATGATCGCTTCGATCTTCTTCATGGCTCGACTTCTCCGTGACCAGGCCCGCGGCTGGTCTCTATCGTTGGTCTGCGTTGGCCCGCGGTCGATGATTGACCCGCGGGAGGGCAGCGAAGTCGACGGTACCACACTCTACGGGGGCCGAATCCGCGAGCAGCCTCGCCAGCGGGCCGCCGCTTCGGTCCTTCGAGAGGCGCTGCGGCGCTTCCGAACCGGCGACTCCAAACAGAGATCATCGAATCGCGATTCTTCGATCGTATGTAAACACCCACACCCATTTGGAGTGCTTGATTTGACCCACTTGTGAGAAATTTGAAACGGTGTTTGCATCGACTTGAAGTCAGCCCACCGGGTTGCGCGATCGCTCTTCCCGGGGTCGCGTAGGCCAGGCCGAAGGAGAGCTCATGACGATGTCCCAACCAATCCCAGCACTGCGTCAGGTCGAAGTGCCACCCCAGAATGATTCGTCGATGCCCGTCCACATGAATGAGTTTGCGCGATTCATTCAGGGTGCGAGTACGACCGAAGACGGAGCCACGCGACCGGTCACGCTGAGAGCCTGGCTCGACCTCGCCGAGGCCTATCGGATCACGCAAGCCTTGCAGGAATGCAACGGCAATCGCTCGGCGGCCGCGCGCTTGCTCGGAATCGGGCGGCGAACGCTCTACGCCAAGATGGAAAAGCTCGGCATCACACCCAGCTGGCGAGTGGCCTAAAGCCACACGCATTTTCGCGCGTCGTGCGCGCCTCGACCGAGGCACGTCCGAATAGAGAAGGGGCGCGACGTTCCGAAACGCCGCGCCCCCATTTTCTGATGACGGGAAATTCGTGAATCACGATTTCCTCGTCAGGTACTGAACCAGCTCGAGGTCCGGCATTTAGAAGGAAAAGAAAAGTTCCGCAAGTGCGACGACCTGGTCATTGTTATCCCCAGCGAACTGACTTCCGTCGTCGTCGAGGAAAGTATCCCAACGGACTTCCCCCCGAGCCGTGACATGCTCAGACAAGGCATGATCGACGGTACCGGTCAGGGTGACCTTCTCGATATCGTCGGTCGGGTTGGCTGTGCCGCCTGCCTGGGTGCCGGTAAAACCATCTTCCATCATGATCCATTCGACCCGGCTCGAGACGCCCGTGTTCTCTGTCAGGGCGAGACGACCTGCGGCCGAAATTCCGTAGGCATGCCCGTTCCTCAACCTGTCCTCGCCACCGGTGATGACGTAGTCGAAGTTCACCCAAAGGCTCAAATCGTCCGTCGGGTCGGCTGTCATCACGACATCGACCACCGTCGTATT